>JASGDY010000089.1:0-176026 GCA_047606825.1 Chitinophagaceae bacterium
GAAATAAGTCGATAGAAATAAAAGTTGTCTGAACGTAGCGAAGCGGAGTGAGTTTCTTTTGTTTCCGACTTATGCGTTGATTTTTAGTCAATTCAATACCGTCTTGATTTTTTGGTTCTTTTGCATCAAGGCAAAAGAACATAACTTATTTAAAATCAAATTATGATGACTCTTTCTTATCCCGAACTTACGTTAAATAAGTAAAAAGTAAAAAAAAGTTGATTGTTCAATTTTCGCTGGCCGGCGCAGACGCCACGCCAGTAGAAGCACTAGTGGTCGGTGTCCTCACCGACCACTATTTTCATCTAATGAGTGAAAATTTGAACTATTCTCACCGACCGCGGAGCAGCCACCGTAGGTGAACAAAGCGAAATGCACCCGATATTGGCGGGTCAACGACTTTATAACAGAACGCAGTTTGCCGTCCTTATAGCGTAAACCATAAATCTTCCGTTGCAAACCATATTTTCTTTACTTTTACCTTTTTACTTGTTATGATCATGCCTTACTTGACCGTTACAGCATCCCAGTTGGGTGGCCGTGGCGTATTTACGACGGAAAATATACGTGTCGGGACGACGATAGAAATCTCACCCGTCGTCGCCTTGTCGCCCGCCGACCGGAAGCATATTGAGAAAACGGAGCTATTGAACTATATATTTGAATGGGGCGAGGACTACAAGGGTGCCGGCGTGGCAATGGGATACTTATCGATGTACAACCATTCCTACCATGCCAACTGTATATACGAGATGGATTTTGAAAATCAGGAAATGCGTGTACGCACCGTCAAGCCCATCAAGAAAGGCGATGAACTGACCATCAACTACAATGCCGTTCCGGACGACGAGACACCGATATGGTTTGATGCAAAATAGGATGCTTTTCAAAATAATTTTTTCCGGTCGGACAAAAATGCCTACTTTTGCAGCCCCCAAAGGGAATTGCCCGTAAGGCTCGACAAGTTTCTACCTGAGTAGAACGCCAGCAGGGCGTAATCTTATTTAGATTATCATAATGCCAAAAGTTAAGACACATTCAGGTGCCAAAAAACGTTTTCATCTGACAGGAACCGGTAAAATTTCTTTCCAAAAACCGTTCAAGCGCCACATCCTTACCAAAAAATCAAAAAAGAGAAAGCGCGCCATGCGTATCGACGGTACGATAGCGAGCGTACAGAAAAAATTTGTCCTGCACCTCTTGGGTAGGAAATAGTTGTTAAAGGAAAAGAAACCATTTTTACAATCCGTGCGACTTCGTGTCGTACCCAAACTTATACATTATGCCACGTTCAGTAAATGCTGTTGCTTCAAGGGCAAGAAGAAAAAGAATCCTCAAGCAAGCAAAAGGATACTACGGAAAACGTAAGAACGTCTACACCGTAGCCAAAAACATCGTTGAAAAAGGTATGACCTACGCTTACGTCGGTCGTAAACTCAAAAAACGCGACTACCGTCAACTGTGGATCGTCCGTATCAATGCGGCGGTACGCGCAGAAGGCCTGAAATACAGCGAATTCATCGACAAATTGAACAAAAAAGGTATCACCTTGGATCGTAAGATATTGGCCGACCTTGCCATGAACGAACCAGAGACCTTCAAAGCATTGGTTGATTCCGTAAAATAGGAGATTGACCGATAGATATCCAAAAGCTGCTCTTTTTATTTAGAGCGGCTTTTTCTGTGTATATTGCTCAATATGTTTTCCCTAGTACCACGGATTGGGCTTACGTATGTACGCCGACTTTTCAGGGTCTTTCTTAAACACGTACTGTAACGAGAGTTCCAGCCCATTCCGACCTTGCACGACCGTCTTGGTATTGGACGTATTGATGTCGTAGGTAATACCCAGACGCACATTGTAATATTCCAGTCCAATGTAAGGGATGACGGCGTCATTGAGCCGGATCCAGCCACCGGCGAAGAAGTTGGTATTGGTCAGCGTGTTATAAGGGTCACTGATCTGGAATTGTAAGGCACCTCCGATCAGCGTTTCGTTTGTCCCGCTTTGTCTGCTGTGCAGGGCACTTAGGTGCAGATATTTTTGGTCGCCGGCAGGGAAGTATCCCCCACCGTGGAAAGTGTACCTGGGAGCGATTTGGAAATCTCCGATGGTGAAGTTCTGTTTCGGTCGGTTGATATGGTACATGCTTGTGCCGATGTAGTAGTTGTTATCCTCCGATGTGCTGTAGGTATAGAGCAGTCCTGCGTTGACGTCGAAATAGTGGTTTTTCAATGTGTTGTTGAAGTTCTCCTCCGATAGGTTGGTAAATCCGTAAGGTGTAATCTGGTCTGCGAAACGTAGCCGGGAGGTATTGATGACCATGTCGGCATAAGTAGCCTGTAAGCCCAGTCCAATCTGTTGCCAACCTTCCGTGTCAAGGCCTTTGTGGAATGCAGAGGTAATGGAAAAATAGTTGAGATTGACCGCCCCCCTTGCACTTTTGTCGGTATAGCCAGATACGCCGACTGCGAGTCGGTCGCGATCGTCTATCCTGTTTTTCAGGATAGGCATGTCAACCGATCCTGTAAAGGTTTTGTATCCATTGTCGATATTGCTCCATTGGTTGCGAAAGTTGGCGTTGGCTCTAAAGTCCCCGTCAAATTTTCCGGCGAGTGCCGGGTTGATGGTCAAAGGTGCGGCAAAATACTGTGAAAAATGTGGATCCTGTGCTTTGGCATATACTAAAGATGTAGTCAGTATGGTATGGAAGACCTGTTTTTTCCAATTCATGTTGTGTGGAATCCCTTTGTTTATGACTATTAACGTATTTGAGGTGTTTTATTGTGTTTCCGGCATTCTTTAATTTTCTGGTTCTTTCCACTAGTTGTAAAAAAACAAGTGCGCCGTAGCAGACTGCTACGGCGCACTGTTATTAAGGAAGGAGCATTATGGTTATCCTTTTTCCTCTTCCTTCAATTTTGCCTTTATTTCAGCCAAGGCTCCAAGGTCTCCAAGCGTGGTTTTTTCGTTCTTAGCTTGGCTCTGGAGGTTTTTGACTGCCTGTTTGGTAGATTCCTGTTCTGCACGGGCTTCTTTTTTAACCGCTTCTTCGACAGCGTGCTGTGCCTGTTCCCAGATGCGGGCGTGGCTCAATACGATGCGTTTTTCGTTGCGGTCAAATTCGATGACCATGAAGTTGTTGGTTTCATCCGCAGCGATGGAAGTTCCGTTTTCTTTTGCCAGGTGGCGGTTAGGAACAAATCCTTCCAATCCGTAAGGCAACTGGACGATAGCACCTTTTTCATCCTTGCGGATGACGGTTCCTTCGTGGACGGAGCCGATGCCGAAAGTCGCTTCCAGTGTGTTCCAGGGATCTTCTTCCAGTTGCTTGTGTCCCAACTGCAATTTGCGGTTTTCCTTGTCGATCGCCAGGATGATGACGTCGATGTCGTTGCCGACCTTGGTGTATTCTGATGGGTGGTTGAAACGTTTCAGCCAGCTAAGGTCGCTGATGTGTATCATGCCGCCGATGCCAGGTTCCAGTTCAACAAACACGCCGTAAGGGGTGATGTTTTTGACAACACCGGTGTGCTTGCTGTTTTCAGGATATTTGTTTTCGATGGTTTCCCATGGGTCTTCCGTCAACTGTTTGATGGAAAGGCTCATCTTACGTGCTTCCTTGTCCAAAGTGACGACTTTCGCTTCGTGTTCGTCGCCAAGTTTGAAAAATTCTTTCGCGTTGATAGGCGTGTTGGCCCAAGTGATTTCGCTTACGTGTACAAGACCTTCGACACCTGGAAGTATTTCCAGGAAAGCACCGTAGTCTTCGATGTTGACGACTTTGCCTTTGACGGTAGCGCCTTCGACGATGTTTTCAGGCAGCACGTCCCATGGATGTGGTGTCAGTTGTTTCAGGCCAAGACTGATACGTTTTTTGTCGTCGTCGAAGTCGAGAACAACCACGTTCAGTTTCTGGTCGAGTTTCAGCACCTCGGCAGGGTGCGAGATACGACCCCAGGAGATGTCGGTGATGTACAGCAGACCGTCCAGGCCGCCAAGATCCATGAACGCACCGAAGTCCGTAATGTTCTTGACCGTACCTTCCAATACTTGGCCTTTTTCCAGTTTGCTGATGATTTCGGCTCTTTGGGCCTCGATATCGCTTTCGATAAGCGCTTTATGGGAAACGACAGCGTTTTTGATGGTTTCGTTGACTTTAACGACTTTAAATTCCATTGTTTTACCAACGAACTGGTCGTAATCGGTAACGGGTTTGACGTCGATCTGTGAACCGGGCAGGAATGTTTCCATGCCAAATACGTCCACGATCAAGCCACCTTTCGTTTTGCTGGTAACGACACCCGTAACGATTTCGCCGGTTTTGTGTACTTCCACGATTCTTTCCCAAGCGCGGAAGATACGTGCAGAGCGACGGCTAAGGTTGAGGTGTCCGTTGCGGTCTTCTTTTTCCAGAACCATGACTTCCACTTTGTCGCCGATGGACAGGGAAGGCAGGTCGCGAAATTCATTGAGGGAAATCAGGCCATCGCTTTTGAAACCGATGTTGATAACGGCATCCGTCTTGGTAAGTCCTACGACCGTACCTTCGACGAGTTCGCCATCCTCAATCTGGACAAAAGTGTCGTCGTACACTTTGTCGTATTTTTCTTTTTCTTCCTTGGTGTAGTGGGAAACGTTGCGTTTGTCCACACTCCAGTCGAAGTCATCGTGAGCGGAAAGAACAATTTCCACTTCGTTTTGCACGGGTACATTTGTTGTCGCTGTAGGCTCGGCAGTCACGACTGCGGGAGTCTCCTGTGCTTCAGCGTTTGGATGAACAATATTGTTTTCACTCATAAAAAATCTCCCGAGGGATTTGATTCGGGAGCGCAAAGGTAAGATTTTTTCTGCTACCGTCTACAATTTTCGCACTACATTTGCGCGCGCAAAAGTAATATGTACCGATTACATCTCAAAGTCAAGCAGGCTATATTGTCTTTTCTGGATTTTTTCTATCCACTGTTTCGGCGTTTTCTGCCGTTGCAGACGTATCGGTATGCGGCCTGTGGCGGCGGCAACCTGTTGTTGAGCATGGTGTTGTATCCGGTGGTTTACAATTTTGTATTGAAGCAACAGGTGGTTTATATTGGTCCGATAGCCATATCGGCGCATATCGCGACGTTGTTTCTGACGTTTCTGATTACGTTTCCGATAGGTTTTTATCTAAGTATGTTCGTCGTGTTCCAAGGGTCGGAACTCCCAAGGCGGATACAGCTTTTCCGGTATTTTCTGGTCGTGCTGGTATGTCTGGTACTCAATTATTGGCTGATGAAACTGTTTGTGGGTATTTTCCATTGGTGGTCTACGCCGTCCTATTATGTCAATGTCGTGCTGGTGACAGCGTTCAGCTATTTTTCGCAAAGGTATTTTTCGTTTAAGAAAAAAGATTAGAGCATTGGCATGTCAATACAAATCGGTAGAGAATGAAATAGACAAACCCTTGTTTTCCCTTTGCCATAACATATTTTTACTTTTATCTTTTTACTTTTATTTTTACACCGACAACAATCAATCATCAAATGAACAAAATACTAGTTACTGGAGGTTGTGGCTACATCGGCGCGCACACCGTCGTGGATCTGATGGACAATGACGTGGAAGTTATCTCCATCGACGACAATTCCAAGTCTACAACCAAGCTATTGGACGGTATTGAAAAAATCACCGGAAAAAAGCTCAAAAACTATCAGGTGGACCTCAAGGACTATGCAGCCGTAAAGCAGGTGTTTGAAGAAAACAAAGATATCGACGGCATCATCCATTTCGCGGCATACAAGGCTGTCGGCGAATCGGTGGAATTGCCTTTGTATTATTACGAAAACAACCTTGTCGGTTTGGTCAACCTGTTGAAAAACGTGGAAGAATACAAAGTCCCCTCTTTCGTGTTTTCCTCTTCCTGCACGGTGTACGGCAACCCCGACAGGATTCCCGTAACGGAACAGACGCCTACCAAACCTGCCGAATCGCCCTACGGTGCGACCAAGCAGATGGCGGAAACCATATTGAAGGACTACGCGAAAGTACATCCGGAAACCAACATCGTCCTGCTGCGTTATTTCAACCCCGTCGGTGCGCATCCGTCCATCGAAATAGGAGAGCTGCCGCTCGGAAGGCCGCAGAACCTCGTTCCGGCCGTGACGCAGACAGCTATTGGCAAGCTGCCGCAGATGGTTGTTTACGGTGATGATTATGACACGAGGGACGGAAGTTGCCTACGCGATTTTATCCATGTGTCGGACATCGCACACGCACATTCGCTGGCGATTGAATATGTGGAAAGAGGTAAGAACAAGACCAATTGTGAGGTTTTCAATCTCGGTTCCGGCAATGGTGTGACGGTATTGGAGGTCATCAAGGCATTTGAAAAAGTGAGCGGCGTCCCTCTCAATTATACAATCGGGCCCAGACGTACCGGCGACGTCATTGCCATCTATGCCAACAACCAGCACGCCGTTTCCGAACTCGGCTGGCAGCTCCAATACAACCTCGACGACATGATGTCCACCGCATGGAAATGGGAACTGAAACTGAAAGAAGAAGGAGTGTAAAGAAAACTGTCAGCCTTTAGCTGCTGGCTGTTAGCTCAAACCGAAAATATCTTTAAATGTAAGGTTTGGCAATCCAAACGTCATTTTTTTTTGCTAACATTGCAACCGAAATATTAATCAAACCATTTATAATGTTAAAAGATACAGTCAAAGTTCAGAACGAAAAGGAAACCAGGGCTGGTTTTGGTGAGGGTATATACGAAGTAGGTAAAAAAAATCAGGACGTCGTTGTGTTGACGGCGGATTTGGCAGGGTCTTTCAAGTTGGAGCCTTATATCAAGGACTTCTCCGACAGGTACCATGAAGTGGGTATTGCGGAAGCCAATATGATCGGCATTGCCGCAGGCCTGACAATAGGTGGCAAGATTCCATATACAACGACTTTTGCGAATTTCAGTACAGGACGTGTATATGACCAGATACGGCAGAGCATCGCTTACAGCAACAAGAACGTAAAAATATGCGCCAGCCATGCCGGACTGACCTTGGGCGAAGACGGTGCAACGCACCAGATACTGGAAGACATCGGCTTGATGAAAATGTTGCCAGGCATGACGGTCATCAACCCTTGCGACTTTAACCAGACCAAGGCGGCGACCATTGCTATTGCCGATTACCAAGGACCTGTTTACCTGCGTTTTGGACGTCCAAAATGGCCTAACTGGACTACCGTTGACGGCAGTGACTTCGTCATAGGCAAGGCACAGGTGGTTTCGGAAGGTACAGACGTTTCCATTTTCGCTTGCGGCCACATGGTCTGGAAAGCCATCGAGGCTGGACTGGCACTGGAAGAAAAAGGCATCAGCGTGGAAGTCATCAACATACACACTATCAAACCTTTGGACACGGAAGCCATCATCAAATCCATCTCCAAGACCAAAGCCGCCGTCACAGTGGAAGAGCACAACATCTGGGGCGGTCTGGGCGAAAGTGTTGCGCATGTAGCAGCGACCAATTTCCCTGTTCCTATTGAGTTGGTCGGTACGCAGGACACTTTTGGAGAAAGTGGTACGCCCGCACAGCTTTTGGAAAAATACGGTCTGGATGCGCCACATGTCATCGCAGCCGTCGAAAAGGTATTAGCAAGAAAAAATGCTTAACCACATTTAAGGATATTTTATATTGACCCGCCAGTAGGTGGGTCGTTTTTTGTTTTAATATCATCAATAAAGGCAAGAATCCTTGACTCATTTGGACGATAGCATACTGCTCAGCCAGTTTCGCAACGAAGGCACTCGGGTACAGGCGTTTAACGCCATGGTCAAAAAGTACCAAGAAAAGCTGTATTGGCATATACGTCGCATGGTCATTAGCCATGACGATGCCAACGACGTACTTCAAAACGTATTGGTCAAAGTATGGAAGAGCCTGGAACATTTCAGGGAAGACAGCCAGCTCTACACCTGGCTCTACCGTATTGCGACCAATGAATGCCTCACATTCCTAGAACAGCAGAAGAGGAGGGTGGCCAACAGTTTTGAGGACGTGGAGGAGATGCTTTCCAATAAAATAAAGGCAGAGCCTGGCTTTGACGCGCAGCGTGTGGAATGGAAACTCCAGCTTGCCATACAGTCGCTCCCCGACAAACAACGGCAGGTTTTCAACCTCCGCTACTACGATGAAATGCCTTACGAAAAGATGAGTGCCGTCCTACATACCAGCGAGGGCGCACTGAAGGCGAGCTACCACCATGCCGCAAAAAAAATAGAGGAATTTTTAAAAAATAATGTCTAATTAAACATTCTCCCTGAAAAAGTATCTAACGAATGATGAAGCGCATGGAGGTGGAAAATATCATATCGGAATTGAGGCAACTGGGTTGTGTACAATTGGCAGGTCTAAGAGATGTCAATCCTTACCAAAAGCCGACCGATGCTTATTTTGAATCCAACATGGAAAGGGTAGTGGGCATGGGGATGTTGTTTCCCTATCATAGGGACAATGTGTTTGATGTAGCGGATGGCTATTTTGAAGCAGTGGCCACCTATCTGGAAAGCACTGTCATGCAAGAGATGCTTGTTCCGTGTTCTTTTGAAATAGAAAAAATCGACCATCCTTTCACCGTTCCGGAAAATTATTTTGAAACAATACGTCCCGATCTACTGATAGCGGAAGAACAGGTGATTGAGCAAAAAATAGAGACAAAAGTCCATTCCTTGTTTCGTCGGTTCAACCAATACGTTGCCGCTGCCGCCGTATTGCTGCTTTTCAGTCTGGGTGCCAATATACTATTACATGTAAAGGAGGAGAAAAAAGCCTATCAGGTGTTGAACAATATGGATATCAACGAGGAACTGGCAGATGTCCCGACAGAAGAAATTTTTAATTACCTCAACCAGAGTGCTTCCAAAAATATGGACTATCTTATTAATAACAATGGCGAAAAAAACAATCTGGTCAACCAAGTGATGTATGGTGGCGACCATAGCCGTAATCATTCCCAAAATGTTTCCGACAGGGAAATTTTGGAGCTTCTGTCCGAGGAAGATCCTGGTTTTTAACGCGTTTTTGAACGATGCGCAAAAAAAAAGCAAGAAAAAGCAAAAAAAAGATAATATTAATTGTTTTTTTTACGATTTGTGTCTACATTTGTAATGCACAATTGTTGGCGGGTAATGGAAGATTGGAGGCAATAAAAATGTCTTACATAACCAAGTCGCTACAACTAAATGATAAGGAAGCACGGCAGTTTTGGAATGTATATCCTATGTATCTGGAAGATATATCTACTATCAGGCACAAATATCCCAATGGCGGTTTCCAATGCAAAAGAGCAGTTCTGTCAATACGAAAAAAATATAAGTCTAGGTTTACGCCTATACTTAAGGATTCCAGAAGAGTGAATCAAGTGTTTAAACTCGAAAAAAATTACAGGGAGGTTCTTCGGAAGGAATTGAGGAAAAGGAATGCCGCAGATTCATCGAAGTAATTTTCCACAAAAGAGATACAGACGTAACGTCTGGAAAGATAGGTGTTTTTCATAGGTTAGCAACGGCCAGCTTTTTCTAAAGCAGGCCTTTTTATTTACACCTTCTTTTATTACTTGAATCCACCACCTAAGAATAGCCCATTTCCTGGAAATAAGATGCCCTGTCGCCTTGCAAGACATTTATAAGTTGGCTCTGTTGGTGCCCATTTGCATTGACTGTCCTGTACTGCTCCCCCCATGGCCTAGGGACGGAGCTTGTCATGTGTGCACCTTCATCCGCGTCCGTACCGGTGGTTTTCTGCCGGTACATGCCGCTGTAGCGTAATGGACAGTGCTTCTCCGTCGGGCCTGTAATCGCGGGTGCATACAACCATTACGAACAGCGTTATTTTTTGTCATCCCATTTTCGATACCCGGAACTGGACCGGCGTATTCCCTACGTTCCTTTTAAAGAAACGGTTGAAATAAGACGGGTCGTTAAATCCGAGATTGTAGCTTATTTCCTTGACGGTCATCGCCGAAGACGAGAGGAGTATTTTGCTTTCGGTCAGCAGCCGTTCCTCGAGCATTTGGTGGACGGACTGTCCTGTGTTGTTTCTGGCGATGTCGTTGAGGCGGCGCGGTTGCAAGTTGAGTTTTTCGGCATAGAAAGTGACGTGCTGTTCTGTTCGGAAATGGTCTTCCACCAATAGTTTCAGTCTGCGGATGAGGTCTTTGACCTTGTTGTTTTCGGGTTGTTTTTTTCGTGCGTGGTAGAGTTGGTTGGCGGTAAGCAACAGTAGGGAAGCGAGGTGCGAAGCGATGTTTTCGTTGGGTGGACCCTGTGATAGTTCCAGTTGTATCAACTGGATGGTGGATGCAAAAACTGCTTTTGCGTTTTCCGTAAGGTCAATGTAGGGTTTCTCGCCTGTTAAGTCCATCATGCCAAAATACGCTTCCAGTGGATGGTATTTCGAAAAGAGTTTGTACACGACTTCGCTGAACAGCAGCAACCAACCGCCGCGGTCAAAGTCCAGCATGGAATGGATCTGTCCCGGACGCAGGAAAAACACACGGTCGGTCAGCATTTCATATTCGTTGCCGTTGATACGCTGGCTGCCGTGTCCGTGGGTAATCCACATCAGTGTGTAGTGGTCGTGGCGGTGCGGCTTGTCCGACAGTTCGTGGATATATTTGTCTAGGCGTATCAGCTGGATGTTTCGGTTCTTTAGGAGTAGCTGTTTGGGTAAGGAGTTCTTTTTGATAATGTACTGTTTATGTTCGTTAATGTCACCGCTGGTGTTGGAACAGCCAGGGCACAAGGTCTTTTTCCTGAAAAGCCTTGAGCCAACTGTCATGTCCCACACCGGGGTATTCGGTATATTTTATCTCTTTTTTTTCCATCTGAAGTATCGAGACCACCTGTCGTGCATAGTTCACAGAGACAACGGGATCGTCTGCACCGTGGAAAACCCATATTGGCGTCTTGCCTATTTTTTGTTTGAGCGTGATGACGTTGGTGCCGCCGCAGATGACAAAGGCCGCCGCAAACGGTACGGGTTTTCGGATGAGCATTTCGTATGTTCCCATGCCCCCCATGGACAGACCGCCAATATAGACCCTATTTTTGTCAACGCACTTTTCGGATTGCCATTTTTTTGTCAAAGATAAAAGCAGGCACATCGGAGGCGTAGGCGTGTTGTCCGGATAAAAGATAATCTTGCGGTTTGGGGTATATTTGGGAGAATCTACCTTGATTTTGGCCCAGAAAGCAGTGTCGGGGCATTGCGGAGCCAGGATAATGGACGGTTGCTGTTGCTCGATGGATTCAAAAAACGGAACAACGTATTTTAGCTGTTTGGTATTGTCGTGTCCTCTTTCGCCAGAGCCGTGCAGGAAGATAACCAATGGATAGCTTTTCTTCGCATCGAAATTGTCGGGATACAGTATCCTGTAGCGCAGTGTGTCGTTGCCTTCTA
The DNA here is from genome assembly GCA_047606825.1 of Chitinophagaceae bacterium. Classification (GTDB taxonomy): domain Bacteria; phylum Bacteroidota; class Bacteroidia; order Chitinophagales; family Chitinophagaceae; genus Rhizosphaericola. Next base: position 11,440 of record JASGDY010000089.1, read on the forward strand.
TCAATGAATCGCTTTTGAACTGCGAAAGCGTGTCCTGGCTATAAGCCGACAGTCCGATTAAGATAAATGTAGTGACGAAAATGAATTGTTTCATGAATGGAGCATTATGATTTGTGAATGATGGTTCGTTTTTATGACAATCATTAAGTGAGAAAATATCTTACCGCGTCTTAACTTCTTAATGGTTTACAAGAAACATATTATATAAATCCCTGTCAATAACTTTTTTCCAAAACAAATATAGCGTATTACGGACGCATCGTCCTTAATATATCGATAATGTATGGACGGTGTGTCTTATCCACATATACAGAACAAATGTCGAATCAGAGTATCTTTGAGCGACATTGCCGCGTTAGGCTTTTTATACTTTTGATGTATGGGCAGATTACAGTTAAGGGACAAGTGGGTATTAGTGACGGGCGCGTCGTCAGGCTTGGGACGGGAGATAGCGACGCAGTTGGCGCGGGACTACGGTGCCAATATTGTCATCGTCGCGCGCCGTACCCAACAATTGGAGGTTTTACGGAAAGACTTGGAATCCCAGTATAACATACAAGTCAAAGTGTTGACTGCTGACCTTTGCCGCCAGGAAGACGTGTTGCACGTGTCTGATTTTGCGGCCAAAGAAGTGGATTTGTGCGGTGCCATATTGAATGCCGGCGTGACCTATTTTGGGCAGGACGCACTGATGACCGACGCGATGCGGGAATGTCTTTTGCAGACCAATATCAGTTCGATTGCTTTTCTGGCACAGCGTCTTGCGCGATATTTTGACGAGAGTGGCGGGTCGCATGGCTTGCTGTTGGTGTCGAGCATGGCGGCGATATCGCCCGCGCCATACCAGGCATTGTATTCCGGTACCAAGGCGTTCATCTACGCGTATGGACAGGCATTGTCGGCCGAGTTGACCAACAAGCAATTTTCGATTTCGCTGTGCACGCCGGGCGGCATACGTACCGAGATGACCAGCAATGCGGGCTTTGACAGTCTGCAAAAATGGCTGATGCCGGTCGATAAGGTTGCACGTACTGCTCTCAACGGTTTTGTAAACCGAGAGCTCGTCATCGTTCCTGGTGTGGACAATAGGATGGGGGCGTTTTTCTTTAAGTTTTTACCCAAAAAATTCCTGTTGCGGCAGTTGGGAAAGGTGTACCGCAGGGCGTTGGAAAAGAAGCCGTCCTAAGTGTTTGGGATTATACGCTGCATAAAAGTGCCATAAACGTGGGAACACCGCTGGCGCACGCGTGTCGCGTGTTTATTGATATGCTAAACCCCACGCGACCCGCGTGCGCCAGCGACAACGTTTTTTAAATCATTGCACATTTTTATACTGTGAGCTAATGCTGCCTTCTATATTATTAATGTCTTACCCATTGAAAGGAGCTTATCTGCCCAAGTCAAAAAAAATATTTAAAAAAAAGTTTAGAAAAAGTTGTTGGATATTGAAATCTTGCTATATTTGTCTATCTTTTTTGTAGACTTGTATGTGCCAACCACCACATACAAGTCAAAATTTAACATTTAACAACTATGGCACACTTCAATTGGCGTGGGGCTTTTGTATCCATGAATAAACAAGTTATCTCCGGGGTGGTAAAACTGCACAAACACCAAATTACCGCCGTGGCACCACCTACAGCCTGCTGTTATGGCTGTTGTCGAATCCGTTTCTCGTGTTGACACTTTCCGTTTAATCGTTTATAGTATCGTATTCAAACTTCTTGGATAAAGGGTTGCCTTTTGTCGTCCACGTAATTGGTGGTTGATTGCAAAGGACGGCATTGGGCAGCCTTTTATTCTTTTAACTGTAAAAAACCATTTACTATGCAGTTCCAGGACTATGTATTGCTGGGTAAGAAGATACTGGTTGGTCTTATCATCTTGCTCGTACCTTTTTTAGTGTTCTATTTCACATTGTCGTTTATTCCCAGACTTTAATCTTAATTAAATAAATTAAAATGAAAATACCTAAAGATATTTCTGTTAGAATTACGCGTGACGCGTTTATAAGTATTGTACTCTATGCGTTTCCGGTCGCTTTGATGTTTATATATTTAAATATTACGCACCAGCAACCGTGGTTGCATGATGCGGAAAATACAGTTTCGTTCAAAGCGCCTATATGGATAGAGAATATTTTTAAAAACCTGTCCACATGGGGACTTCCTGCGTTGACGATACTGTTGGGCATCGTGGAATCCTTGGCAGGACTATACAAAAACAAATGGAACAAAAACGAGGCTATACTGGACATTGTCTGTTTCGTCGTTCCGAGGATTGTCATAAGGCCATTGGTCGTGTATTTCACGTTGAAAGTATTGCCATTCGTTTTGCCTACGCAAAAAAATGTTTTTGGCTGGGTGCCGTTCTGGTGGGGATTTTTTATAGTCGCCGTGGCCGACGACCTTACGCAGTATTGGTACCACAGGATTCACCATCAGGTTCCTTGGCTTTGGCGTTTTCACCGTACGCACCATTCCGCGGATTATATGGGTATGGCGATGGCGAGCAGGCAGAATGTTATTTATACTATTTTCTTTTCTCAGATATACCTGACGGCAGCCTTGACCTATTTCGGCTTGGGATATTCCGCTTTGTTTGTAGGTGTCGTAAAATCTGTCATTACGACGTTGGCGCATTCCAGTATTGCCTGGGACAAGCCGTTGTACAAATATAAGATTCTGCATCCTGTTGCGTGGATACTGGAACGCACGATATCGACCCCGGCGACGCACCACGCGCACCACGCCGATACGATGGATGACGGGATTGGCTACTACAAGGGCAATTTCGGCAATATGTTTTTCCTGTGGGATATTGTTTTCGGTACGGCAAAGATTACAAGAAAATACCCTACCGGATATGGCATCAAGCACTATAAAGAGGAAGAGTGGTATGCCCAATTTCTATGGCCTATCTTGAAATCCAAAAAGGAGGGAAGCGAACTGGCTGCCGGTGGTCCTATGGTTGCGGACGCGCCTGAAGCCATAGAGGACGCGGACCTTTCCCAATTACGCACCGAATCGTTGTTGCTTAACAATACCTGAGTTTTATACCTTATTACTATATAAAAATAGTAGACTTACCACTGTTGTGACGCGCTTTAAAATAGTCGTTGACGATAGTCATCTGACGTTCTATGCCCTCAATCGTTAAAAATATAAACCCGGAATCAGGTGCAGAACATATATGCCTATTCCTTTCTCACAATCGAACAAAGAAAAAATCAAATGAAAATAAAACATTGGACAATAAGTTTTTTACTCAGTACGGCAACGCCTCTATTGGTGGCGGCGCAGGAAAAGACGAGTGCCGTCATCAATTCTGAGCTAAGCGGGCATATCGTCGACCAGTCAACCAAAACGCCCCTGGAAGGCGTGAGCATCGTCATCAAAGGCACCACCAACCAGACTGTCACGGACGACAAGGGAAACTTCCATTTGCGTACAGGGCAAAAGTTTCCCTACACTTTGCAGGTCAGCTTTGTCGGCTACAAGAGCATTGAAGTGAAAGTTGACGGAAGCCCCGTCAATATTGAGCTGAACGCCACCAACCAGTCCCTGTCCGACGTAGTGGTCGTCGGTTACGGCACCCAAAAACGTAAAGACCTTACGGGTGCGATTGTTTCCGTCCCGAAAGGTAGCCTGCAACAGACGACTTCCTCTTTGGACAATACGCTTGGCGGTGCCGTCACGGGTGTGCAGGTAACGCAGAGTTCCGGACAGCCGGGCGCGTCATCCAGCGTGCGTATAAGAGGCGGTAATTCGATTACGGGCAGCAACGAGCCGTTGTATGTCATTGACGGTCTTATTGTGTACAACGACAATTCCAGCGCAAGTGCAGGTAGCAGTTATACTGGCGCGGGGCTCAATGTATTGTCCACCATCAATCCCGCGGACATAGAATCGGTGGAGGTTTTGAAAGATGCTTCCGCCACCGCTATTTATGGTTCGCGTGGTGCCAATGGCGTCATCATCGTCAACACCGTAAAAGGAAGTAAAAGCAAGGATGTCGTATCGTACCAAGGAACACTTGGTTGGCAGGAAATACGCAAAAAACTGGACTTGCTGGATGCCAGCCAATGGGCGTCCTTGCGCAATGACATCAACACTTCACTGGGAACTGCCGCATCCTATACCGATGCCCAGATAGAGGCCTTGGGAAAAGGAACGGACTGGCAGTCTGCCGCGTTGCGCAAAGGTCTTGTGCAGAACCACCAGATAACCGTCAACGGCGGCGACAATAGAACCCGATATGCGCTTTCGGGCAACTATTTTTCGCAGGACGGTATTTTGCTGAATACCGGTTTCAAGCGTTATTCGGGCAGGGTCAATCTGGAGCGTAATGTTTCCAACAGTTTTAAAGTAGGTGTCAACGTCATTGGAGCCCGTGTCGAGCAAAACGGTGTGACGGCCACTTCCAGCGGCAACCTTGCTCCCAATACCTGGGTGTTGATATTGGAAGGCGTGCCGACCGATTCCATATATACAGCCGATGGAAGCTATAACTATGCGTTGCAATATTCTCCCGGGCTCACCAATGGGATAACGCCCAATCCTATCGCCGACCTGACCAACACCATCAACAAGACGGCTTCCAACAGGGTATTGGGTAATTTTTTCGCTGAATACAAAATCCTGGACGGGTTAGTGGCAAAACTCAATACCGGTGCCGATTTGCTGAACACGAAACAGAATTTCTACGCACCTTACAGAACCTCTGTCGGACTTGCCAATGGCGGCCTGGGGCAGGTAGGGACTGTCAATGTCAATTCGTGGCAGGCTGAGTTTACCGTCAACTATAACAAAACCATCAACGAAGACCATTCCATCAACGTGCTTGCAGGTTACACGACCCAAAAATCCAATGGCCAGCTTGCCCGCGCTACGGCGACCAATTTCCCCAGCGACCTCACGACGTTCAACAGTTTACAGAGCGGTACGCCCGGCACACCTTATTCGGATGCATACAAGACTGTGCTGAATTCCTATTTGGGAAGGGTCAACTATTCCTACCTGCACCGTTACAATCTTACGGCTTCGTTGCGTGCCGACGGTTCTTCGCGTTTTGAGGCATCCAATAGATGGGGTTATTTTCCTTCCGTGGGATTTTCGTGGAACGTGGGGGACGAGCCGTGGTTACAGCGTGCGACATCTGTCTCTAATCTGAAGCTGAGAGCGAGTTACGGCCGTACCGGCAATCAGGAGATTGGCAACTACCAGTTCCTGTCCTTGCTGTCACCGTTTAACTATTCTTTCAACGGTACCGTCGTTACGGGTTTTGCGCCACAGAACCTTGCCAATGCTAACCTTACATGGGAAAAAACCGACCAGCTCAACGTAGGGGTGGATTTGGGATTGTGGAAAAACACGGTCAACCTTACCGTGGACTACTATGACAAGAAAACGTCTGACCTGTTGTTGAATGTACCGATAGAAACAACCTATGGTTATTCTTCCTTTTTGCAGAACATAGGTGCCGTCCGCAACCGTGGGTTGGAAATCGCGCTCAACGTGCAGGCGTTGAATGGCGGTTTGAACGGTTTTAACTGGAACACGGCCGTTAATTTTTCCTTGAACAGAAACAAGGTCTTGTCGTTGGCAGAGGGGCTTGACCAGTTTTCCCCGACACTCCCCTCCGGTACGTTGCAGGTGCTGAATCCTGTGCTTGTCAAGGTAGGAGAGTCGCTGGGCACATTTTACGGCTATCAGACGGACGGCATCGTACAGACCGGAGACGACGTGTCGTCGATAGCCAAGCCAAGCTGGATTACGGGGACCTATCAGGCCGGCGACCGGAAGTATGTCGACCGGGACGGCAACGGTGTCGTCAATTCTGACGACAGGACGATTTTGGGCAATGCACAGCCCAAGTTTATATATGGGTTTACCAATACCTTTTCGTACAAAGGGTTTGATTTGTTTGTGCTGTTGCAGGGCAGTTACGGCAACAAGATTTACAATGCGCTGAAGCAGCAGTTGGAGATTACGACTTTGTCCACCAACGTATTGGCGACCGAGGCGGACAGATGGACGACGACAAATCCTTCCAACGATATTCCCAGGGCTACCAGTTCGCCTGTTGCCGTCGTGATGGACAGAAACGTCCAAAGTGGTTCGTATGCGCGGATAAAGACCCTTACGCTGGGTTATAATTTCCCTGTACAAATAGGCGGCGGCAAGACCGTGGCTTTTAGGGTTTTTGCAACCGGACAGAACTTGTTTACATGGACGCATTACAGTGGCTATGACCCCGAGGTCAATACCTTTGAACAGACAAGTCTCTACCAGGGTATCGACTATGGTGCTTATCCTTCTGCCAGGAACTACAATTTCGGACTTAAAGTCACTTTTTAAAAAAAAGGAAAAAAAGAATAGTAATACATGACATCTTTTCTAACCGCATAGAAGCCTGGTTTTTTCTTTTGTTATGCGTTTTCCATAGCTAGGGATATAAGTGGAAGCTTGTTTCAATGCTCTGTGTGGTTATGTTGCTTCTTTCACTATTTACTATGTTTCTGTGTGGTTTCATTTTTTGTCTTGTATTGTGAAAAATAATAGTAAAAAATACGTGCTCAAAAGAGCCATTTAAAAAATGATACAAATGAACAAGAATCTAATATACATAAGTCTTTTGTCCATTGTTGCGTGCAACAAACTGGACGTGTCGCCTGAAGGGTCTATCTCCTCAACGCAATACTATCAAACCGAGGCGGACGCAATTGCTGCCGTCAATGCTGTCTATGGTTCACTGACCTACGAAGCGTCTGACCAGTCCTTGTATGGAAGAAATCTTTATTTCCTGACCGACATGGGCACCGACTACGCGGCGGCAGGTGCTTCCGCCATCAATGCCAATGTACGTGCGATAAGTGCCTTGTCCTACGATGCCAACAACGACCGTGTCGCCTTGGCATGGAAACAGATATACCGTGGCATTGACAGGGCCAACCTGGCGATTGACAACATACCGTCCACAACGGCATCCGATGATGTCAAAGCCAGGCTTGTCAATGAAGCCAAATTCATACGCGCGTTGCTTTATTTCGATGCGGTTCAGTTGTGGGGGCCGGTTCCGTTGGTGTTGCATCAAACAGAATCGTTGGATGCCAGTTCATTGAAGTCCACACGCACATCAAGGGATTCGATATACGCGCAGATTGTTTCGGACTTGACGGACGCATTGGCACTGCCGGCGACCTATTCCGGAAGTAACATTGGACGTGCCACATCCGGAGCCGCATATAGCCTGCTTGCCAAGGTATATCTGGCAAGAAAGGATTACGCCAATGCCATCCAATATGCGCGGAGTGTCATCGATAGTCGTTCGACTTATGGTTACGATTTGTTTACCAATTTTTACGATGCGTTTGACCCTAGCACCAAAAACGGCGAGGAGCATATATTCTCGGCACAGTTTACCACGGGGCAGTCCGGTACTTCCAGTAGTACGGGCAATACGTTTCCGGCCTGCTCGTTCAACGGTTTTTCACAGGTAGAGACGGCTGACATCGTTTCGGATGTTTCGTTTTACAATCTGTACCAGGATGCCGACCAAAGGAAGAAAGGGAGCTACAGTACCGGGTATCTCAATCCGGGGACAAGTGCGTTTTTTGCCTATACGGGCAAGCCGAGGTTCCGGAAATATGTCGATACCACCTACTTCACTTCTTTGCAGGCTTATGCACCCGTCAATTTCCCCATTATTAGATATGCCGATGTGCTATTGGTATTGGCCGAAGCCATCAATGAACAATCCGGTCCTACGGATGAAGCCTACGAAAGTATTAACGAGGTTCGTAGGCGTGCATTCGGCTATGACATTTATACAAGCGGCTCGACGGTAGACTTGTCCGGGCTTTCCCAGTCACAGTTCAGGGATTCGCTACGGCAGGAACGCCTGTTGGAATTTGTGCAGGAGGGACAGCGTTGGTTTGATTTGGTAAGGTGGGGTACGTTGTTAGATGCCACTAAAAGTATTACCGGAAAAACGGGCGTCACCGCTCGGGATACGTTGTATCCGATACCTCAGTCCCTGCGCGACATCAACCCTGACGGGTTGTGGCAAAACGCGGGGTACTGATGTGGAAAGTAAAAACGTAATGCCAACCGACATTCATCGCATCCGTGGTTCGTGTCCGAACGAACCATCCTTGCAGTTCAATACATAAAATCTTTTTTTAAAAAAAATCTTTTATATGTCAAGTAAAAACAAAACGATAAAAATATTGGCAGGCTTGGTATTGCCTTTGACAACCATGTCCATAGCTGCCAGAGCACAGGACAAAGCAACGGTTGGCAAGACGTATGCCGACTCAAAAGAGTATTGGCCGGAACGCGCCAAAGCACCCCAAGGCGCGCCTAACGTCGTCTGGATATTGCTGGACGACGTGGGTTATGGCGCAAGCAGCACATTCGGAGGGTTGATACCCACGCCGACATTTGACAGTCTGGCAAAAGTCGGACTGAGCTTTACCAATTTCCATACGACTGCCATCTGTGCGCCGACACGGGCCGCATTGCTGACCGGGCGCAATTCCAGTCGTGTGCACGAAGCGGGTTTTTCGCATAGGCTGCTTTCTTTTGGGTTTCCGGGCTGGGAAGGGAAGATTCCCAACGACAAAGGGACGATAGCGCAGATTCTGAAAGCCAACGGGTACAACACTTTCGCTGTCGGCAAATGGGGGTTGACACCTGATGAAGACGTTTCAGATGCCGGACCTTTTGACTATTGGCCGAGCGGCAAAGGATTTGAGCATTTCTTCGGGTTCCTGGGTTCCCAGGACGACCAGTACAAAACACATTTGATAGAGGACAACACGCATATTAAACCCGATGGCCGCCATCTGAACGAACAGATTACCGACAAGGCGATAAGCTATATAGACAAGCAGCAGGCTGCCGCTCCCGACAAGCCATTTTTCCTGTATTACGCGCCGGGTGCGACACATGCGCCGCATCAGGTGCCGGACAGATGGAGGGATATCTATAAGGGGAAATTTGACCGGGGCTGGGACTGGTATCGCCAGGTTGTTTTTGCAAAACAGAAACAGCTCGGTGTCATCCCCAAAAATGCCGTATTGCCGGAACGTAACCCCAACATCCAGGACTGGGACAAGCTCTCTGCCGACGAGAAACGTCTGTATGCAAGGTTCTTTGAAGTATATGCTGCATATCTGACATATACCGACTACGAGATTGGGCGGCTATTGGCGCATTTGAAAGAAAAGAATATCGCGGACAATACCCTTGTGTTCCTGATTATCGGGGACAATGGTGCCAGTAAGGAAGGCACGGACGACGGCGACATCGACCAGCCTATTTTTGGGGCGAAAGTCGACCATGATACAAGGCTGGCATACAACCTCGCGCGTTTTGACAAGATTGGTACGCCCGAAGGCACCGAAGTCAATTATCCATTGGGTTGGGCGCAGGCAGCCAATACGCCGTTCCGCTATTGGAAGTCCGATGCACATTCCGAAGGTGGTACGCACAACCCATTGATTGTTTCATTGCCCAAGGGTAGGCAGGCCAATGGTTTGCGTAACCAGTATGCGCATGTGATAGACATTTTGCCGACGACGTTGGAGATTGTAGGTATCCATACTCCGGAAAAGCTCAACGGCATCGCACAGGATACGGTACAGGGAGTCTCGTTGGCCTATTCTTTCCTGAGCCCCGATGCGCCGGCTAGGCATACGACACAGTACTATTATATTTTCGGGTCTCGCTCCATTTACAAGGATGGCTGGAAAGCCTCCTTTGCCTATGAATCGAAAACCCCACTGCAGTTCAACAATGATTACAGCGTCGAAAAACCCGGACACAACGACTGGAAACTATACAATCTGACGAAAGACTTTAATGAACGTATCGATTTGTCCAAAAAACATCCGGAAAAGTTGGCGGAGCTGAAAGTATTGTTTGAACAGGAAGCGCAGCGCAATAACCTATATCCCTTGATTACCTGGGACGACGTCATCCAGAAAGGTTTGCAGCTACGGACACAGAACCAGAAAGTCATTCAAAATAAATAACTGATATGCGTTTTAAAAACACTATACCCTTTGCTATGGCAGTTGGTCTGGCTACTCAAGTTCCCACTGCTGCCCAAAACGTGCATGTACCGCAAGATTCCGTATTAGCTATCGCAAGAGATGCTTACGGATACCTGGCGCCATTGGTATATACGGATGCGACAAGGATTGCTTCGGCAACGGAGGACAATGTATTTTACCATCAGCGGATTTTTCCCGATTATACTTATCGCCAGGTCGTGGCAGTCAATCACGATACCAATTATTCCATGGCGTTCCTTAATCTGCATGACGGGCCTGTCGTATTGGTCACACCAGATACCAAAGGTCGCTATATTGTAGTACCTTTTTTGGATGCCTGGACCAATAATTTTGAACTCGTCGGACAGCGGACGACAGGGACGCAATCGCAGAAATTGCTGGTGTCCAATGCTCGTTGGGCGGGCAAAGTTCCCGAAGGATTCCGCCACGTCGTGTCTCCAACCGACTATGTGTGGGTAATCGGAAGGATTCAGGTCAACAGCAAAGAAGACCAGGTTGACAATGTCAGCAAGTTGCAGGATTGGTTTCGCCTGACGACTTTGGCAAAATGGGAAAAAGGCGATACTTCGTCCGCCGGAGTGCCACAGAAAATATATTACCCCATACCTAAAACGCAGTATGGGAACGGGGTGGCTGCCGGAATACGCAATCTTCCGATTGAAACTTTTTTCAATTATGCCAACGCGCTTTTGCAGGACAATCCACCTTTTGCTTTTGATTCAGCCATCGTCCGCCGGATTAGGCAGGTCGGCGTGGGCAAAGGTCTCCGGTTTTCACTTGCCGATTTTGATACGGCAACACAGACGGCGTTGAGGGGCCTGACCGCCAGCATCTATAAGAACCTTGGCGTTACGTCCGCCGTGTCCGATGGGGAAAACGTCAAAAAAAATCAATTGTTGGGCAACTTCGGAAGTGATTATGCCTACCGTTTTCTGGTAGCGGTTTATGGACTTGGGGCTTTGCCGCAGGAAGAAGCCATTTATATTGGCAAAAAAACGGATGCGGACGGACAGTCCCTATACGGAAACAGCGATTATATTATTCATTTTGACAAAGGAAAATTACCGCCGGCGAAAGCCTTTTGGTCTGTCACATTGTACGACAAAGACAGGTATTTGTCCCAAAACGAGATTGGCCGCTATGCCATAGGAGACAGGGACAAACTAAAATTCAATGCCGACGGTTCATTGGATATATATGTCGGCCACAAAAATCCGGGCGCGGACAGGGCTGCCAACTGGTTGCCCGCGCCTGCGGATAATTTTTACTTGATTACCCGTATTTATGTTCCCGATGCACGATATGTGAAAGACCGAAAATTCTGGAAGGAGCCGGAAGTTAGGAAGACGACGTATTGACAATGGTGAAAATTTTTTTCTTCTCCGCATCGTCTCCTCGCGCTATAGTCGGGACAAGCGGGAAGAAATTAACTTTTTTTACTGATTGTTAAGCATAATTACCTGTAAATGATAAATTTTTTAGTTAGTATGAATAGAAATAAAATAAGACTGGCAATACTTGCTGCCACGTTGGTCTATGGTAGTCCGGCCATTGCCCAGCAACAAAAGAAACCCAATATCATCCTGATATTGGTGGATGACATGGGCTACAGCGACCTTGGCTCCTACGGTTCGGAAATCCATACGCCCAACCTTGACAAGTTGGCGTACCAGGGGATTCGGCTGCAACAGTTTTACAACAATTCCATTTGCGCACCGACTCGGGCTTCTGTGATTACGGGGCAGTATCCGCACAAGGCGGGCATCGGCTATTTCAATGTCAACCTCGGGCTGCCGGCCTATCAGGGCTATCTCAACAAGGAGTCCCTGACTTTTGCGGAGGTGCTGAGGCAGGGCGGCTACCAGACCTATCTTTCCGGAAAATGGCATGTCGGCGATGACAGTACCGACAACGAAAGACCCAACCAGCGCGGCTTTGACCATTTCTTCGGTTTTCTCGGCGGAGCTTCCAGCTATCTGTATCCTACGAAAGCGCTGAAAGGTTTCCGTGAGCCGGGTTCATTTTTTGAGGACGATAAACTGGTGTCCTATCGGAACGACCCTGATTTTTATGCGACCGACGTCATTACCGACCATGCGGTGCAGTATGTCCAGGACGCATCCAAGACATCAAAGCCATTTTTCCTGTACCTCGCCTACAACGCGCCACACTGGCCTTTGCAGGCAAGGCAGCAGGACATAGACAAATACAAAGGCGTGTATGACATCGGCTGGGATTCTTTGCGCATCAAGCGTTTTCAGAAACAGAAAGAACTCGGTATCGTTTCCCAAAATGCGACGCTTTCCGTCAAGGACACCGACATTCCGGACTGGAAAGACCTCACCTATGACGAGCAGGCATTCTGGGCAAAAAAAATGGAAATCTACGCGGCTATGGTAGACAGGCTCGACCAAGGCGTGGGGAAAGTGCTGGATGCATTGAATACGACAGGGCAGCTTGACAACACGCTGATTGTGTTCCTTTCCGACAACGGTGCGCCGGTGGAGGATGTTTCACACTTAGGCGGACAGGTTGCCAATGGTGGTCCGGTAGGTACTGCCGGAAGTTTTCAGTCGCAAGGCAAAAACTGGTCTTATGCGTCCAATACGCCGTTTCGCGGATATAAGTCCTATGCTTACGAGGGCGGCATCAACACGCCTTTTATCGCATGGTTTCCACGGCAGATAAAGGCAGGAACCATCGTGCAGGGTGATGGCCATATCATTGATTTGGCACCGACGTTTTACGATGTGGCGGGCATTGCCTATCCAGCCAGACTCAATAGTAGCAAGCCTTTTGCGCTTCCTGGAACAAGCCTGAAAAAGGTTTTGTTCAGCAGGGAACCGTTGTCCGAACGTCCATTGTTCTGGGAGCGGGCGGGCAACCGCGCCGTGCAGTTGGGACGTTGGAAGCTCGTGTCCATTTTTCCCTCTTACCAATGGGAACTGTATGACCTTCAAACCGATGGCGGGGAAACCAGCAACATCGCCGCAAAGAACCCGGCTTTGGTCAACAAACTGTCCCGACTGTATTTTGACTGGGCAAAGGAAAATGGCGTGGTCGATTTCAACACCATCAAACCCAAACGACCGCTCCTCCCCACACCTGACGGCAAAGGTGTGCAGGCATACTAAGCCTAGAAATCAAAATAATGCTATCAACCGGTGGAGACATCGACCTATAGTCATGTGTATATGTTAGCAATCCAATCAAATGTTTCATCAAAAATCCAAACATCTTTTATGGTGCATCTCTTAAGGCGTATCTATATTCTTTTATTTTTTTCTGTTCCTTTCATTGGGTATGGGCAGAACCCAAATGACGTAGTAGTCAATTCCATACTGCATGGTGTCGTTACCGACAAGTTCACCCAGAACGGCATCGAAGGAGCCAATGTCAACATCAAGGGAACGACCAACCAAACCGTTACGGACAGCAAAGGTCAATTTGAGCTTAAAACAGAACAGCGTTTTCCTTATGTTTTGCATGTTGCTTTGGTTGGCTACAAGCCCGTGGATATTGAGGTACAGGACTCAATCGTCCATATCGCGTTGGAAACGGACGTGCAAAATCTTTCTGACGTAGTGGTGGTCGGTTACGGGACTCAGAAGAAAATCACGTTGACCAATTCCGTGTCCCAACTCGGTGCGGCGGATGTCTCTCGTCGTCCTGTGTCTAATATCCAGCAAGCACTGCAAGGTTACCTGCCTGGGGTTACGGTCAACGACCTCGGCGGTTCGCCCGGCAATTCGTCCACGACTATCCGTGTAAGAGGCATTACGACTTTCAATACCAATAGCAGTTCTACGAGTGGATTTGACCTGGGCAAAAACGACGCCTTGGTCATCGTCGACGGTGCGGAGCAAAGGTTGTCGGACCTGAACCCTAACGACATAGAAACCGTTACGGTCCTCAAAGACGCGGCGTCCACCGCCATTTACGGTTCGCGTGCGACGAACGGCGTCATATTGGTCACGACCAAGGCAGCCAAGAAAGGACGCGCCCAGGTAAACTATGACGGTTACTATGCGTTGCAAAAGTCCAACAACAAACCTGAACAAATGGATATCAAAGACTACATGGAGATGCAACAGGTGGCATACTCCAATGCGGGTCTTACGGTTCCGACCAAATTCACCGATTCCAGTATCAACGTCTGGGTCAATGCCACGGACAGATACCGTTATCCGTTGCCCAATACATGGTTCGAAACCATGCTGCATACCGCACCGCAACAAAGCCATTCGTTGGCTGTGTCCGGCGGAAGCGACATTGTCAAGTCCCGTCTAAGCGTGCGTTTCCAGGACCAGGACGGTGTCATCCGCAACTACGGCAACAAGATAGCCGAGATTCGCCTCAACACGGAATACAAAGCCGCTTCTCGATTGACATTCAACGGTAATATTGATTATCGTTACAATTATAATTTTTATCCTACCGTAGATCCGATCAACTATTTTTTGCATGGGTCATTGTGGGCTGTACCCAAATACCCAGACGGCACTTACGGGCTGAGCACGCAGGGCAACAACCCCTTGATGTATGACGAGATTGGCGGTCAGACCAAATATAAAAACGATTACTTCACGGGTATCGTCCAGGGTAAGTGGAACATATTGAAAGGGCTCGACTTATCTTCCTACATATCCGGACGCGCTTATTTTACACAGGGGAAAGCGTTTACCAATGCCTACACCAATACGGATTCCATTACCAACATCACCAAAACGGTGGCAAACAACAGCCTGACCGAGACAAGGAACGAACTAAGGGAATATACGTGGAGCAACCTCCTGACTTATGAAACGCGTATTGACAAACACCATCTCACAGGACTGTTGGGTTATTCCATTATTGACAATACCCAGAGTTACTTGACGGCATACCGGGAACGCTTTTACAACAACGACATACAGTCCATAGAGGAAGGCGCGGACGATGATACGAAAGACAATTCCGGATATGATGCGGAGTATGCGCTCAAGTCTTATTTTGGACGTATCAATTATGACTATGACGGAAAATATCTATTGGAGTTGAACGGAAGGCGTGACGGTTCTTCCAAGTTCACCGGAAACAAGCAATACGGTTTTTTCCCGTCGTTTTCTGCCGGTTGGATTATTTCAGAGGAAGGTTTTTGGCGTAATTTAAAAAATACGATACAGGATCTGAAGTTCAGGGGGTCTTATGGCAAAACAGGCAACCAGTCTGTTGATCTGTATAGCTACTATGCGTCTTTGACATCGGCTGGGTACAACTTTAACGGTACTGCCGTTTCGGGTTATAGGCAGACGACGCTTGCCAATACTGACCTTGGTTGGGAATCCACGACACAATTGGATCTGGGGTTTGATCTGGCAGCTTTTGACAGGAAACTGAACCTGACCGTGGACTATTACCGCAAGGTGACCAACGACATCTTGCTTAACCTTGATATTCCTGCAACAATCGGCTTGACAGCACCTTATCAAAATGCGGGCAGCGTGGAAAACAAAGGCTGGGAATTTTCGGCTTCCTACAAAAATGTTGTCGGGACGGATTTCCATTACAACATTGCAGGAAACCTCAGCATCAATGAAAACAAGGTATTGGACTTAAAAGAAACCGGTCCCTATATCACAGGCACCGATATAAACCCACGCTATGTCATTGAGGAAGGACAGCCTATCAACGCTTTGTGGGGCTACAAGACCGATGGTTTGTTCCAGACACAGGAAGAAATAGATGCGTATGGTGCGACCTATGCCACAGGAACGAAACCCGGCGATGTCAAATACCTGGATTTAAACGGTGACGGAAGCATTGACGCCAACGACATGACTGTGATTGGCAATTCTTTTCCAAAATACACATTTGGCTTCAATGCCGATGTGTCCTATAAAGGCTTTGAACTCAACGTTTTGTTCCAAGGTGCGACCAAAGTGGATGTCCGTCTCGCGGGCGCATTGGCCGAAATGGGGAACCAGGAAGGCTTTACACACAAAATCTATGCAAACAACTATTGGACACCGGAACACACCGATGCCCGCTTTCCGCGCCCGGTAAAATATGACCTTAGAAATGTCGCCACGTCAGACAGGTTAATCATCAATGGTGCTTATCTGAGATTGAAAAATATCCAGTTGGCCTACAACATTCCCCAGCGGCTATTAAACAAAACCTTTGTCACGAGGTTACGCTTTTACGTGTCCGCGACCAACCTGTGGACGGTCTCCAAGCTGAACGAATGGAACTTAGATCCGGAAACGCCTTCCGGAAGAGCTACCTATTTTCCCCAAACCGCATTGTACGCTTTTGGTGTAAACCTTCAATTTTAAAATCATGACACACACATATCGTTATTTATTTTTCTTGTTTATGGTTGCGGCCGGTTTTCCTTCCTGCCAAAAAGATTTGCTGGACACCGTGCCCAACGACCGTATCTCGGAGGATGTGTTTTGGCAGACAGCTTCGGACGCCGAAGCCGCCGTCAATTCATTGTACCGCGACTTGGACGGCACCAATATTTTTGCATGGGACGCTTTTACGGACATTGCGCATGTCAACCAGCCGTTCAACGTGAATGCCTATATCGAATTGGGCACTTATGACGCTTCGAGTTCTGTCATATTAAGCGAATGGAGCAACGCCTTCACCGGGATTGCGGCAGACAACTATTTTCTGGCCAACGCAGACAAGGTGGCCGATGTTACGGATGCGACCACACTTGCAAGATACAAGGCAGAGGCACGTTTTTTACGTGCCTATCAATATGTAAAACTGGCGACCTTGTTTGGTGGCGTACCTATCGTCACAGCGCCACTGACGATAGCGGAAGCTCGTGCATTGACGCGCAATTCCTTGTCGGAGGTTTATGATTTTGTTGATACGGAGCTGACGGACATTGCGGATGATTTGCCGACAAGCTATACGTCTTCTGATATTGGAAGGATTACCCAGGGTGCTGCATGGGCGTTGAAAGCAAGAGCTGATTTGTATGCCGGACGCTATGAAGCTGCCGCCACTGCCGCCCGGAACGTGATTGATTTGAACGTATACTCACTCTATTCCCAATACAAGACCTTGTTTAGCTATGCGGCGGAGAATAACAGCGAAGTAATATTGGACAAGCAATTTATTGCTTCTACCTATTCCAACAGTGTTTTTTACCTGTTGGCGCCATACAGCCAAAATAGTAGCCAAAGTACTTTCGTTCCTACCAAGGCGGGAATCGCTTATTACACGACTGCGGACGGGGAAAGCATTGACGACGCGACCAGCGGATATGATTCTACCCAACCTTACGTCAACAGGGATTCTCGTCTGGGCTTTTCGGTTTTTCTTGACGGGGACACTTTGCCTAGCGGTGCTATTTTCCACCCGGCACCCAACAGCGGGACTGCCGATGCGGTGGGCAATACGTATATTGCATCCACTACGGGATTCAATATCAAAAAATACATCAATGCTTCCGACTATGCCAGCCCTTCCAACAACGGCATCAACATTATCCTGATACGCTATGCGGAAGTGTTGTTGACTTATGCCGAAGCCAAGATAGAGTTGGACGACATCGACCAGTCGGTCTACGATGCTATCAACTTAGTGCGGAATGGTAGGACGGATGTCCAGCTTCCGGATATAACGTCCGGTAAGACGCAGGCGGAACTGAGGGTATTGGTGCGTAACGAACGGACGGTGGAACTGGCTTTTGAAGGATTGCATCTTGCGGATATCCGCAGGTGGAAAACCGCCGAATCTGTCGTTCCCGGTAATGTTTACGGGATTACGTATCTTAATGATTCGGGCAGCTATACCACCGTACAGGTTGCGGTAAGTCGTGTTTTTAACGCGTCGAAGCATTATCTATGGCCGATACCGCAATCCGAAATCGACCAGGATAGTTATTTGGAACAAAACCCTAATTGGTAATGTAAAAATGAATGAAGGATGTTTAGAAAAGTGCAACTGTTCTTGGTTTTGCTGTGCGTTTTGTTTCTTGTCCGCAAGACGCGTGCGCAGCAACCTTCCGCCAAGCAACCTAATATTATTTTTATCCTCACGGACGACTTAGGTTACTCTGACTTGGGGATTTACGGCAATCCGGTCATCCGCACGCCGTTTCTGGATTCCTTGGCGCGGGCTGGGCTGATGGCCACCAACTATATTGTTTCCAGCCCGTCCTGTTCGCCTTCGCGGGCATCCTTGTTGACAGGACGTTATGCGTCAAGGTACAACGTGCCTGACCCGCTCTCTCCCGGTTCGCCACTCGGATTGCCCGACGAGGAGATAACATTGGCGGAAGTTCTGAAAAGTGCGGGCTATCGTACCGCGATGATTGGCAAGTGGCACCTCGGCGACCAGCATGGTTTCAACTATCCGACGGGGCAGGGCTTTGATTCCTATTACGGTCTGTTGTACAGCCATGACTACCGTTATCCTTACGTGAAAACCGACACGACCATCAAGATTTACCGCAACAGGACACCGGAAGTATGGAAACCCGAAGATTCCTTGCTGACGCAGTTGTACACCAAAGAGGCGATTTCTGTCATACAGCAGCAATCCGCCAACAAGCCATTTTTTCTTTATCTGGCTTACAATATGCCGCACCTGCCGGTGGCATTCGCCGCGAAAGCTTCCTATTTGAAAAACAAACAACAAGGCGGGCCTTTGGGTGCGGTCGTGGAAGATCTGGATTCCAATATCGCGTTGATTGTCGGCAAGCTTAAAGAACAAAACCTGTTGGACAATACCATCTTGGCATTCAGCAGTGACAACGGCCCTTGGATTTCCTTTCCGCCGCGCATGGAAGGCGACGGTGCCACGAAAAGATGGCACGCTGGTTCGGCGGGTATTTTCCGTGGGTCAAAGGGGCAGTCCTACGAAGGAGGCGTGCGCGAACCGTTTATTCTCTATTGGAAAGACCATATCCCTGCCGGTACAGTGCTGACGAGTCCGATAAGCAACCTTGACGTACTGCCGACATTGGCGTATTGGGCTAATGCCAAAATTCCGGCCGGCGACACTCTTGACGGAGAAAACATAGCAGCATTGCTGACCGGGAAAGTCGCCGCACAACAGTATTCCCACCGCGCTATCTATATCGTCAACCACGGCAAACCGGAAGCGGTGCGGCTGGCAGAGTGGAAATACCGGAAAGTGCCTGCCGGCATCGACCCTATCTCCGACAAGCCACAACCTGCCGCGGAAGAGCTTTTTAACCTGAACGACGACCCGGGCGAGCGCGTCAATGTCATTAACGACTTTCCAGAAAAGGCGGAAGCGTTAAGGCAGCTTTTCAATAGTTTTTCGGCAGGCGGCCATTGACTTTTTAAATTTTATTTTTCATTAAAAAAAATACAATCATGGGCAACTTACATTTTGAAACATTGCAGGTACATGCAGGCCAGCAGGTGGACAGCACGACAAAGTCGCGGGCGGTACCTATCTACCAGACATCGTCTTATGTGTTCAACGACGTGGTACATGCCGCCAACCTGTTTGGGTTGAGGGAGTTTGGCAATATATATACACGTATCATGAACCCGACGACGGATGTGTTTGAACAGCGGATTGCCGCGCTGGAAGGCGGTGTGGCGGCGGTTGCCACCAGCTCGGGGCAGGCGGCACAGTTCCTTGCGTTGAACAACATCTTGCAGGCAGGAGACAATTTTGTAAGCACGCCTTTTCTGTATGGCGGCACGTATAACCAGTTCAAGGTTGCGTTTAAACGTTTAGGTATCGAAGTGAAATTTGCGGAAAACGACGATGCGGAAAGTTTTGAAAAGCTGATTGACACTGGCACAAAAGCCATCTATCTGGAAACAATCGGCAATCCGCGCCTCAATATTCCCGACTTTGAAAGGGTTGCGGACGTTGCCAAAAAGCACGATATCCCGTTGGTTGTGGACAATACCTTCGGTGCGGGTGGCTATTTGTTCAAGCCACTCGAGCATGGCGCAAATGTGGTGGTGGAGTCCGCGACCAAATGGATTGGCGGACATGGTACTTCCATCGGCGGTGTCGTTGTTGACGGCGGGAACTACAATTGGGGCAATGGCAAGTTTACGCAGTTTACCGAACCGTCCGAAGGTTACCACGGCTTGAAGTTTGCCGAAGTGTTCGGTATTGGCAATCCTTTGGGGCTTCCCAATATCGTTTTTGCGATACGTGCCAGAGTGGAAGGTTTGCGTGACTTCGGCCCCGCCGTAAGCCCATTCAATTCATTCTTGTTTATCCAAGGTCTGGAAACATTGTCCTTGCGCGTGGAACGCCATGTGCAAAACGCTTTGGCACTGGCGCAATGGTTGGAGGCGCATCCCAAGGTGGAATTTGTGCAATATCCCGGACTTGCATCCAGTCCCTATCATGAATTGGCCAAAAAATACCTGAAGAACGGTTTCGGCGGTATTTTGAATTTTGGTGTAAAAGGTGGCAAGGAAGCTGCGCTGAAAGTGATTGACGGTTTGAAGCTGGCAAGCCTGCTCGCCAATGTCGGCGATGCGAAGACGCTGGTCATCCATCCGTCGTCCACTACGCACGAGCAGTTGGGCGAGTCGGAACAGGTTGCCGCAGGTGTGCAGCCCAGCCAGATTAGGGTGAGTGTCGGCATTGAGCATATCGAAGACATCAAGGCCGACTTTGAACAGGCGTTGGCTGCTGTTGGGTGATTTTAATGCATGTTTTTTATTTTGTCAAACCTCACCCCCGACCCCTCTCCTAAAAGAGAGGGGTGTAACGTAACCTAAGACTTCGTGTCTCCCCTCTCACTTGGGAGAGGGGTCGGGGGTGAGGTTTGAATACACATTTCTGTTCCTACAAATGTAAATACAATGGATTGGATAAATAAACGCTCGTTGCTTGTCGTGGTAGCTTTGGTACTTTTAAGCGTTGCCCGAGTTGCTGCACAGTCGCGCCCAAATGTCATTTTGATTATTGGCGACGACATCAGCCGCGACGATATCGGCGCGTATGGACGCAACCCTTTTGTCAAGACGCCGAACTTGGACAGGCTGGCTAGGGAAGGGTTTTTGTTTCACCATTTCTTTGTTACGTCGAGTTCCTGTAGCCCAAGCAGGACAAGTCTTTTGACGGGGCGTTATCCCCACAATACCGGTGCGCCGGAGTTGCATCTGCCCTTGCCGGCGACGCAGGTTTATTTTCCTGAATTACTGAGACAAAACGGTTATTTCACCGCATTGCTCGGCAAGTGGCACGAGGGCCGCAATACCCGTCGTGCCTACGATACGTTGGTTGCAGGTGTCCCTGCCAACGGCGAGGGCGGCGAAGAGCAGTGGATTTCCGTTTTGGAAAACCGTCCGAAGGACAAACCTTTTTTTCTTTGGCTGGCTTCCTTTGACGCGCACCGGAATTGGGACGACGACAGTCGTTTCCAACATTCGCCGGACAGTGTGCTTGTGCCGCCGACATTGGTGGATGCGCCCAGTACGCGCAAGGATTTGGCGCATTATTACAACGAAATAGAGCGGCTGGATTTTTATGTCGGACGACTGTATGATGCGTTGGCAAGTGCGCACCTTTTGGACAACACGTACATTGTCTTCCTTGGCGACAACGGTCGGCCTTTTCCAGGCGACAAAACCCGGATATTGGACCGAGGCACCAATACGCCGTTGATAGTCCGTATCCCGCAACAGCATGTTCCTGCAAAAAGCATAGACGCATTGGTAAGTGGCATTGACATTGCGCCGACGATTCTGGATTGGACAGGTGTCGCATCGAGCGAACGCGTACAGGGCAGGAGTTTTGCAAGTCTGTTATTGTCCGCAAAAAGAGATTTTAGAAATTACATTTTTACGGAACACAATTGGCACGACTATCAGGCTTATGAACGTGCGGTGCGGACAAAGGATTTTTTGTACATCAAAAATGGGTTGCCCGCCTTGGCAAACCAAGGGCCTTTGGACGCAGTAAACAGTCCGTCATTCAAGGATTTATTGACGGGACAAAAGGAAAATAGACTGAACCATTTCCAACAGGATGTTTTCCTTGCGCCAAGACCGTCGGAAGAATTGTACGATGTCAGAAATGACAGTTTGCAACAGTACAATCTTGCCGGGAAAGCGGATTATCAGCGCATATTAAAAAAATTACGCTCAATTTTGTATCAATGGCAGTCGGAAACAAAAGACGATTTCCCCGCTACGTTGACTCCCGACTGGTATGACAGATGGCATGGCGACAGCCTCTCCACAAAAGGAGTCCGTGGTATCGCACCGGGTTTCCAAAGCGGCGGCGAATCAACGCTAGATAAAGGGCCGTTTTAAATAAGAATAAAGGGAGTAATCATTAAAGGATATTGTTAAATTGAGATACTTTTAGGTCGAGTACCAATTAAAGTTTTTTCAATATATAAAACAACTTTAATTAATTAGAGCTTGTTTAAAATTAATAAAAAGAGAAATCGCCTAATAGTAAATCAAATTATAAAATTTAAACAGCCTATTAAATAAAATGGCGGTAGTTTTTAGCTCCGTAGGAGCGTACTTTTGGTAGCTTTGTTGCAATAGGTGTATCCAAGTTCCGTAGGAAGGGCCTTATAAAAACATAAGGCTCTTCCTACGGAACTTGGTTGGTCAGTATGGATTATAGCTACCATAAGCTCGTCCGCCACGGCGGACTTTTTCAATTCTTGATCTAAATTTTAAACAAGAGAGTAACAACATGGAAATAAAGCACTGGAAAAAACATATTTTAATGATAGCCAATCTTGGATTTTCGGGTATCCTGTTGGCACAAAGCCCAACATCGGACACCTGCGAACTATGCAAAAAGCCATCCACCCGAAAAATGGCATTGGCGGCTTTCCTGAAAGACAGTACTGACAACGGTTTTGGCAACGACACCGCCAAAATGGTTTTGGTCATGGGCGGACATTTCAAAATGGGGACGGAAGATGCCAGTTTCAATGACGCAACGCCCGTGCACGATGTGGAAGTGTCGGATTTTTACATGGACGCGCATGAAGTGACCAATGCGCAGTTTGCCGCATTTGTGGAAGCGACGGGATATGTAACCATTGCGGAACGTCCTTTGAACCCCAAAGATTATCCCGGTGTACCTGAGGACAAACTGGTGCCGGGTTCTGCCGTGTTCTCCCCACCCAGCCATGCCGTATCGCTCAGCAATCCATTGGCTTGGTGGCAATATGTTCCCGGTGCCAGCTGGCGGCATCCCAAGGGTCCGAGCACTGCCATCGTCGGGCATGAAAACGAACCCGTGACCCAGGTTTCCTATCTCGACGCGCTGGCTTATGCCAAATGGGCGGGGAAGCGCCTGCCGACCGAGGCGGAATGGGAATACGCCGCACGCGCCGGAGAAAACCATCCTTTTTATTGGGGTGACAGTTTGAAGCCCCACGGTAAATGGGTCGCCAATATTTTTCAGGGAGAGTTTCCCTACAGAAACCTTAAAGAGGACGGCTTTGACGGCGTTGCACCGATAGAATCGTTTCCACCTAACAGGTCGGGGATTTACGACCTCGACGGCAATGTATGGGAATGGTGCGCTGACTACTACCGCCCCGACTACTACGCTAAAAGCCCGACCAAAAATCCGCAAGGCCCTGCCGACAGTTACGACCCCGATGAACCCGATGCCGTTAAGCGCGTGCAGCGCGGCGGTTCCTTTCTTTGCAGCGACCAGTACTGTATCCGCTACCGTGCAGGCAGCCGAGGAAAAGGAGAGGAGAGTAGTGCCTCCAACAATTTGGGATTTAGGTGTGTGAAAGATGCACACCCGTAGAGATGCACGATTGCGCACCTCTACAGCGTGTTTTGCCATATATCAGACGCATAACCATGCGTCTCTACGTCTCATGTGTTTATTTCAGTTCCTTCCGTTCGGGATGTAAGCGCAGCGCATCCCGAATAATTGATAAAGACGGATTTTATACGGTTTTGATTTATATTTTAGACCAAAAATCCATTTGTGCTGTTCGGGATTTGCAATCCCGAACGCTTATCCGTGCATTTGCAATGCACTTCTGTTTGCGGATTGCAAATCCGCCGATACGGCTTCAGGATTACAAATCCTGAAGAGCGGAGTAATAAAAATCATTGGTCTATATTGATTTTCATTATCGTATAAATATTTTTTAAGTAAAAGTTATTTTAATCGAGAAAAGTTGTAGATTGCCATAGGTTGCTAACAAACTTTATTGAAAAACATTCAATACCAAAACGTATGAAAAGAACGCTAACTTACCTTTTAACACCCATTGTTGCAGCCATTATTGTCCAAGGTTGCGGCAAATCTGGGTCGAAAGCGGATGAAGACTGCGGATGCGAAAGTGATTCCGTGGCGTTTTCGGTCACGAATCTCCATGGGGGACAGTTGTCTTACTATCCTACTGGAAAACGAAAATGGAGTGTTAACCTATACAATACCATAGAACCGCGAATTGACTTTGATTTTCAAGGGAATTGGGCTGTTTATGGAATTATTTGCGATACCTCGATAATTCCACCGTCTTTGAAAGAAATGGTATTTGCAAACGGAAATCCTATAAAAGTAGTCTACTCCGGAAAATATAAGCCTATCAATTCCACTACATGTGTGGATGATGGCGATGGTAACCATACTACGGATGTAACCGCTTCTTATTTTTTATCTCTTGACTCTATTAGATTACAATAATCATGAAAACACTTATACTTGTGCTGTTCGGGATTTGCAATCCCGAACGCTTATCCGTGCATTTGCAATGCACTTCTGTTTGCGGATTTCAAATCCGCCGATACGGCTTCAGGATTACCAATCCTGAAGAGCGGAGTAATAAAACTTATTGGTCTATATTGAATTTCATTATCGTATAAATATTTTTTAATGAAAAGTTATTTTAATCGAAAAAAGTTGTAGATTGCCATAGGTTGCTAACAAACTTTATTGAAAAACATTAAACACCAAAACGTATGAAAAGAAAGAGAATGTACTTGACAGTCTTATTACTTCCATTGATGCTAGGCTGCAAAAAAGAAGTGGAAACCTTGCCACAACCAGATGAAAACGGCTATATATGGTTGAAGAATGTAGAATCATTGTCGCTGATAAAACAGACGTTAAGGGGCGATTGGAAAATACACTATGCCTATGGAGGTATAACAGGACACTACAAAGTCGAATTAGGGGATTCTTATTTCCGATATCTGCCTAACGACAGTATATATATGGTATCTGAAGGAAACACGTCCATTGCAACAAAAGCTAATTGGATACGGAAACAATCCGTGTTTGGTTTTGAAGTATGGATGTTGGAATCGGTGGAGTTATACCCTTCTATGCTTTATAAAGACTCTCTTAGTTTAGGAGAAAATCATGTGGAACCTATGTCATATATAATGACAAAAATTAAATAACCTGTAAACCCCATTTACTATGAAAAAAGATTTTACCCTTTCTGCAATTATATTTACCCTTTTCTTAATGTTGTTTTCATTAAAGTCATTCGCGCAGATTGACAGTATTCTCTCACAGAAAGAGTATAGAAATGGTTATATCTCATTTGGTACAATAAAACCTGAAAAGTTGACAGCAATATCAGCAAAAAAAGAAAGCCTTGTCAATGACCTTATTGCCAACCAAGACGGTGTTTCTTTCGCCAAAACAACTTCAACAATCCAATTGAAGAACGGTGAAAGCATACAGCAAGAAAAATATTTGTTGTATAAGAACAAAATCAGGCTGCGCGGAGGGGAATATACAATCAATATAGCCAATGACACGGACGGTTTTGTAAATGGCTTTTTTGCACCTATTAGTAGTGAGGGCTTTGAAGAATCATACAATATGGAAACTTGTATGAAATTGGCAATAGAACAGTTTAACGAATCACACCAAGTAAAAAAAGCGTCTGAAATCTCTATGGGTATTGTAGATACAGCGTATGCTGTTTATTATTACGATTATGTACAGCAACAATATCGTCCGGCTTATCAGGTACAAATTAGGTCTAAAGATGGCGCATATTCTGAAAACGTTTTTATCAGTGCAGCCACGGGGAAGTTTTTGGGGTCGGAAAACAGAGTGTGTACGATTAATTTCACAGGTACAGCACAAACACGGTATAGCGGTACAAGGAGCATTGTGACGGATGCAACAACAGGAGCAGGTCCTTTTCGGTTACAGGAAACAAGGGGTGCGAACAATGTACTTATACGTACAAGAAATATGAACCACCAAACAGGGCTTACCAATGTTACGGAATTTTCAGACAACGACAATACATGGACAGCCGCGGAGCACGGGACTGACCAAGCCGCTTTGGATGCCCATTGGGGTGCAGAAACGGTACTTGACTATTGGTTGAACGTGCACAGCCGCAATAGCATCAATGGCAGCGGGATGGCTATTGAAAGCTATGTGCATTTGGGTACAAATGTGTTTAACGCATACTGGTCTGAAAATGCAATGAAGTATGGAGATGGGTTGGGAGGTACAAATCCGCTCACAAGTTTGGATATTTGTGCCCATGAATTTGGACACGGCATTGACCAGTTTACAGGAGATTTGTTATATGAAAAAGAGTCCGGTGCGTTGGACGAGGGTTTTGCCGATATTTGGGGTGCATGTATAGAGGCATGGGCTAAATCTACCGGTAGCCCTTGGCTGATGGGAGAAGAAGTATCAGGTGGTCCCCTCAGGGATATGGCCAATCCCAATGCATTCAGCCAACCGGACACGTACCTTGGAACATATTGGGTAAGTCAAACAGGTTGTTCGCCAAATTATGGCAATGATTATTGCGGTGTCCATAAGAATAGCGGTGTTTTGAATTTCTGGTTTTATCTATTGTCGGAAGGCGGTACAGGTACAAATGATATAGGGAATGCTTATAACGTATCGGGAGTTGGTATCAATACTGCCGCAGATATAGCCTATGCCACGAAACAATTAGCAGGTGGCACTACTGATTATGCTACTTGTAGGTCTTTAAGCATTCAAGCAGCTACTACACTTTTCGGAGCCAATTCTTGCCAAACAATTGCCGTTACCAACGCTTGGTATGCGGTTGGTGTAGGTGCAGCCTATTCTGGCAATGGGGGATTTTCCATTTCCGGCTCAACCACCGTATGTACCTCTGCCACATACAGCATCCCCAACCTTCCAACGGGCGCAACCGTTACTTGGTCTGCATCCCCCTCTGGCTATGTCACGCTTTCGCCATCGGGGAATAGCGTGACTGTTGCCAAGACAACCAACGGGACTGTCACACTTACAGCTACGGTAACAACAGCTTGTGCTTCGTTTGGCATCAGCAAGACGCTCTATGTCGGGGTCTTGAATGCTTCGCTTGTCTCGGTAGGTGGGGATAATAACATTGTGCCCAACCAGCCGGGCAATTATGTTTCCTTTTATAACGGTATCAAGGTCTGCGGCAATATGACACCAGCCGGTATCACGTCGGTCAACTGGAGCTCCAGTCCAAGTGGTACAGGTATGGGCGGCAGTATGGCATGCGATGGCGATTTTGTCCCTACGAACGGAGGATATAGGTTCAGTTGGCCATCGACAGGTACCAAATATGTCTATGCAAGTGTTACGAATGCCTGTGGTTCCAGCGGCAACTCTGCCGCGTATGTCGTATATGTTAACACGAGCGGTAGCGGATATTACCTACTGTCTCCGAACCCGGTGTCCAGTGCCTCGGATATCAACATAGCACCTGTTTCCAATAGCCTGTCCGCTAAGTCCGCCGACGGCGCGGCAGTGTCCGCGGTCACAAGGGCAAGCCTGTACGAGATGACGGGCTCTCTGAAAAAAGAGGTACGTTATGCACCGAACACCTACACGGGAAAGCTGCGGCTGCCCAACTTGGCTCCGGGCAGCTATTTTGTGGTGCTTGACCTCAAGGACGGAACGCAGGAACGACATACCGTGATTGTGAAATAGACATCATAAGCGTATATTTCAAACACGCCGTAGAGACGCACGATTGTGCGCCTCTACGGCGTGTTTGAAATATATCAGACGCATAACCATGCGTCTCGGTGTCTCCATGTATTTATTTCCGTTTGTATGGTACTTTTTGACAATTGTCATAAGATTGTCAAAGAAAATCCAATTAAAGCATACAAACAGACATTTGTTTCCCTACATTTGCCCTGAATTTCTCAACTTCAATTAACATTAATATGACTTGGAAGCAAGTATTCACATCTTCCGTAGGCCGCAAGCTTACCATGGGTCTTACGGGTATTTTTCTCATTCTTTTTTTATTGGTACATGCTGCGCTCAATGCCTGTATCTGGGCTAACGACGGAGGACAGATGTTCAACAGAGCCGCCCATTTCATGGGTGACAATGTGATTCCCCGCATTTTGGAGATTGGGTTGTTTTTGTTCATTTTTTTGCACATTGTCCAGGGCTTGATGCTGGAAGCGTCCAACAGGAGCAAGCGAGGCAACGTTGCCTACCAGGTTTCTTATGGTAACAGAGGCAGCAAATGGTATAGCCGCAGCATGGCGATACTGGGTACGTTGATTTTATTGTTTTTGATTCTGCACTGGTATGATTTCTGGGTTCCGTCCCGTTTTGGCCATGTGGAGGAAGTGACTTTGGACACCAGGGGCGGTGCTGCCGTGACGGTGCATGACCTGTATGGCAAAATGTTCGAGACCTTTTCCCAACTGTGGGTGGTCATCGTCTATGTATTGGGCTGTATCGCATTGTGCTACCACTTGATGCACGGTTTCCAGAGTGCTTTCCGCAGTGTCGGTCTCCACAACAGGAAATACAACAAAATGCTCACGGGTATTGGTTATGCTTATTCCATCATCATCTGCCTGGCATTTGCATTGATGCCTATCAGCATGTATTTCGGATGGATTGAACGTTAATCCCTGATTGTCGTTTTTGGACAAAATCATCAAAAAAACAAATTATGGCTGAAAAGAACATATTAGACAATAAGATTCCAGAAGGTCCATTGGCAGAAAAATGGACCAACTATAAAGGTCACTGCAAACTGGTCAACCCATCCAACAAACGTAAACTGGAAGTCATCGTCGTCGGTACCGGCCTTGCTGGTGCGAGTGCTGCGGCTTCCCTCGGTGAGTTGGGTTATAAGGTAAAGGCATTTTGCTACCAGGATTCCCCGCGTCGTGCACACTCCATCGCTGCGCAAGGTGGTATCAACGCCGCCAAAAACTACCAAAATGACGGTGATTCCATTTTCCGTCTTTTCTACGATACGATTAAAGGTGGTGACTACCGTGCCCGCGAGGCCAACGTTCACCGTCTTTCCGAAGTGAGCGGCAATATCATCGACCAGTGCGTGGCACAAGGCGTTCCCCTGGCACGTGAATATGGTGGTCTGTTGAGCAACCGCTCGTTTGGTGGTACGCAGGTACAGCGTACATTCTATGCCGCTGGACAGACCGGGCAACAGTTGTTGCTCGGTGCGTACAGTGCCTTGGAAAGACAGGTCGCGCTCGGCACCGTTACCATATATAACCGCCATGAAATGGAGGAGCTGGTCATCATCGACGGCAAGGCGCGTGGCATTATTGCCCGCGATTTGGTTACGGGTGAGATAGAACGCCACTTCGGACATGCGGTATTGCTCTGTACGGGCGGTTACGGCAACGTTTTTTTCCTTTCGACCAATGCGATGGGAAGCAACGTTACCGCAGCTTGGAAAGCGCACCGCAAAGGCGCATATTTTGGCAATCCTTGCTTTACGCAGATACACCCGACATGTATCCCGGTTTCCGGAGACCACCAGTCCAAACTGACGTTGATGTCCGAGTCCCTGCGTAACGACGGCCGTATCTGGGTGCCAAAAGCACAAGGCGACAAACGCAAACCCAACGAAATACCGGAAGAAGAAAGGGATTATTACCTCGAAAGAAGATATCCGGCGTTTGGCAACCTCGTTCCCCGTGACGTGGCTTCCCGCGCTGCGAAAGAAAGGTGCGATGCGGGCTACGGCGTCGGTACGACCGGACAGTCCGTCTATCTTGACTTCAACGAAGCCATCACGCGGTACGGAAAAATCGAATGCGGCAAGCACGGTATTTCCGACCCGAGCGACGATGTCGTCCGTCAATATGGCCTGGACGTGGTAAAGGAAAAATACGGCAACCTGTTTGACATGTATGCCAAAATCACGGGCGAAGATCCTTATGTCACGCCGATGCGTATCTATCCTGCCGTCCACTACACGATGGGCGGTCTCTGGGTCGACTACGAACTGAAAACCACCGTAGACGGTCTGTATGCCCTCGGCGAATGTAATTTCAGTGACCACGGTGCCAACCGTTTGGGTGCTTCGGCTTTGATGCAAGGTCTTTCCGATGGTTATTTTGTTATCCCATACACTTTGGGTAACTACCTCGCAGACGAGATTTACAGTAAGGCCATCTCGACGACGCATCCCGCATTTGAAGAAGCGGAAAATGTCGTGAAAGAACGTATCGGCAAACTCTTGTCCATCCAAGGTGACGAAACCGTTGATAGCCTGCACAAGCGTCTCGGTAAAATCATGTGGGACAAATGTGGCATGGCGCGTAACGAACAAGGCTTGAAAGAAGCCATTGCTGAAATCCGCCAGTTGCGCAAAGAGTTCTGGCAAAGGGTAAAAGTCCCCGGAACGGCTTACGAACTCAACCCTGAACTGGAGAAAGCAGGTCGTGTTGCCGACTTTATCGAACTGGGTGAACTCATGTGCCAGGATGCGCTCGACCGTGCCGAAAGTTGCGGCGGCCACTTCCGCGAGGAATCGCAGACACCCGACGGTGAGGCGTTGAGGCATGACGACCGGTTCATGTACGTTTCCGCTTGGGAATATACAGGCGAGCAACCCGACGGCGCACTGGGCGAGGTTTTGCATAAAGACTCATTGGTGTATGAGGTGATTAAGCCGACGACGAGGAACTATAAATAGATAAATAGATAATTTGAAAATTTGGCAATTTGATGATTTGATAATTTTTTTTCATGCAGACAAATAAGGAGAATATTATTGTTGATCTCAGTTATGCGTTTGCGAAGGAAATTGTCAATCTCAGTGAATTTCTTTATGAAAGCAGGAAGTTCGTTATTGCCAATCAATTACTGAAATCAGGAACTTCAATCGGCGCCAATATCCGGGAAGCCCAAAATGGACAGAGTATTCCGGATTTTATCCATAAGTTCAAAATCGCGGCGAAAGAAGCGGATGAAACGGAGTATTGGTTAATGTTGTGCAGGGATTGTTACAACATTGAAAGTTGTCAAGAATTATTGTCGAAACTTACGGTCATTCAAAAGATAGTTTCAAAGATTATTGCATCATCTATTGAATCGGAAAAGGCGGCAAAACAAAAATAAATTATTCGTTACATGGGTTTGATTGCTGGGCAATTTGGAGGTCAATTATCAAATTACCAAATTATCAAATTATCAAATCATCAAATTAAAGAAAGAACATGGAACATTACAATATGAATCTGACGCTGAAAGTATGGCGTCAGGCCAACAAAGAGGCTAAGGGCAATTTTGAAACATTCCAAGTGGAGAATATTTCATCCGAAATGTCCTTTCTGGAAATGTTCGACGTGTTGAACGAAAAACTGGTCAAAGAGGGTAAAGACCCTATCGCATTTGACCACGACTGCCGTGAAGGTATCTGCGGTATGTGTTCCATGTATATCGACGGTAAACCGCACGGTCCCTGGAGTCAGAATACCACCTGCCAACTGCACATGCGGGCCTTCAAGGACGGCGACACCGTCGTCGTAGAGCCTTGGAGAGCCAAGGCATTCCCGGTCGTCAAGGACTTGATTGTGGACAGGACGGCATTTGACCGTATCATCGAATCCGGCGGCTATATCTCCGTCAATACGGGCAACCCGCAGGATGCCAACAATATCCCCATCGAAAAGAAAAAAGCGGACGAAGCATTTGCTTCCGCGGCCTGCATCGGTTGCGGTGCCTGTGTCGCCGCCTGCAAAAACAGTTCGGCATTGCTGTTCGTCGGTGCCAAAGTTTCCCAGTTGGCATTGCTGCCGCAGGGCGACCCCGAACGTAAATCCCGCGTGTTCAACATGATTGCGCAGATGGACAAGGAAGGTTTTGGTGCCTGCACGGCAACGGGTGCCTGCGAAGCTACCTGCCCCAAAGGCATCTCCATCACTAACATCGCCCGCCTCAACAGCGAATATATCCGCGCAGCGGTTCTGGACGATTCTACTGGTGAATTGGCGTTGTAGTAAGCAACAGAAATAAACAAATAAATACCCCCGACTTTCCTGAAAAGTCGGGGGTATTTTATGGGCGATATTGAGCTGGACTACGGGCTTCATTTTTTAAAATTCTTGAAAGACCCTTGTTTGTTTTATTGGGCAAATGTCATCCTATAAGATGACAGGAAATCGTGCCTACTGCCAAAAAACGTTCAGATTATTTATGGGTTGGACACAGTTTTTTACTTAAAAAAACACTAGTTTTTCTTGCATATTGGTGGTTCTGCTGTCGTGCTGTCCTCACCGACCAGTAGATTCTATGTGTGATGCGATTTTTGTCCGGGGTGGAGCATGACGTCATTTTTACACTTGCATAAATTCCTTCTTTTGATATTCCGATGGTGTGATGCCGTAGTGTTTTTTAAACTCCTTGCTGAAGTATTTGCGGTCGCTGTAACCGACCTGGTACGTGATTTCGGTGATGTTGTAGGTGTTTTCTTTTAAAAGCATACAGGCTTTTTGGAGTCTTTGTATTTTGATAAATTCATGGATGGTGCAGCCAGTGAGGGCCTGTACTTTTTTGTAGAGTACGGGAGCGCTCATGGTGCATTCTTTTTCCAGCATCTGTACGCCGAGGTCGGGGTGTTCGAGGTTGCTTTCTACGAAATTTTTCAGTTTGTTCAGAAATTCCTCGTCCTGTTTTTTGAGCACGCCCGGTTGGGGTGTGTTGGGTACAGGAAGTACGGGCGTGGTGCTGTCGTTTTTTTGGGAAAGAAATTCTTGCCGTATTTTTTGTTGGAGGTATTCCTGTCGGACGAGGAGATTGCGGATGTGCAACAACAACACTTGCGCGTTGAAAGGTTTGGTGAGATAGACATCAGCACTGTTGTCCAGACCCTCGATGCAGTCCTCGACCGTGCTTTTGGCAGTCAACAGGATGACAGGGATATGCGAAGTGGTCAGGTTTTGTTTCAGCTGTGCACAGAACTGAAAACCGTCCATGCCCGGCATCATGACGTCACTGACAATCAGGTCGGGCACCTGCTCCGTCGCACAACCCATCCCGTTTTCCGCATTGTCCCGAAGTGTCACTTGGTAATGGGACGAAAGTATCTCGGACAGCAGTTGCTGCATACGCGGGTTGTCTTCGACGACGAGTAGATTCTTTTTTTTGCCATGAGGTGCTTGTTGCGGCTGTGTAAGGTGGTTGGTGTCCAACACCAAAGTGTGGGCAATGTTGGATGCCGCATTACTGTCGGTTATTTCCATTGTTGGCAGGGACAGCTCCATGTCATGTTGGAAATGGGCTGTGCCTGTTTTCAAGGAAACCGCAAATTGTGTTGTGAATGTTTTGTCTTTGGGCTGGGAGAGGCGGATGTCGCCGTGGTGCAGCTCCACTATTTTTTTGGAAAGGGCGAGTCCGATGCCATATCCGCTGTTTTGTCCGACATGGTCGCTGACCTGGAAATAGTTTTCAAAAATCTTCCCTTTATATGCCGGGTCGATGCCTTTTCCGTTGTCAGCCACCGTTAGGAATGCCTGTTCATTCTGTAGTTGCACGGTGATGGCTATTTTCCCTTCCTTGGGTGTGAACTTAAAGGCGTTGGACAGCAGGTTGAAAAACACTTTTTCCATCTGTCTTTTGTCAAAATAGACCATAATGGCTTCCTCGCTTGGGAAGAAGCCAAAATCAATCCGCTGTGCTTCCGCAATTGGGACAAAAGTTCTGTGGATTTCTTTGAGGAAAAGGTTGATGTCGTGTGCGCCGATATGGAGATGGATGTTGCCCGATTCCATTTTTCGGAAATCCATCAGTTCGTTCACCAGCGACAGGAGATGGTTGGCATTGTTTTCCACATCCGTTATGGTCTGCTGCGGATAGGATGCATCCTCCTTGTCCCTCAGGTTGCTCAACGGCCCGATGATCAGGGTAAGGTAAGTACGTATTTCGTGGGAGATGTTGGTGAAAAAATCGAGTTTTTTCTGGTGTATCTCTTCTTCTTTCCTGTAAAAATAGCGCAGGGCAAAATAGCGTACCGTCCCGAAAACCAATGATGCCAATACGACAATGTAAATGCAGTATGCCCACCACGTCGCCCACCACGGCGGCAACACCGTAATCTGCAAGGTCTGTTCCGCACTGGCGATATTGTCGTTGTTGAAACCTTTGATGACCAATTCGTATTGCCCAGGCGCAAGGTTGATGTAGGTCGCAGACGGTAGATTGGTGGTACGCCAGCTTTTGTCGTAACCCAAAAGTTGGTATTGGTAGTGGTTTTTGTCGGGTTTGATATAGTTCAGCAGGGCAAAGTTGACGGTGAAGGAGTTTTGTTTATGGTTGAGTTTTATCTTGTTTTTGCCGACGAGAAGCTGTGTGCGGAGTGATTCCTGTAGTTGGTTGACGGTCGTGTCCAGCACGGTTATGTCGGTAAAAAGTAGCGGTGGCACTTGTTGGTTGACGCGGATGGCATCTGGACGGAAATAGGTTAGCCCTTCGTTGCCGCCAAAAAAAAGCTGCCCTTTGTTGTCGATGCCGGTGGCGTTGTAGTCGAACTGGTTGCTGGCGAGGCCATCGCCCACCGTGTAATGGCGGACGGTGCTGTCTTTGTCGATGTTGTACAGTCCATTGTTGGTACTCATCCATATATTGCCAAGCTGGTCTTTGTTGATTGCCAATATGTTGTACGAAAAATCATCCTTGCCAAAGGCTCTCAGCCGCCGTTGCGCGAGGTGGTAGGTATATAATCCTTTGGGCGTTCCCATCCACAATAGAGAATCGCCGTCTGAGCCAACCATGCAGTTGATGCCGATATGGTCCTGCAATCGCGTTGCTTTGTTGTTGACCAGTGTAAACAGTCCGTTGTTGGTGCCAATTATTACGCGACCGTTTTGGAGTGTCAATATAGAGCGCGTCCCAATGCTTAGGAGCGTGGACAGGGATTGCGGTAGGAGTTTCCCATTGTCGGTTTTGCCTATTTTCAGTCCATAATTACCGCCAAAAAGCATCTGGTTGTTGCCCAGGCTTGTAATGCAGTAGGTTTCGGCTGTTTTTTCATTTTCTGTGTTGTCGGCGATGGGATAATGGACAAATTTATGTTCACGAAGGGAAAACGTGTTTATGCCACCACCATGTGTCCCCATCCACAATATATCGTTTTCATCCAGATAGACATTTTTGAGCAAGTCGGTACTTAGTCCGTGCGAGCTATTGTAGACTTGATAGTTACGGGCATCCGGCGACAGCCGTACCAGTCCATTGCCTTCCGTACTTATCCATAGGTTGCCCGTTTTGTCTTTGGTGATACCGCTAATGACCGGGTCGGACAGACCTTGGTTTCTGTTGACCTCCGGCCAGGTGAGGAACTGTGCTTCCGCGTTGGAGGCAATGGACACGCCGCTATAATACGAGCCTACCCACAGCGAACCGTCCCTATCGTTGAACAGGCTGTAAAGCGAGTTTTTGGCAAGGCTTTTCGGGTTGCCGACTATGTGTTTGTTGGCGGTGACAGTTTGGTCGGGAAATGACAGGGAAAAAAGGCCATTCTGTGTTGCCACGTACAGTTGTGACGTGGTGTACAATAACTTTCTGATATGGTTGTCAATAGGGGATAGGCTTGTAGCGGAAAAATTATGGAGAATATGTGCTTGGCCGTCCAACTTGAACAGCCCATGGTTCATCGTTCCCAACCAAAAGTTGTGCGCCGCGTCTTCCGTGATGGCGGTGTAGATGGCGTCATTGGCTTGCGCGGCGAGATGTTGCAAGTGTTGGAGGATTCTTGGCTGTCCTGCTGCATTTTTCTTTAAGATATATAAGCCATCGGAGGTAGCAAGCCACACGCGGCCTTGCTGGTCGATATGTACGTCATATACAATGAAGGAAGGCTGTGCGCCGTCGATTATTATCTTTTCGAATCTGCGCTGACGGGGGTAAAATCTTAATAGCCCATTTTTGGTGCCGATCCAGAGCGTGTGTTCTGCGTCTTCAGCGATGTCCATGATTTCATTTTCATGGTAGTTGACATTGGCGCTGCCGGGTATAAATTGTGTAAATGTTTCATTTTCGGGATGGTATAGATGTAGCCCCCTGTTTGTTCCAATCCATAGCTGTTTGTTTCGGTCGCGATATAGCGACAGTATATATTCTCCTTTGAGGTCGGTCGGTTTCGTCCCCTCATAGAACCGTTTGACGCTATGGGCATCATACCTGTTCAGTCCGCTCTGCGTTCCCATCCAGATAAAGCCGTCCTTGTCCTGTGCGATTGCCAACACGGAGTTCTGGGACAGCCCGTTTTCGGTGGAAAGATGGGTAAATCGAAGTGCCTCCTGTGCCAGGGAACGAGAAACAATAAGAAAAAAAGACAAAAAAAGTGTCGTTCCACGCTTGACACTTCCTTTTCCAATGCAAAAACAGGAGGGAAACCAACAGGTCGGCATGCATGCCGACCTGTTGTATAGGCATTCTAGCCGTAGGCTAGAATGCCTATACAACAAAATGTTACGAAGCCTATGATATAACGTTAAAAAAGTACCCATTTTAGCACAATATTTAGGAAAATACCCCCTTTTACTCTCGTTTCTTCCCCTCTGAACTGTTAACAAATATACAATTTTACGGCATCGATTCAGATTATTTGCCATAAAGACTTGGGAATAATGGTGGATTACTTTTAAAAAACAAAAAAGGAAACTATGAAATTGACAAAAGTGGGCTTAGGAAGTCCATCCGAAAACCGAGAATTTCGGAAAATCCTATCTTGGGGGCTACTGCTTTTCAGTATGGTATGCCTGCCATTCCTGTCACAGGCACAGGTAAAAGAAATACACGGTGTCGTAACCGACTCCACCGGGAAACCGTTACCGGACATCAGCTTTCAGGTCAGAGGCGGGAAACCGCTGGGCGTTACCGATGCTTCTGGTCGGTTCTCGGCATCCGTCGATAAAGGAACGACACTGCTCTTCACTTCTGTGTCCTACAATGATTTGTCACTGGCCATCGACGACAGGAGCGACTATGCCGTCGTCCTGTCATCCAAGCCCAGCGAACTCAATGAAGTCGTCGTGGTCGGCTACGGTACCCAGAAGAAAATCAACATGACGGGGTCGGTGGCGACAGTTTCTTCAAGAGACCTGGAAAACCGACCTGTTACCAATGTGTCTTCGGCTTTAGGAGGTTTGGCTGCCGGTGTCAACGTACGTCAGAGTTCCGGTGACCCTAGAAGCGATGGTGCAACTATTACTATCAGAGGAGTAGCTACCCTAAGTACAACAAGCGCATTGGTGCTGGTAGATGGTATAATCTCGAGCATGGACGCGGTTAATCCAAGCGATGTCGAAAGTATTTCCGTGTTGAAAGATGCCGCCTCTACGGCTATCTATGGAGCGATGGCATCCAATGGTGTCATCTTGGTCACGACTAAAAAAGGTGCAAACAGAAAACCAAGGGTAACATATAGCGGTGTCTTTTCTTCCACGACGCCGAGCGGTCTTCCAAAGTGGGTAAGCAACAGTGTCAAGTATATGAATTTGATCAACGAGGCATACACCAACGTCGGCGGTACGGCACAATTTACCGACGCAACGATAGCGCTATGGGATTCCGTTCAGAAAATACCTAATGAACTGACTCCCGGAGGTATTCCTAATTATGTGGCGTTCCCCAATACGGATTGGGCTAAAGCATTGATTCAGACAAAATTCCTGCAAAACCACAATATCCAAGTAAGTGGTGGCAATGAAAATACGACCTACAATCTTTCATTGGGCTATCTGAAAAACCCGGGAATGATTGAGCATTCAGGTATTGAAAAATACCGTTTCCGTGTCAACGTGGAATCCAAAATAAATAGTTTCATCACGGTCGGTACACAGACCTACGGCTATTACCAAAGAAACGGGCTTGCCAATACCACTAACCTGTTTAACTACATGCCGCAGGTGTCTCCCATGGCGTATCCTGAATACAAAGGGCAATATGCCACGTCGTCCGCTCTTGGTGATGCGGTACAGTCATCACAGGGTTTGAAGGGCTATCTGAACAGTGCGCTCGGCTCGGATGTCTATACCGACGTTTCCACCACTTGGTACGGCAAGGTCAATATTATCAAGGGACTGACGTTTGAACCGCGTTTTAATTACCATGCCAATATTGAGGAACTCAACCAATGGGACAACCCATACGCCGCCGTCAGGTGGAACTGGGCGGGGACAGAGTCCACGGGTTATACTCCTTTCACGACATATTCCGCAACAGCGTCTTCGTCATTGACGACCATCAGTGCTTGGTACAAAACGTACGATTATACCTTGGAATCGCTCCTGCGTTACAATACCTCGATTGGTGGAGTGCACAACATCAGTGCATTGGCCGGCTTTAATCAGTATTATTACAAGTATTATTATACTTATGCCAGTGGGGTAGGCTTGCTTGACCCTTCGGTTTCCTCCATTGGCTCCGCTACTACGAGCAACAAAACGACCGGGTCGGCTACCGATTACGCTTTCCGTTCGGTTTTTGGACGCGTAACGTACAACTACAAAGGTACCTACCTGTTTGAAGCGAATGTACGCCGTGATGGTTCTTCCAAATTTGGTCCTGCACAGCGCTATGGCGTATTCCCGTCTTTTTCCGCCGGCTGGAACATGACCAACGAACCTTTCCTGCAATCGTTGCAAGACCACAACATCCAAAATGTAAAGCTGAGAGCTTCATGGGGACAGGTGGGCAATACGGCTTCCGGCAACTACTCTTGGCAGTCTACTTTTTCCAGTGTGCCTTATTCCTTCAATGGTACAGTAGTTGCAGCGATAGCGTCCGGCTCTTTTTCAAACTCGTCCTTGCGTTGGGAAACGACCAATGCCACCAATATCGGTCTGGACGTGTTGGCGTTGAGGAAATTGAACGTAACACTGGACTGGTATTCCCGGTACACCAAAGGGATCTTGTTTACGCCGACGATGGACATCACCGCAGGTTCGGCTTCCGCACCTACGGTCAACCTGGCACAGGTACTGAACAACGGTCTGGAACTGACTGCCGGATGGAGTGGGGACATCGGAAAATTGAAATACAGTGTCAGCGGCAATATTGCTTACAATTACTACAATACCGTGAAACAATACAAAGGCGCACTTGTTGCCGGATGGACTGTTACTAGTGGAGACAGTTCTTATAGTTCCAATATAGGTGCGGTATCGGCAGGCAGTACCAACCGTATCCTGGAAGGGCACATGATCAATGAATTTTACATGCAGACCGTCTATCATGGCGATGGCAGTTTTGTCGCAGGTGGTACCGCAACTGCTACAAACGGCCCCAAGTCAGGCATGATCAGGACAGAGGACGACATGGCCTGGGTCGTGGCGATGCAGGCGGCTGGCAATACATTCTCTCCGGTCAATACGGTCGCCAAAGGAAATCTGTACTATGGCGATTTGATATATGCCGACAACAATGGGGACAAAATATACGGAAATGCCAACGATGCAGTATTTAAAAAGGTTTCCACCACACCGAAATATGTATTTGGTTTGAACCTGAATGCGTCTTATGACAATTTCACGTTCAACATGATATGGGCAGGTGCTGCTGGTTTTAAAGTCTATTGGAACCAGGGCTATTACAACTCCATCACTATGCCACTGCAAGGCAATGTATCCGAAAAAATTGCCAACGACCACTATTTCTACGATCCGAGCAATACAAGCGATTCAAGAACGAATCTCAATGCGACGTATCCCCGCCTTAAATCGAGTGATGCCATAGACAATGTGGTCAGTGATTTTTGGTTGTATAACGCCTCTTATCTGCGTTTAAAAAATATTCAGATTGGCTATAACATTCCTTCAAAAGTATTGGGAGGCGGCAAATATTTTCAACGGTTCAACGTATTTGTGTCAGCCGAAAACCTGTTGACGATTACAAGCTCTCCGGCACCGGATCCTGAACAAGGCGCTTCGGCAACAGGCTATCCAACCATGAAACAATTTGCAGCTGGCGTAAACATTACTTTTTAATTATTGAAAATTATTCATAGAATGAAGAAGATATTAATTCCCATAGCAACGCTGGCAATCTTTATTGTGTCAAGTTGCTCAAAAAACATATTGGACACCGCACCCAACAGTTCGGTTGCCTCCGCCACCGAATGGACGACCGATGCGTTGACAGATGAGGGTGTGGCTGGCGTTTATGCAACTTTAAAGTTGGGCTACAGCAGCTCAGGCGGCGCGACTGCCGGAACGGTATTGTACGATATATATGGCATGGATAGACTTGGGTATACCGGGCAGGATTATGGCTCCAACGGCGTTACCGATGACGGGCTGAACGGTGGAACTGCCACGACCAGTTCGGCATTGTTTACCACGACATGGACGAACCTATACGAAGGCATTGCCAGAGCCAATGACGCCATTGTCAACATGCCGACAATATCGCCATCCGACGCTACCAAGATTGCAAGGTACGTGGCGGAGTGCAAGTTTCTGCGCGCTTATTTTTATTTCCGTTTGAACCAGGTATTCAAAGGTGTCCCCGTTTACCTGACACCTACGAATTATGACGAGTTTACCAACCCGATTACGTCTTATGACAGTGTGTGGATGGTGTGCATCAATGATCTGACGGATGCCATCAATGAGACTAATCTCCCTTCGTTTTATGCGGCAGGTAGCAGTAACTATGGCCATGTAACCAAAGGAGCGGCGTATGCCCTCAGAGGTATAATTTACCAGTACAGGAATATGTATGACAGTGCTATTGCTGATTTTCAGCAGGTAGGCAGTGCGGGCTACGCTTTGTACAATACTAGTACACCTGCATCAGATTACAAAAACCTGTTCAAACTTGCCAACGAGCAATGTGCGGAAATGATTTTCACCGTACAGAATGTATATCTATCTGCTACTTGGGGCTACGGCGGTAACATGGGCTTTCTTTGCGGTACGCGCAACGCTTATGGGGGCAACGGCTGGGACTGGTATAGTGCATCGAACGAACTGGTCGATCTTTACGAAAATGCCGATGGCACGCCTTTCCAATGGGATGACGTGATATCGGGATACAGTGCAAAATCGGCTGCGGAGCGCGAGGTGTACTATATCAGGGACACGGCGACTACCGCCGAACTGACGGCGGCTGCTACAAGGGGAGCTAGTACGAGTAATTATATCAGTGTCGGTAACGAAGCACGTATCGCTGCGGCTTTTGCGAATAGGGATCCACGTCTGGCACAGACCATCATCACACCGTATTCGACGTTTACCGGTACGACCAGTGCGCTTACGACGTCCAATTCCACGCTCACCATGCGCTGGCCTTACAGGAGTGATGTGAGCTATGGCGATTTGCGTAACGACAAGACTGCCTATTTCTTGTATTGGTACAGGAAGTTTGTGCCGGAAGGGATAGAGCTTGGTACACTCGGCAGCGACCGTTCCTGCAACCCGATAGACATGCCGCTTATCCGTTATGCCGACGTATTGTTGCGGATGGCGGAATGCTATTGCGAACAAGGTGATATTGCCAGTGCATTGGTTCCCATCAACCTGGTACGTGCAAGGGCAGGAATGCCGTCATTGCAGACAAGCGATGCTACGGCAGGGACCTATGTTACCGGACAGTCGGATTTGAGACGAAGGATTCGCAACGAAAGAAGGGTCGAGTTCCCGAACGAAGGCATCAACTATTTCGATGAACTGCGTTGGGGTACCTGGGCTACCAATAAGTTTACGCCTACGGATAGTGCATTTTCTCCTGTATCTACTTATTCCAACGGTCCGAAGCAGATATGGGGAACGCTTCTGTCTTCGTATGTCTATTCAGGAGATTATATTCTCCGGTGGCCAGTGCCTGCGAGTGTGGTTCAGATCACCAACAGTGTAGTGGCGCCGACCACGGGATGGACGTATTAGGATTAAGGAAAAAGGATAAAGCAAAAAAAGCGATATGTTGGTTCCCAACATGATCAATAGCTAATGATAGCGACATTCTGCCTTTGGTTTTATGCTTTCGCAGGATAAAAATGTGTAATGGTCATTGCTAAAAACTTCGCGTCATTCCGACCGGAGGGAGGAATGACGCGAAGTTTTTTTTTCTTTCAACGCACATTTTTATGTTGCGAGGAGTATAACATTAGGAGTATAGATTTGATTGATGTGGTAAGCTGTGTTTGGTACTTGTTATAACCAATACGCTTTTTGATAAAAAACAGTACCAGATGACGAAGCATTTTTTCTATTGTATTTTGATTGTTGCTGTTTTCTTTTATTCCAGTATGGGAATGGAAACGGCAATGGCAGAGCGGCATTCAACCGATGGGACGACCTACTATGTCAGTCCTGACGGCAACGACAGCAATGCCGGAACAGACAGTGCAGCACCGTGGCAGTCGCTTGCAAAAGTCAATTCCATGACGTTTGCGCCCGGCGACCGCTTATTGTTGCAAAGTGGCGGCGTGTGGAACGATACATTATGTCCCAAAGGTTCGGGTAAGGAGGGATTGCCTATTGTCATCGACAAATATGGCGGCGAACATAAACCGCGCATCAACGGCGGCGGTAAGGTCAACGGTTCAAGTGCGTTGTCCTTAAATAAAGTGGCATATTGGGAGGTCAACAATCTGGAAATTACCAATGCCGTTCCAGCGGGCGTTACCTACGTGGCAATTGGGATAAAGGTCAACGGTGGCGTGCGTTCGGAGGACTCGTCTTACGGCAACATCACGATTCGCAACTGTTACGTCCACGATGTCGACGCAGCGACGGCGCATCAGCCCAACTACCATAAGGGTTCGGGTGGTATCATCCTTGTCGGAAAATTAAGCGACGTACTTGTGCAAGGTTGCCATATTGCCAACTGTTCCGTGGAAGGCTTGCGCTCCACGGGCTTTGCTGAAATGGAACGCAGGTCAAAAAACATCGTGTTTGACCACAACCTTATCGAAAACATATACGGCGACGGCATCGTCATGGCGCAGGTGAGCGGCGGCAGTAGGATTACGCACAACACCGTACGCAACGCCTGCATGACCAACGACATCAATTTTGCGGGTATCTGGACGGTGGGCAGCCGCAACACGCTTGTGGCCTACAACGAAGTCTATGGAATGAAAGGCGGTGGCCCCCATGATGGGATGGCGTTTGATGCAGACGGTTGGGACAATCCGTCGGCTACGGACGGCGATATATTTGAATACAACTATTCGCATGACAACAACGGCGGTTTCTTTTTGCTGATGTCCCATTCCGACAATATCACGGTCAGGTACAATGTGAGCGTCAACGACGTGGGAAAAACCGGAAGGAAAAAACTTTTCCTTATCGAAGACAGCCCCAAGACCAACCGTTACGTTTACAACAATGTTTTTTATATCGTCAATCCTGTTGGGCAACTGTTCTGGAAAGGTGTGGGCGCGGTGTTTTCCAACAATATATTCTATGTGGTTTCGGGTGTCAACAAGTTGTCGGACATGATACCAGACAGTAAAGCGAAGTTTTACAACAACTGTTTTTATCCACAATCAACTTTTGAATCCTTGAACTGGGGAACGGCGGTGCGTAACAATAATTTTTACGACGAGCCGCAGTTTGTCCGCCCTGTTTCGGATACAGGCTTGGCAGCGGCGCTGGGATTTGATGTTCAGTCAGCGTCTCCTTGCCGCAATGCAGGTATATTTGTCCCGGGCAATGGCAGTGTTGATTTTTTGGGGAATATGCTGCCAAATGGCAAACCCGATGTCGGAGCGTTCCAGCATAAGGCGGTGTCGGAGGCGGAAAGTTCGTTGGGGAAATGATATAATTTGAAAATTTGAGGATTGAAAAATAATGGATTAAATGAGTTCTTTGCTAATTGTGATGCGCATTGTAAATTTTCGTGGGCGTATGAGGTAGCTCACGGATATCACAGAGAACCACAGATGCTTTTCATCCGTGCCAATCAGTGTCATCTGTGCGAAAAATAACACAATGTTACGTTAGTGTCGCTGTGTGGTTGTGGTTTGGCGTTCTTTTTTCTAAAAGCGAAAATTTGAAATACCCCTGCTGGCGCACGCGTGTCGCGTGTGCTTCAGCATCTCAAGGCACACGCGACACGCGTGCGCCAGCGGTGAAGTTTATGTTTTCCTTGTACATTTTTATGCAGTGCATAGTATAATAAGCGTCCCGCTTTTTCTACTTTTACTTTTGATTGAATTATGACGATAAAACAAGGGATTTTCTTTTTGGCGATGGTATGGTGTGTTGGAACTGCGAAGGCGCAGCGCAGTTGGCATTTGTTGGACACGGGCTGGGCGTTCCATTTTTCGTATGATGTCCGGCAGGACGCACCCAAACAAAAAATCACCCTTCCACACACTTGGAATGTACAGGAAGCCGTGGAGGGAAAAATGGACTACACGCGCACGGAAGCCATTTACGAAAAGCACCTCGACCTTACAACTATCGCCAAGAACCGACGTCTCTTCCTGTTTTTCGACGGAGTCAATTCCTACGCGCAGGTATTGGTCAACAACCATTTTGTGGGCGAGCATAAGGGAGGTTATACCAAATTCTGTCTGGAGATTACTTCGTTTGTCAATTGGGACACTGTCAACCAGATAAAAGTAATTGTCTCCAATACCTCTCGTCCCGACATCTTACCTCAGACAGGCGATTTCAATGTTTTTGGCGGTATCCATCGACCTGTCTATCTTTTGGAGACGAG
Source organism: Chitinophagaceae bacterium (assembly GCA_047606825.1). Classification (GTDB taxonomy): domain Bacteria; phylum Bacteroidota; class Bacteroidia; order Chitinophagales; family Chitinophagaceae; genus Rhizosphaericola. The sequence continues at coordinate 56,387 of JASGDY010000089.1, forward strand.
TGCGGACTGTATTTCCCCACTTGACTATGCGTCGTCCGGCGTGTATGCCACGCCTGTATTGAACCAAAATGCCGACCATGCCGATGTTGCCGTCAAGTCAATATTGTCCGTTCATTCCGACCATGCGCTGACCGTACAAACAACAATAAAAGATGCCGCTCGACAAGCCGTCGCTTCCGTAAAAGAAACCGTTGACGCAGCACGTCAATCTTTGGCACAAACGCTGTCGATGGACCATCCGCATCTTTGGGATGCCGTCAGAAGTCCTTATCTGTATTCCGTCGACGTGCAGTTGCTGGACGGTGACAGGGTCGTGGACCAGGTGGAACAGCCATTGGGTCTCCGCCAATATAAAGTGGAGCCTAACGAAGGCTTAGTATTGAATGGAAAATATCTGGACTTGCATGGTTTTGGCTTGCACGAGGATTTTCAGGGCAAAGGGTCGGCGGTGTCCAGACAAGACCTGCGAAAAGATATGCAGTTGGTGAAAGAAGCCGGCGCGACCAGTTTGCGCCTGACGCATTATCCACATTCGCAGTATGTCTATGACTACGCCGACAGTAGCGGCATCGTACTGTGGTCCGAGATTCCATTGGTCGGTCCGGGCGGTTATACCGGATACGGCTATGTCAAAAATCCCGCGTTGGAAGCGCAGGCGGTGCAAGTGCTGACGGAAATGGTATTGCAGAACTATAACCATCCGTCCGTGCTGTTCTGGGGACTTTTCAATGAACTTAAACTCGACCATGACAATCCGATACCTTTTATCGTGCGGCTGGATTCCCTATGCAAATCCCTCGACCAGACAAGGTTGACGACCTGCGCGACGTTTCTGGACAATGACAAGTTCAACAAAGTCAGTGACGTCATTGCCTGGAACAAATATTACGGCTGGTACGGCGGCAAGTTTTCCGATATTGGCAAATGGGCGGACTGGGCGCATAACGCCTATCCTACAAAGGCTTTTGCCGTCAGCGAATATGGAGCCGGCGCATCGATACAGGACCACAACGACGGCGTAAAAGCACCGGATCCTTCCGGACGTTTCCATCCCGAGGAATGGCAGACGGCTTACCACGAAGCGCATTGGCAGGAACTCAAAAAACGTCCTTTTGTCTGGGGGAAATATGTCTGGGACTTGGCGGATTTTGCTTCTTCCATCAGAACCGAAGGCGAACGCCTGGGCATCAACGACAAAGGCCTCGTGACCTATGACCGGAAAGTCAAAAAAGACGCATTTTATTTCTACAAGGCCAACTGGAGCAATGCGCCGATGGTCTATATCGCCGAGCGTCGGTATGTAAAAAGAAAAACCCAAAATGTCCGTATAAAAGTGTTCGCCAACGTAGACAACGTGCGGCTGTATGTCAACGGCAAGCTGGTTGGCACCAAAAATCCCGACGACAACAAAACCCTCCTTTGGGAAAACGTTACGCTGCGCAAGGGCAGCAACCATATTGCCGTCGAAGTCAACAATGGACCGAAAACGCTGAGGGACAGTTGCGATTGGGTATATTAGTCGGAAAGGGCGAGGAAGGAAGGCCGAAAGTTAAAGCCGCAGATTATGAAACAAAAATCTGCGGCTTTATTATATTCAGTTGCCTATATGTCTATACTTCGATGGATATTTTCACTTTTCCGCCCAGTCCTTTTTCTACGATGTCGAACAATGTTTTTAATGTAAGGTTGCTTCCATTGTTCTCGACACGAGAAATATATTCCCGTTTTTTGTCTATGAGTTCGGCAAGTTCTAACTGCGTCAAATGTTTTTGTTCACGCGCTTTTTTTAAAAGTAGGCCAATCTTGAAAGATTCAAAATCTCTATCGAGCTCGTCCCTTCTATGGGTGCCGACAGAGCCGTAAACATGGTCTTTTATTGCTTCCCAACTTTTAGTTTCCATTTTTGATGAAATCTTCAAAATGACTCTTGAATGCTATGTCTTATCTCACTTTTGCAATACAAAAGTAATTTAAAGGTTGCCATTTGGTGGATTTTTCTTCCCCATATAGGGCAATTGCTTATAAGACTTACAATTGTCCCACTTTTTTTCTTGACAAAAAAAGTGGCAAAAAAGTCAAGTCCGAAAAAGGCGAACGCTGCGCGCCAGTCACGTTGACGCTTCGGAACATTTCCGGCGGCTGTTGAGACTTTTTAGCTGTTGCAGCCCACACCGGAAACACCTTCCGCGACAACGCTCCTTTTCGCTGTTTTCGGACGGGCGTCTTGGTGTATTGAGAACGTACATGGGCTTCTTCGTTGAGAATGTAAATCCAGGTTTGAGTTTCAGCAGCCTGTCGCCATACGACCAACTGTATAGGAGGAGGAACGCCATAGGCTTTGGCCCTCTTTGTATTAGACTATGAACGTTCAACGTTTTTTTATCCATAAACGTTAAAACCAATAATCACACTGCCTTATAAAATATTTTCCCTTCAATAGCGTTATTGGAAGTGTTCGCGGCATTGCCTTGTGTCATAGGGCCATGTTGTCAACCTTAACGAAACACAATCCATGTCAATAAAAATAAGGGTGCTCCATATCGGCAAATTTTATCCTGTCTATGGCGGTGTCGAGAAAGTCATGTACGACTTCTGTGACGGATTGTCGCGGAGGGGTATCCAATCCGATTTCCTGGGTGTAAACGCCGATGCCAAGACAACCCGTATCGTCAAGGTCAACCACTATTTTACCGTTTATGCGATGTCCTATATCCGAAAAGTTGCATCGACCTACCTGAGCACTACCATGATAAGGCAACTACGGAAAATCAAACACCGGTATGACATCGTCCATATCCACCATCCCGACCCGATGGCCTGTCTGGCGTTGTGGCTTTCGGGCTTTAAGGGGAAGGTCGTCTGCCATTGGCACAGCGACATCGTCCGTCAGCAAACCCTATTGAGGTTGTACAAACCCTTGCAGACCTGGATGCTCAAGCGGGCTTCCCTTATCGCCGGGACTTCGCCTGTATATCTGCAATGTTCGCCCTACCTACAACCTTTCAAGGACAAGTGTGTATTGGTGCCGATTGGCATTCCTCCCGTCGGTAAGTTGCTCAACCATAATACGTTACGGAAGATACAGACCATGTCCAACGGACGCAAAATCGTGTTCTCGCTGGGACGGCTTATTTATTACAAAGGCTACCAGTATTTAATCGAGTCTGCTGGATACCTAACGGAAGATATTTGCGTTATTATAGGCGGGAAAGGACCTTTGCAGGAAGAATTTGAAGCATCTATCGTACAGTTGGGATTGTCGGACAAGGTTTTTTTGGTGGGACGTATCGAGGAGGAAGATTTGTCCAGCTATTTCTCCGTATGCGATTTGTTCTGTCTGCCGTCAACGGAGCGTTCCGAGGCATTTGGCATCGTACAGGTCGAGGCGATGGCCTACGGCAAACCCTTGGTGGCGACACGTATCGAGGGTTCAGGCGTGTCTTGGGTCAACGAGGAAAACGTGTCCGGACTGAACTGCGAAGTCGAAAACGCCAAAGATCTGGCAGACAAAATCAACACCATTTTAGGCAATACGGCTTTGGTGCAACAGTTTGGCGCAGGTGCACTGAAAAGATATGAAGACCATTTTACACAGGAAAAAATGGTGGAACGGATGATTCCTTTATATGAAAAAATCTTGGACAAAAAGTAATCAAAACAATAAACGACGGATGAAAATTACCATTATCGGCGGTTCCGGATTTATCGGTACCAACCTAGTCGAGATACTGAAAGGGCAACATGACATAAGGATTGTGGACAAACAGGTGTCGCGTTTCTTTCCCGACATGACGACCATCGCCAATATCTGCGACGTGGAGGGATTGCGTAAAGCCGTAGAACCTACGGACATCATCGTCAACCTCGCAGCCGAGCATAGGGACGATGTCTCTCCGAAATCGCTCTACTATGACGTCAACGTCCAGGGGACAAAAAACATCCTGCAAGTGATGGACGAAAAAAACATCAAGACGGTTTTCTTTACGAGTTCCGTCGCGGTGTACGGGCTGAACAAAGTCAATCCCGATGAAGCGCATCCCATAGACCCGTTCAACGACTATGGCATTACCAAATACCAGGCAGAAGAAGCACTGGGCGAATGGTACAGCAACGGCGAAAACGGCAAAAATCTTTTCATATTGCGTCCAACTGTTGTTTTCGGTCCCAGGAACAGGGGAAATGTCTATAACCTGCTCAAGCAGATTGCCTCCGGCAAGTTTATGATGATTGGAGAAGGACAAAACAAAAAATCCATGGCCTTTGTCAAAAACATCGTCGGCTTTATCCAATATACGATAGACAACAACCAATACAGTGGTTTCCATCTGTACAACTATATTGACAAGCCAGACCTGTCAACAATAGAACTTGTACAGGTCGCCGAAAAAGCAACAGGCAAAAAACTGTCTCCCATGAAGATTCCTTATCCTTTGGGTTATCTCGGCGGGTTGTGTTTTGATTTGTTGGCAAAAATCACCGGAAAAAAATGGACGATAAGTTCCGTAAGGATCAAAAAATTCTGCGCCACCACGCAGTTCGATGCTTCCAGAATGATGGCAACAGGCTACCATGCGCCCTACACACTCAGTGATGGTATTGCCGAAACCATCAAAAGCATATTGGACGGCGTTGAAGGCGTGTTTGAGAGCCATTGAAAAAGTATCATCCAGTTCCTAATTAATTGACGTTAATATATCAATGCGATGCAGATTTCTGTCATTATACCTGTCTACAATGTGGTGCCCTATATCGAGCGGTGCCTCGTCTCACTGCTGAACCAGGATTATCTGGATTTTGAGATTATATTGGTTGACAACAACTCTACCGACGGGTCGATAGAAGTTGCCAGTTCTTTTTTGTCTGCGCAAGAAACCTTACCGTTCCAGCTCCTGAGTGAACCGGTGCCGGGGTCGTGCATGGCCAGAAAAAAGGGGGTTGAACATGCCAACGGCGAATACATTTGTTTCATCGACGCAGACGACGAAGCCTATCCCAACATGCTGCGTGTACTTATGGACGCGCAGGTACAGAACACTAGTGCCGACATCGTCGTTGCCTCGTACAAAATATCCCACAACGATGTATTGATGGACGCTACAGTCCAGGAAACACTCCCCAAAGGCCTCCTTGGCAGGAGAGAGGCTTTGTCTGTTTTGTTGGCAGACCGCCAGAAACTCTACCTGTGGAGGACATTGTTTAAGAAAAAACTTTTTGATGGGATAACCTACCCGGTCAACAGCATACTGGAAGATTTGCAAGTACTGCCGTTGATTTATAACAATGCCGCCAGTGTCCTGTACCTCAACGTTCCCGTGGTTCTGTACAAGATTAGGGACGGGTCGCTTTCCAATCCGGGCAAGAAGCTGAATGTAAAGAAAATAGCATCCATCCCGGAAAGGATTTCCTATATGCGGGAGACGCTGATAAGGGCATGGCAATCGGATAGCCAGATGATAAACCGGATTTATTATTTTGATTTCATTACATTGAGAAGTGTTTTTGTCTATATGCTTTGCGGTAATTTGTCTTATGATGAATTAAAGCCCCTCGTTCCGGTTTTTCAGTCGCATTATGACGCCAAATATTTGAGATATATGGCTAGGCATGGTAAGATGCGCTCTGTCATCTATATCCTAAAGTTGAAGTTGTTTCCTAAATATCTATATGCAAAAGAACATTCCAGACGCTAATCTACCGGAAGGGGTATGCAATGTGGCAAGGTATTGAAGGGTATATTTACCTTTGTTCACCTACGGTGGCTGCTCCGAGGTCAGTGAGAATAGTTCAAACTTTTGCTAGCGGGTGGAGACACCACGCCAGTAGATGCTCTAGTGGTCGGTGAAGACACCGACCACAACCCATCAGTTCACTGCAAAACTCTGTTTACAAAATCCTTTGCCGTCAAGGCAGATTTCAAAAGTTGGTTCAGATATTCCATCATCGGGATTTGTACATTGTTTTTTGTGGCGAGTAGCGAGAGGATTTTGTCGATGGCTTTTACGCCCTCCAGTGTGACGCTGTTGCCGAGTTCCGCATTGAGGAAACCCTTTCCTATCAATAGTCCCAGCGTTCTGTTGCGACTGAGGTCGTTGAGCGATGTCAGCCCGAAATCACCCACGCCGGCATATTGGAAGAGCAAGTCCGCGTTACAGTCAAATGCCGCCAATATGTTTTTTATTTCCTTGATGGCCTTGGTAAAGACCATGAAACGGACATTGGCGGAGTTGTACATAGCATCGACGATGCCGATGGTGATGGCATAGACATTTTTGACGATGCTGATGAGCTCGATGCCCAATATGTTGTCCGAATAATCCAGCGTGATGATGTTTTTGCGGAACAAGCTTGCGATTGTGTTCAGGTCGCCGGGTTCGCGGCTTGCCAGCGTAAAAGCGGTCGGCATTTCGTATATAAGTTCCCTGGCAAAGCTTGGGCCTTTCAGCGAAACGACCCTGTTTGGAATCATCTCCTCTATTGCCTGGAATATGAGCTGGGTGTCTTTAGCAAAACCTTTTGCGCCGTTGACAATGAGTGTGTGGGGAGCGATGGGTGCTTTTGCCACAAAATCAACGACCGCGTAGGAAGGGATGCACAGAAACAGGATGTCCGCTTCCGTGATTTTTGCTAGGTCGTTGGTCGCCTTTATTTTTTTACTAAGCGTCTTGTTGGGATAGTATATGGAATTCTGCCTGTTGTTGTTGATGTCGGCTACGATGTCTTCGGAACGTGAGTACAACAATATGTCATGTCTGTTGGCAATGACATTGGCCATCGCCGTACCGAAAACACCCGCTCCCGCTATGAAAATCTTCATTTTAATGCATAAAAGGTAAAAATAAAAAATGTCTGATGCGAAAAGTTTAACGCTCAATGCTCAATGCTTTATGCCCAATCTGTTTATATTTTCGAGTGCATTTTTCTATTGGATTCAAATATATGTTTGGGTGATTGACTGCGCCATCTTAACTTAGCCACCATGTTCAGTGCTTATAACCTGAACAAAATTAATAAACTCGGATTTAATATCAACTTCTCATTATGAAGATGTTAAGCACTAACAATGCGCTCGACGTATTTAAAAACAACGTGGGTGTGCGTTTTCAGTTGTACAATAGTTTGTTCACGGCCCTGCCTTTCCACAAGATAGAGAAGACGGGCATATTGCTGACCTTGTTTTTGTTGCACTGCGAAGAAAACTACACCAGACACAAAAGCCCGATTGATATCGTCAATAGTTTTTTGGACACGTATACGCCCAATTACAGTCCGCAGGAACGGGTGGACATGCTGTTCCGTTTCATACAGTTTTCCGAACGCCAGGTCGTGTTGTTCGATTCATTGGAAGAGGCTGCATTTCCAGCGTTGCACGACATGAATGGTTCGGGTAGTGTCACCGACCTGCAATCGCAGATTGACCAGAAAGGCAAGCAGGCGGAACTGGAGGAAAAGCTGAAAGACTATTCGGTGCGGCTCGTGCTGACGGCGCATCCGACGCAGTTTTATCCCGGCGAGGTTTTGGGCATCATCAACGACTTGGCGGTCGCGTTGAAAAACGACGACGCGTCCAAGGTCAACATGTACCTGCAACAGTTGGCAAAAACGCCCTTTTTGAAAAAACAGAAACCGACACCTTTTGACGAGGCAAAAAGTCTGCTGTGGTATCTGGAACATACGTTTTATCCTGCGGCAGGCCATATTCTGGACAGGCTGAAAGACAAGTTTGGCGTGGCGGTGACTGCCGAAAATCCCGTTATCCGAATGGGTTTCTGGCCGGGCGGCGACCGCGATGGCAATCCTTTTGTGCGTAAGGACACAACGCTCAAAGTGGCGCAGGAACTTCGCAAAGGCATCATCCGATGCTATTACAACGATATCCGAATGGTCAGGCGGCGCTTGACATTCAGGGGCGTGGAGGAAATATTGGCAGAACTGGAAGCTCTTTTATACCAATATTTGTTTGAACATGGGGAAGAAGGCTCGATTACGCAGGATTTGCTCTTGTCCAAATTACGGAAAGCAAAACAACGATTGATAGAATGGCACAATGGTCTGTTCGGATTTTTGTTGGACAACCTGATATGCAAAGTCCAGATTTTCGGTTTGTTCTTCGCGACGTTGGACATTCGTCAGGATTCCGGTTTGCATGAAAAAATTTTCCAAACTGTCGTCGCAAAAACAGATTTGCTGCCAAAAAATTATTTAGAACTCGACGAGAAAGCAAAAATAGACGCGTTGCTGTCCATCAAGGACAAAGTGGACGCCCATATATTTGAAGACGATGTGCAGAAAGATACGGTCGAGACCATCGCTGCGATACAGGAAATCCAAAAGCACAGCGGCGAAGAGGGTTGTAACCGTTACATCATCAGCCACAGCACTTCCGCGCTCAACGTGATAGAAGTGTTGGGACTCTTTAGGTTAGGTGGTTGGGACGGTCCGGTCAAGGCGGACATCATGCCTTTGTTTGAGTCCATCGAGGACCTCAACAATGCAGGGATTGTGATGGACCAGTTGTATAGCCTGCCTACCTACCGGGAACATCTGCGGCAGCGCGGCAACGTGCAGTCCATCATGATGGGATTTTCGGACGGCACCAAGGACGGCGGCTATCTGATGGCGAACTGGAGCATCTACAACGCAAAGGAAGAACTGACAAGGATTTCCCGCAAATATGATATTGACATTGTGTTCTTCGACGGCCGCGGTGGCCCTCCCGCGCGTGGCGGTGGCAAAACGCAAAAGTTTTACGCGTCCATGGGCAGCAATATCGAAAACAAGGAGATACAGTTGACCATACAGGGACAGACCGTCAGTTCCAATTTCGGTACGGTGTATTCCGCGCAATACAATATAGAGCAGCTCGTCACGGCGGGCATATTCAACGAAGTCATATTGAACAAACAGGAAACGCTGAACAGTGAACAGGAAAAAATCTTCAACGAACTGTCGCGGTATAGCCTGGACGCATACTTGCAGTTGAAAGAGCATCCGCAGTTCCTCGAATACCTGGCGTATGCGACACCTTTGCGTTTCTACGGCAATGCCAATATCGGCAGCCGTCCGTCCAAGCGCAACCAGGATGCCAAAATCAACCTCGACTCGCTGCGCGCGATTCCGTTCGTGGGTTCCTGGAGCCAGAACAAACAGAATATCACAGGCTATTACGGCGTGGGTTCCGCTATCAAGAAGATGGTGGACGACGGTAAGCTCGACCAGTTAAAGGAATTGTACAACGATTCCCTGTTTTTCCGAACCTTGCTCGACAACAGCGAAATGGCCATGAACAAATGTTTTTTCCCACTGACGGAATACCTGGCGCACGATGAAAAGTTTGGCGGAATATGGACAATGGCCTTCAACGAATATGAACTGACGCGCAACATGATTTTCCTGTTGAACGGACATACCGAACTGATGCAGTCCTATCCTGTAGAACAGATGTCCATACACATGCGCGACCGCATCGTGCTGCCCGTTGCGACCATACAGCAATACGCCATTGCCAAAGTCCGCGAACTTGAATCGCAGAACATTTCCGATGCCAAGGAAAAAGAGGTCTTTGAAAAAATGATTATGCGCTGTTCCTTTGGGTTGATTAATGCAGGTAGGAACTCGGCGTAAACATAGAGACGCACGATTGTGCGTCTTTTGCTTTCGGGATGTCAGCGCATCCCGAACTGTTGATACAGACCGATTGGACAGGCACTTAATCTGTCTATCGGTCGGTGTCCTCACTGACCGGAATATTATAGGCACGCACTTATTTTCTTCACATCTTGCATCTCCATGCACTTGAAGTGTTTTTTAGGGCATTGGTGGTAGCCGATTTTGCTGCAAGGGCGGCAGGACAGGCCTTGCACTTCAAAGCTGGTGTTTTGGTTGGCGTGCTGTCCGTAATAGGGATACATGCCAAATTCGGGAATGGTGTTGCCCCAAATGGAAAGTATGGGCTTTTGGAATGCCGCGGCGATGTGCATCAAGCCCGTATCGTGCGAAACAACCTTTTCGGCTTGGGAAACCAGAAAGGCGCTTTCCATTAATGAAAACTGTCCACAGGCATTGTAGATGCGCCCAGAATCCAATGCAGACAATGCGTCCCCGTTTTCCGTATCTTCCTTTCCACCCAGTAGGACGATGGGCTTGTTTATGTTTTCGCAGAGTTCTTTTAGTTTTTCGAGTGGTAATTGTTTGGTTTCGTAGGACGCGCCGATGACGATGCCGACATAGCCGTTGTGATGACTGGGGGGCAGCATGGACGTGATGGACATTTTGTCCGCGTCTTTGATAAAACAGTCCAAACCCGCGCCGTCGTTGCTTACACCGAGGTATTGGACTGTTTCCAGATAACGGTCAACGATATGGACATTGGGTAGTTTGTTGATTTTGAAACGAACCATCAACCATTTTTGGTAGTTGAGTTTGTCAAATGAAACGGATTTTACTTTTCTCAATCCACGCTTGATGCGCCATGTGCGCAGGTTGTGGTGCAAGTCTATGATAAGGTCGTACTGTTCGGCTTGCAGGTCGCGCATCATTTTTTTCCAATCCTTGTCCAATAGTTTTACTTGCGCTATGTATGGGTTTGCTGCAACGATGGATGCATATCCTGGTTTTGTCAGATAGTGCAGCTCTACATCGGGCAACTGCTTTTTAAGGCAACGCACGACGGGCGACGTCAACACGATATCGCCAATGGAAGAAAAACGTATGATTAGGATTTTCAAAATGAAATATGAATTGAGAATGGAGGGCATTTAACTTTCAGTTCTCCATTATAATGATTAACTATTCTTCCATATAGTTCAAGTCTTTCCCATACGTTTCGTCCAGCTGTTTCCAGCCCCAGGACGCACAGAGAAAAACAATGAACCCTATTGCCAGATTGGCGCCGACGGCCGTCAGCCGCATATCAAACTTAAAGAACGCATAACCCAAGTTGACCAACACTACTGCGCCACGGACAAAATTCGGAACGGTTCCCGTTACGGTCGAGCGGATATTGCTGCCAAAACTTTCGGCTGCCGCGCTCATGAACACCGCCCAATAGCCCGCGCAGGTTCCCAATATCAAAATCGCCACATAGTAGAGGTTGACATTGCCCTGGATGACCAGCAGGAAAAACAATCCGATGCCCAATATAGACAAAATCATGGAACGCATGACGGCTTTTTTGCGGCTGTGAATCCTTTCGGAATGCCAGCTACAGAGAAAGTCGCCGATTGTCAGGCCGAGATAGGTCAGCATGATGCCGTTGATGGGTACTTGTTTGCGCAGGTCGTCCGTGAGGTTGTATTTACCGAGGCTGTCCAATAGTTCGGGTGCGTATTTGGCGTACATCTGCACGATGTACCACATCGGAATGCCAATCAATATCAGCCCGAGGTATTTCTGCCACCGATGCCTGTTTTTGAAGATGATTTTGAAGTTTCCTTTCAATGCGTTGGCGTTTTTCACGGCGTGGAACATACCGGACTCGATGACACCGGCACGTAAGCACATCAAGACGATGCCTAGCCCGCCGCCGATAAAATAGCAGTAACGCCAGTTGCCGACCCATTTCACGACCATGCCGCCAAACACCGCGCCCATGATGCCGATACTTGCCACGAGCATCGTACCGTAGCCGCGTTTTTCCTTGCTCAGCACTTCGTTGACCAAGGTAACGCCCGCGCCGAGTTCGCCAGCCAACCCAAAGCCAGCAACAAAACGCAGCACTGCGTAAGTATTGACATCGTGCACAAAGCCGTTGCATATATTGGCAATCGTGTAGGTTACAATCGAACCAAAAAGCACGGAAATCCGTCCTTTTTTGTCCCCCAGTATTCCCCAGAAAAGTCCGCCTATCAACATGCCCAGCATCTGGTAATTGTCCAGCATCAGTCCGATGCGTTCGATGCCTTCCCTGCTCACAACGCCAATGTCCCTGAGGCTCTGCGTGCGTATCATCCCAAAAAGCAACAAGTCAAAAGTGTCCACGAAATTGCCCAACGCGGCAACCCACACCACCAAGCTGAACACCGTGTAGCTTTTGTGCTGTTTTGTAATCGTATCCATGATGCAAAGAAAGTAAAAAATGAAAAGTAAAAATGCCTAAAACAAAGGTGTGGGGCATACGGTAATGTTCGATGATCGGCGTATTGACATTGGGCAGCTATCATGCCATACCGCAAAAATCATCTTCCAACATCTACCTACTGTGATTGGACGGCAAGCACAAAACCGTTTCCTGCATCGGACAGAGCGAAGGAGAATACAAAAATCCAACCAATGCGCAACGACTGCATAAACAGCTACAGAAAATTTTTGGAAAAAATAGAGGAAAATCATGATTGTACGTATAAACATAATATATTTGTCGTATAAAATACAAAAGACATGGATGCCAAGGTTACACTGGCTTTTGACGAAGATGTCATCGCCCAAGCCAAGCAGTTTGCCGATGCCCGCAATATCAGCCTTTCGCGGTTGACCGAGCTTATATATCGCAAGATGACCTCGGGCAATTACGAGAGCTTGGAAGATTTGCCGATTGCCGACTGGGTCAATATGGTTTCCGAAGGTGCGGTAGAGTACCGTCGCAAGCCGCGTAGTCGCCAAGACCTCAAGCAAGCTTACCACGAAAGACGATAACCTCGCCCACGATGAAGATATTTTTGGATGCCAATATACTGGTCGCCGTGCTGAACAAGGAATATCCGTTGTACAGCGATGCGGCGCGGGTGCTCAGTTTGACGCAGCATCGTAAGTTCGAGGTATATACTTCGCCGTTGTGTTTGGCGATTGCGTTTTATTTTGCCTGCAAAAAATCGGGCGAGGAGCTTGCCTTGAAAAAGATTGCCATCCTGTCCGAGCAGTTGCGTATCTGCGGCACGGATGCCCACGCCGTAACTAAAACCGTGCGCAACAAAAGTATCCATGACTTTGAGGACGGATTGCAATATTACGCTGCCGTGGACGCTGGCTGCAAGGTCATCGTGACGGAAAACGTCGAGGATTTTTATTTTTCGGAGATTGCGGTGAGAGGGTCGGAGGATTTTCTGAAGGAATATGTTTTGTGAAAGTCGTCAGTCGCCGGTAAATTTTTCCGTTCGCAGAGCAATTCCGGACAGTTTTCTGCGGCATGACATTTTTTTGCAAATTTATTTATGAAAATATAATCCATGATTTTTGGTTGCTAATGTCTTTATCGACCAACTTATGATAAATAAGCATTGAAAAATTGTGTTTTGTTGACGATAACGACAAAGCAATATGCAGATGCGTCCTTTTAGCTTTCAACTTTCCATTTTCCACTAACCAACGCGCCAATACGGCACAATATTGCTTGCGCAGCTGTCATATTTGACTAAATATTTAGTTTTAAAATGCTTAAACTGCCATTTTTTCAGTCCCGTTTTCCCCATTTTCCTTGTGGCACAATGCTTGACAAGTACAAGGCATTATCCACAGGAAAAAGTATTAAAATATAGATAATGGGAAAAATAATAGGAATCGACTTAGGTACGACCAACAGTTGCGTTGCCGTCATGGAAGGCAACGAACCCGTGGTCATCGCCAACGATGAAGGTCGTCGCACGACCCCTTCCGTCGTGGCATTTTTGAAAAATGGCGAACGTAAAGTGGGCGACCCCGCCAAACGTCAAGCCATCACCAATCCTCAGAACACGATTATCAGTGTGAAACGTTTTATGGGGCGTCGCTTTGACGAGGTCAAGGACGAGGTTTCCCATTGGGCTTACAAAGTGGTAAAAGGCGACAACGACACCGTCAGGATTGACATCGACGGTCGTCTCTACACGCCGCAGGAAATCTCCGCGATGACGCTTCAGAAAATGAAGAAAACGGCGGAAGACTATCTCGGACAGGAAGTGACGGAAGCGGTCATCACCGTGCCGGCCTACTTCAACGACGCGGAACGTCAGGCGACGAAAGAAGCGGGCGAAATCGCTGGCCTCAACGTGCGCCGTATCGTCAACGAACCGACCGCTGCGGCTCTTGCCTACGGTCTGGACAAAAAGGACAAAGAACAGAAAATCGCCGTGTTCGACTTGGGCGGCGGTACTTTTGATATTTCCGTACTGGACTTGGGTGACGGTGTTTTCGAAGTGAAATCTACCAACGGCGATACGCACTTGGGTGGTGACGACTTCGACAAAGTCATCATGGACTGGTTGGCCAACGAGTTCAAAACCGAAGAAAACATTGACCTCCGCAAAGACCCGATGGCTTTGCAACGTCTGAAAGACGCGGCCGAAAAAGCAAAAATCGAGCTGTCATCTTCCACCGAAACGGAAATCAACCTGCCTTATATCACTGCAGTGGACGGCGTGCCCAAACACTTGGTCAAAAAACTTTCGCGTGCCACGTTTGAAAAATTGGCAGACAGCCTGTTTGACCGTTGCCTCAAGCCTTGCGAAGCTGCGTTGAAAGACGCTGGCTACAGCCCTTCGCAGATTGACGAAGTGATATTGGTCGGTGGTTCCACACGTATTCCAAAAGTGCAGGAAATCGTCGAAAAATTCTTCGGCAAAAAACCACACAAAGGCGTCAACCCTGACGAAGTGGTTGCCGTCGGTGCCGCTATCCAAGGTGCCGTATTGACGGGCGAAGTGAAAGACGTACTGTTGTTGGACGTGACGCCGTTGACACTGGGTATCGAAACGATGGGTGGTGTATTGACCCCGATGATTGCCGCCAATACGACTATCCCGACCAAGAAAACGGAAGTGTACTCCACCGCGAGCGACAACCAACCCGGCGTGCAGATACACGTATTGCAGGGCGAACGTCCGCTGGCGAAAGACAACAAGAGCCTCGGCGTATTTAACCTCGACGGCATTCCGCCTGCCCCGCGTGGCGTTCCCCAAATCGAAGTTACTTTCGATATCGATGCCAACGGTATCCTGAACGTAAGCGCAAAGGACAAAGGCACGAACAAAGAACAGAAAATCCGTATCGAAGCGGGTAGCGGCTTGAGCAAGGAAGAAATCGAAAAGATGAAAAACGAAGCAAAGGCCAACGAAGCTTCCGACAAGGCGGAACGTGAAAAAATCGAAAAACTCAACCAGGCCGACGGTATGATATTCCAGACCGAAAAGCAGTTGAAAGAGTTTGGCGACAAAGTTCCTGCCGACAAGAAAGCACCTATCGAAGCCGCTTTGGAAAAACTCAAAGAAGCACACAAAGCGCAGAACGTCGCTGACGTGGACACGGCCTTGGCTGAACTGAACACCGCTTGGACCGCTGCCAGCGAAGACTTGTACAAAGCGCAGCAAGCCGGTGGCGCACAACCTGGTGCCGACGCAGGTGCTTCCGCCAACGCTTCAAACGACAACGGTACGGACAACGTTACCGACGCTGAATTTGAAGAAGTAAAATAAGGATTCCCTTTATTTAGACTATAGAGAGGCCGCATACGATTGCGTATGCGGCTTTTTTTATTGTTAAGTCAAAAGGAAAAAACGTATCATGTATTTTACCGTTTCTTTGTATTTTTCCACAATCATTCATGAAATATTTACAATATAAAACGGAACAGCAGCCTTTATCCACCGAAGATTTGGCGGAATTGCGCACCGCAAAGAAAAAAGTCAACAAATATCTGTGGATGTACCTTTTGCTGGAAGCCTTTAGTGTTTTCATTTTTTTGCTGTTCCTGTCGTTGCAGGTAATATATAAAATGTTTAGTTGGCCATCGACTATCATCCTATTGTTGATAGTGCCAATTGTTTTAAATATACACCCATTGACATTGTTGTATCTCCGCAGTAGTCGCTTGTTGAAAAAAGACCTGAATGCCAACCAGAAAACCGTTGTCCAGGGCGAACTTAGGTTTATTGTTCCAGAAGCTCGGGATATGGTTTATAGTGTCAATTGGCACAATTATCCTGTCCGGATATGGCCCACGATGATTGGTTGGAAAGTGGACCGCATACAATACCTGAATGACAAAAATATCGTCCTGCATCATTTGCCCAATAGCCGATTGTTGTTGCAGGTGCAGTATCTGGAAATCCCCGAAAATACCAGCAAAACAGAACCACTCACCCAAGAACAGTTGAAGATATTTGCCGACGCGAAGATGAAAATGACTTCTATGCAATCCGTTTCAGGAATCGTTACGGAATGTTTGGAACTGTCTTTTTCGGTAGGTTCGCCCACGCTGCTGCCAGCGAAGATAGCGCGTGTCATACAGGCCATCAATAACCGAAAGATGCGCTATATTCGTTTGGGTAATAGCTTGTATGCGCTCAATTCCGACAAACAGTTTTCGGTTGGCGAACAGGCAGAGATTAAATTGTTTCAATAATCGCGATTTTGCACGTTCCCACGCTACCGCAAGTATAGTGCAGCGTAACTTGTGGTAATAAACAAGCCCGGTTTGTAGCTGGGCGTTAATTGTATTTTGAACTGTTTATGGCAAGTTGCAAACTTGCCTGATGCATCGTCACAAGTTACGCCGCGCTAAACTTGCGACAGCGGGGGAAAAGTGAAAAAAAGTGTATTGACCGCGAAACTATCCGTAATTTCACACTGCATTATTTCCAGTGCTATAAAACAATTTTTATGAAAAAAATATATAGTTTCCTGTTTGCTATTGCCGTTTTGTCCAATAGCCTGTATGCCCAGACGGATGAAGAAAAAGCAACGCTGGTAAAGGTTGGCGACAATCTGCCTTCCTTCCAGTTTGAGTTGGAAAAAGGTCAGCAAAAGCGTATCGACGATTATAAAGGAAAATTGATTTTAATCAATCTGTTTGCCACTTGGTGCCCACCCTGCAATATGGAATTGCCTTTTATGGAATCCGAAGTCTGGCAAAAACATAAAGACGACAAAAATTTTAGGTTGTTTGTTTTTGGGAGAGAGGAAGGTTGGGACAAGCTTAATACTTTCAAGGAAAAGAAGGGCTTTACCTTTCCTATATTGCCGGATGAAAACCGTTCCATTTTCAGCAAGTTTGCAACGTCCTTTATTCCTAGGAATTTCCTTGTTGACGAGAACGGAAAGATTATCTATCAATCTATCGGCTATACACCGGAAGAGTTTAAGAAGCTTGAAGGTATCGTAGATGAACATTTGCAAAACATGAAGCAATAGGTGCAACCGTTCTATCCTCTCTGCACAGAAGTTCCCTTTGGGATATTTTGCAGGGAAAAATCACTCTTTGCTACCATTCTCCTCCGCGATTTTCGCCCTGTACCTTTCCTTAATCACATCCTGCACCGGAATGTTCCGGATTTTGCTTTCGAGCCAGCCGATGATGTCTAAGTACATGAATGACCGGGCTTCCAACGGATTGCCCTCGTATTTTTCCAGTTTGTTTTTGAGTTGGACGAATGGTTTGGTCATTTGCTTGCCGGGTTTTTGCTTGAGTGAATTGCGCAGGAAGTGGAAGATTTCCTCTTCGACGATGGTCAGGTTTTTCATTTTGGCCATGTAGCGGTACACCGATTTGGTGAGCGAGTCGAGTATTTCGACGTTGCCCAGTTCGTAATGTGCAATCAAGTGCAACAGCCGCGCATAGCATTGCAGGTCGGTGCGCAGGCTGTATTTGATATGGATGATTTTGTTGAGGTAGCGGATACAGTTGTCGTTGTCGCCGCTGCCAAAATACAGGCAGGCAATCTTGTAGTAAAACACCAATATGCGGTGGCGGTCGAGGTGCAGGCCGTACATTTTGAGCCCTTCCTCCATCTCCGGAACGAGCAGCAGCCCTTCCGAAAAACTGCCGTGCATGAAGTGCTGGTTGAGTCTTGCGATGCTGAGGTAGGTAAATACCTGCACGCGGATATTGTAGTTGCCATTCGCTGCCAGGCTGTCCGCAAACGCCCGGAAACGTTGCAGCAACGGGTCAAAGCGTTCGTAGTTGTTGGTCTCGAAATGTGCGCTCAACAGATTGTGGAACGCCTTGATATACTGTCCGGTTTCGATGGACTGCAACTGCGGATGGTCTTCAAAGAGGTCGAGCCATTTTTGCGCGTGGCGGAAGTACAGGCGGAAATCCTGCAAGATGAAATAATACCAGCAATGGCTTTGGTAGTAGTACATTTTTTCATAAAAGTTCAGTTCGCCGAGGTTGACTTTCGGCATATTGGTTTCAAAAAAGAGCTTGACTGCCATCACGTCTTTTTCGTCGCGGGCGTGTCCCATCTTGATATACCAGCCGTAGAGTTGCAGCGACAGGTTGGACAGTCGTCCCTGCATCGTCAGCCGCGCGTTGATTTCCTCTATTTCGCGGGAGAGCGTTGCGGCGCGGTCCTCGGTGCTGCGCGTGATGTGCAGTGCCTCTATTTTCTTTTCAAAGATGACAATCTGCAACAGGTAGGTCATCTGGAAATTGCTTTTGGCGACGGACTTGATGCGGTCGAGTATGCGCAGGCTTTGGAGGTAGAGCCCCTTGTTGTACAAGATATTGGCATTGACGAGCTGCTCGTCGAGATAGGTTTCGATATCGCTTTCGTCAAGCACCATGCGCAGGGAAGCCAGCAGTTGGCGGTAGAGATGCGCCTTGATGTTGGAGAGTTGCTGTTTCTTGATGCCGGGATTTTTTTTGAGGAAAGTGTCCTCTTCAAAGTCCTCCGTTTTGTCCAGATAGTCAAAAAGCTGCACGCTTTTCATGTCCTCACTGCCGGAGAGCCTTTTGAGGTAGAGCCTGAAATTGCGTTTTTCGCTTTTTTCCAGTGATTTTACCAGTTGGAACAGTTCATCTGTCGAACGGTTGGGCATCGTATTTTTTTTTGATTTAATATATTGAAAATCAAATATTTGTACAAAAAATAACAAAATTTGTGAATGTAAAACAGGAGCAAATATGTTTTGACGTTATCGTGACAATGCGGCTATATTTGCACACAACAATTTGATATTCAGTAAGTGACAAAATTAGGTTAAACGATTGCATTTAAACCAAATAAAGAAATTATGGCAGCAAAACAAAAGATTCACATTTTTGATACGTCGCTCCGCGACGGCGAACAGGTGCCGGGTTGCAAGCTCAACACCAAGGAAAAAATCGAACTTGCCATCAAGCTCGAAGAACTCGGTGTGGACGTGATAGAAGCGGGTTTTCCGATTTCAAGTCCGGGTGATTTTGCGTCCGTCGAGGAGATTGCCAAAGTCATCAAAAATGCCACAGTGTGCGGTCTTACACGCGCCGTGAAAAAAGACATCGACGTGGCAGCTGAAGCACTGAAACCTGCCAAACGTCCTAGAATCCACACGGGCATAGGCGCTTCCGACAACCACATCAAATACAAATTCAACTCCACACGCGAAAATATTCTGGAACGTGCCGTTGAGGCCGTCAAGCACGCGCGTACTTATGTCGAGGACGTAGAGTTTTACGCCGAGGACGCGGGTCGCGCCGATATTGATTTCTTGGCAAAATTGACCGAAGCGGTCATCGCCGCTGGTGCGACGGTTGTCAACATTCCCGATACGACGGGTTTTAACCTGCCGTTCCAGTACCAGGAAAAAATAGAATTTTTGGTCAACAAAGTGCCCAATATCGACAAGGCAATCCTTTCCTGCCACAACCACAACGACCTTGGCCTGGCGACTGCCAACGCCATCGCAGGTGCCATCGGCGGCGCACGTCAAATCGAATGTACCATCAACGGTATCGGTGAACGTGCCGGCAACACTTCGCTCGAAGAGGTTGTGATGATTATCAACAAACATCCTGAACTGGGCTTCTACACCGACGTCAAAACGGAATTGCTGGTGCCTATGTCACGCTTGATTTCCGACACGATGCGTATGCAGGTGCAGGCCAACAAAGCGGTCGTCGGCAGCAACGCATTTGCACACTCGTCGGGCATACACCAGGACGGATTTTTGAAAGAATCTTCCACTTACGAAATCATCAACCCCAAAGAAGTCGGTGCCGATGGTTTCCAAAGTATCGTATTGACGGCGCGTAGCGGTCGTGCGGCGTTGGCGTTCCGTATGCGCGGACTCGGACATGAATTTACACGCGATGAAATGGACGAACTGTACAAACAATTCCTTGTCGTGGCCGACAGCAAGAAAGAAGTCAAAGACGAGGATTTGAAGGAATTGGCAAATAGTTTTGCGGCGGTGAATTAAATGTTCTCCGCACTGGATGGAAATGTGTATTTTAAACCTCACTCCCGACCCCTCTCCCAAGTGAGAGGGGAGACGCGAAGTCTTAGGTTTCGCTACGCCCCTCACCTTTAGGAGACGGGTCGGGGGTGAGGTTTAACAAAATAGAGTATCAACGCACTTTTTCTTTTGCATAGTATAAAATATAAAAATAAAGAATAGTGAAAGGGACATTTCACTATTCGGTTTTCTCTCTTCACTTTTTGAACATGGCAAAGACATTATTTGATAAAATCTGGGAAAAACACGTCGTTAAGAATATTCCCGACGGTCCTTCTGTATTGTATATCGACACACAGTTTATACACGAGGTGACGAGTCCACAAGCTTTTAAGGGACTGGAAAAAAGAGGGCTGCAAGTGTTCCGTCCCAAACAGATTGTCGCTACAGCGGACCACAACGTGCCGACTTTGCATCAGGAACTTCCGATTCAGGAAGAACTGAGCCGTATACAGGTCGCGACTTTGGAAGAAAACTGTAAAAAATTTGGTGTTGAACTGTATGGTCTGGGTAATCCTTTCCAAGGCATCGTGCATGTCATCGGACCCGAACTCGGCGTGACACAGCCCGGTTGTACTTATGTCTGCGGCGATTCCCACACGAGTACGCACGGTGCATTTGGTTCCATTGCATTTGGTATCGGTACGAGCGAAGTGGAAATGGTCATGGCGACGCAATGCCTGATGCAGAGCCATCCTAAACTGATGCGTATCAGCGTGGACGGCGAACTGAAAAAAGGCATAACGTCCAAAGATATCGTCCTCTATATCCTGACGCAAATATCCGCGAGTGGCGCGACGGGTTATTTCATTGAGTTTGCGGGTTCCACGATTCGCAGTTTGAGTATGGAAGCGCGCATGACGATTTGCAACATGAGCATCGAAATGGGCGCGCGTGGCGGCATGATTGCGCCCGACGAAATCACTTTTGAATACATCAAAGGACGTGAATTTGCTCCGAAAGGAGAGGAGTGGGAACGGAAATTGGCATACTGGAAAACGCTGTATTCCGAAGAAGGTGCACAGTTTGACAAAGAATATCATTTC
This sequence comes from Chitinophagaceae bacterium, assembly GCA_047606825.1. GTDB lineage: Bacteria > Bacteroidota > Bacteroidia > Chitinophagales > Chitinophagaceae > Rhizosphaericola. The sequence continues at coordinate 77,557 of JASGDY010000089.1, forward strand.
AAGGCTGCGGACATCGAACCGTGGATTACTTACGGTACCAATCCAGGAATGGGAATTGGCGTCAGCGGACACGTTCCAAGTTTGGATGAAGTGTCAACAGAAGACCATATCAACTACGAAAAATCTTTGAACTATATGGGGTTGCAGCCTGGGGAAAGTATCAAAGGCCACAAAGTGGACTATGTATTTATCGGAAGCTGTACCAACAGCCGTATCGAGGATTTGCGTCAAGTTGCCGAGTTTGTAAAAGGAAAGAAAAAGGCCGACGATGTTACGGTCTGGATTGTTCCGGGTTCCAAACAAGTGGAAGCCCAGGCCAAAAGGGAAGGCATCGACAAGATATTTGAAGAAGCGGGATTCATGCTGCGCCAACCCGGTTGCAGTGCCTGTCTCGGTATGAACGAAGACAAAATCCCTGCCGGCAAATATTGCGTCAGCACCAGCAACAGAAACTTTGAAGGTCGCCAAGGCCCCAATGCGCGTACCATGCTCGCAAGTCCGTTGACGGCTGCCGCAGCGGCGGTAACGGGCGTGGTTGCGGACGTACGGGAGTTGTTGGGATAGTTAGCATTGGATATTCATCATTCAAAATAGGCGTATCTTTAGGAAAACTTTTTATATGACAACGAAGTTAAGTTTGACAATAGATGACAACACGGCAATGCAGATAAAGGATTATGCAGCCAAGAAAAAAACGTCTGTTTCCCGGATAGCGGAGGAATATTTCAATTCATTGTTAGAAAAAAACAAGGAAAGGTCCTTTGTGGAAAAATACGCGGGAATATTAAAAGATATTAAGATAGATGACATTGATAAAGCCCGTGATGAATATTTAAAAGAAAAATATGGTTTATAACGTATTTCTCGATACAAATATTCTTGTAGATTTTTTTCTGGACGACAGGTCAGGGCATGCTGATGCCGTGGCATTGATTGATGCTGCGGATAAACAGTTGCTTAATATTTGTTTTTCGGAATCGGTTATCAACACGACTGTCTATTTGACAAGAAAAACCATATACGTAGATATGTTCAAAAAGGCGATGTTGGAATTGAATAGTTTCATCAAAGTTCTTCTTTGTACCAATTCTATTGTCGAGGATGCATATTTCAATGCCAAAAACGATTTAGAGGATTCTGTTCTCTATCAAATCGCATTGGCTGGAAAAGTCGATTATTTCATTACAAGCAACATCAAGGATTTTAAAAAATTAGAGAAGCATTCATTGCCAGTTTTAACGGCGGCTGAATTAATTAAAATAATATAATGGGTTCAATAGATTTTGCAAAAGAGACGATGTTCCGGACACGCGAAGCTATTTTAAAGATTGTGGACAGCGTGGATTTCGAAACATTGAATATAATACCGGAAGGATTCAATAACAATTTGGTTTGGCATTTTGGACATGTGGTTGTGACGCCGCAGATGTTGGCATACAAAAATTCTGGTCTGCCTTATACCATTGATGAAGTTTTGGTAGAGAAATACCGGAAAGGCAGCAAGCCCGAAGGAAAAGTAAGTGTAGAGGAATTGGACATTCTGAAAAAACTTCTTTTTGAAACGGTGGAAACATTGCATGAAACCTATAAGGCTGGCAGATTTCAAACATACAATACGGTCGTCACAAGCTTGAATGTCACCTTGGACAGTATTGACAAAGCGATTCCTTACTGTGCAGCACATGACAATCTGCATTTTGGTTATATGCAAGCTTTGAAGAGAGTAGTCTGTGGTCGGTAATCGGTAGTCGGTGAAAGTGCAAGTCCAAAAAACATAATTCCAATGTCCTACGAAAACGTACAATATCAGTTCAATGCCGTTTCGGAAAAATACGACGTGCAGCGTAAAATATTGATTCCTTGTTTCAATGATTTTTATGCGGTGCCATTGGAACTGTCCGAACAGTTGACAGATATAAAAACCATTTTGGACGTGGGTGCCGGCACTGGTTTGATGAGTGCTTTTTTCCATGGGAAATATCCCGATGCGCAATTGACGCTGGTCGATATTTCGGAGAAAATGCTCAACAAGGCAAAAGACAGGTTTGAAGGTGAGGACAACGTCCATTATTTACAAGCGGATTTTGCGGATGTCGATTTTGGTGAAAATCAATATGATGCGGTCATTTCAGGACTGGCGATACACCATTTGCCAGATGATTTGAAACGTGTGCTTTTTGCAAAAGTCTATCGTGCGTTGAAGCTGGACGGTATTTTTATCAATGCAGACCAAGTGGAAGGAGAGACGGCAGCGATTGACCGTTTTTACAAAGGAAACTGGGTGCGGAAAGTGAAAGACTGTTCGTTGACGGAAGAAGAAAAACAGTCCGCTTTTGAACGTGTCAAGATTGACATTTTCGCCAAGCTCAGCGACCAGTTGCAATGGTTGCGGGACGCGGGTTTTGAAGATGTGGGAAACTATTATCAATACTATAATTTTGTGGTGTTTTCGGGTAGAAAGCACGATGCATAAAATAATAAAAAATGAGCGAAATCATACATACGCAACAAGCGGAAAGCAGCAAAAAAGCCGACATCAATTCCGCGAAATACGAGTCGGACCGTAAAATTATCTCCACGAGCATCGTTCCGATTACGTTGGAAAACATCGATACGGACCAGATTATTCCCGCGCGTTTCCTGAAAGCGACGAACAGGGAAGGTTTTGGTAAAAACCTTTTCCGTGACTGGCGTTACAAAAACGACGATGAAAACCAACCTATCGAATCTTTTCCGCTGAACAATAAAATCTATTCGGGAAAGATATTGGTTGCCGGAAAGAATTTTGGTTGTGGCTCCTCTCGCGAACACGCGGCCTGGGCGATTAAGGATTATGGTTTTGATGTGGTCGTCAGTAGTTTTTTTGCGGATATATTTAAGAACAATGCACTGAACAATTTCCTTTTGCCAGTGCAGGTTTCAGAAGATTTTTTGCATAAGATATTTGCAGCAGTCGAAGCCAATCCAAAGGTGGAAATCGAAGTCAACCTCGAAGCGCAGACGATTAAGATATTGGATGCCCAATATGCCGACAACGATGAAGGTACGGCGCATTTTGACATCAACAACTATAAGAAAACCTGTCTCCTCAACGGTTTTGACGACATCGACTATTTGTTGGACATGAAGGATGAAATCGAGGCGTACGAAAAAACGAGAATTTAATTCATTAAAGATTTAAAAGCCAACAGCTAATAAAGAATGTCTTCCGCTCCGGTCATACAAGCACAAAACATTAAAATATTACAGGATAGCAAAACGATTCTGGACAATGTGCATTTCAGTTTGGAAAAGGGTCAAAACCTTATCCTTACTGGTGTTTCGGGCGTAGGCAAGACGATATTGGCGAAAGCAATTGCCAAGAAACTATATGTTTTGGGTACGCTTGACGTCAACTATGATAAAGAAGACACCGACCTTTTGTCTGAAACGCTGTTGGTCGAGCAACGTTATAGTTTGAAAAACCGTGGCAACCTGACAAGTGGTTTTTATTACCAGCAACGGTTCAATAGTTCGGACGTGGACGACTGTTATACGGTACGTGAAGAATTGCAGCAAATCTCAACCGACTCCGCCCAGATTGATTTTCTGTTGTCCGAACTGGAAATGGAAGACCGTAAAGACGCGCCTGTCGTACAGTTGTCGAGCGGCGAACATAAGCGTTTCCAAATCATCAAAGCATTGCTCCGCCCAACGCAGATAATGCTTTTGGACGAACCGTTTATTGGTTTGGACAAGGATAGCCGCAAAAAACTCTATCGCATCATTGACGAGAAAGCGGCACAGGGAACGACATTTGTCATTATTTCCGGTGTGCACCACCCTTTTCCGAAAGCCATTACGCACGTACTGGAACTGTCCAAAGACGGCAATCATCAATTTGCGAAAAAGGAAGATTTTGTTCCGTGCGACTATAATCATTCATTTAATATTGATATTGATAAAATCCATTGGCAGCCAAGCGAAATGCAGTTTCAATATGCGATTCGCATGGTCCATACATTCGTGCGCTATGGTAACAAGACGATATTGGACGATATTAATTGGGATGTCCTGAAAGGCGAAAAGTGGCTCTTGCAAGGACACAACGGTGCTGGAAAATCCACGTTGCTAAGTTTGATTACAGGCGATAATCCACAGGCTTATGCCAACGAGATTTACCTGTTTGACAAAAGACGTGGACGCGGTGAAAGCATTTGGGATGTGAAGCGTCCGATTGGTTTTGTTTCGCCTGAGATATTCGCATATTACGACAAGAACCTGACGGTGCATGATGCCATCGCTTCCGGTTTGTTTGACACGATGGGTCTGTTTAGGAAACTGACCATCGAACAGGAAGCCAAAGTGCAGGAATGGATAGCGGTTTTTCATCTTGAAGAAGTATGCAACAACAAGCTTTCCGCCCTGTCGTCCGGCCAACAACGTATGGTTTTGTTGGCGAATGCTTTGGTCAAAAATCCGCCTTTGCTATTGTTGGACGAGCCATGTCAAGGACTGGATGAAGTGCAGACAAAAGCTTTTGTGCAGATGGTCGATGAACTATGCGGAAAGATAGACACGACCGTGTTGTACATCAGCCATTACGAAAATGAAGTGCCGAAATGTATTGACCATGTGTTGAAGCTCGACCATGGAAAGAGTCGGCACTATGGTTTATATGATTCGTGTGATTTATATGAACATTCAAATGTGCATTAATGATTAACGAAAGAAAGTATACGGTCTTGGCGGCAAAAGTTATACAATGTGCGATGAATGTGCATGCTACATTGGGTAATGGTTCTCAGGAGGTCATTATTGGGAGGCTTATAGTTTGGAAATAGGTTTGTTAATCAATTTTGGAGAGACGAGTTTAAAAGTGAAGAGATTCAACAATAAAAAAACCGTTCCAATAATAAAATCAAATAAGCCACAATAAATAAAATAGTTTAAAAATAGTATTCAGAAATTATAATATCATAACAATCAAATAGTTCTGACAAAAATGGAAAAGAATATTACCGTCATCCTCGGCGATGGCATAGGACCAGAGGTAACGCAGCAATCCGTAAAGGTGTTGGATGCGATTGCCGAACAGTTTGGTCACAAGTTTACTTATTCCTATCAACTGATGGGAGCTATCGCCATTGATAAAACGGGTAATCCGCTTCCGGACGAGACCGTCGAATCGTGCCGCAAGACCGATGCCGTGCTGTTCGGTGCGATTGGCGACCCTAAATATGACAATGACCCCAATGCCAAAGTGCGTCCCGAGCAAGGTCTGTTGAAAATCAGAAAAGAGCTGAACCTCTTTACCAATATACGTCCTATCACGATATATCCGTCGTTGGGACATCTCTCTCCATTAAAAAACGAGAAGTTGGAAGGTGTTGATTTTCTGATTTATCGCGAGTTGACAGGCGGTATTTATTTCGGTAAAAAGTCGAAAAGCGAAGACGGTACAAGCGCATCGGACGACTGTACCTATTCTACTTTTGAAATAGAACGCGTCGCCAGACTGGCGTTTGAAGCCGCGCAGAAAAGAAACAAGCATCTGACTTTGGTCGATAAAGCCAATGTTTTAGAGACTTCCAGGCTTTGGCGCAAAGTCGTGCAAGGCATGACAAAAGATTATCCGGACGTTACGGTCGATTATCTTTTTGTGGACAATGCGGCGATGCAGATTATCATCAATCCCGCACAGTTTGACGTCGTATTGACCGAAAATATGTTTGGCGATATCATCAGCGACGAGGCTTCCGTGTTGAGCGGTTCGCTCGGTCTGTTGCCGTCCGCGTCGATTGGCGACAGGACAGCATTGTTTGAGCCGATTCACGGTTCTTATCCGCAAGCCGCTGGTAAGGACATTGCCAACCCTTTGGCATCCATACTTTCGTCGGCGTTGTTGTTGGATTATTTTAATTTGACGGAAGAAGCTAATCTCGTAAGGACTGCCGTTGCGTGGACTTTGGAAAAAGGATTTGTAAGCAAGGACATCGACCCCGTCAACAATTATTCGACGACGACAATCGGCGATTTGATTAAAGATTTTATCGAAAACAAAATCCCCGTTGAAGTCAACAAAAATACCGTCGGTATTGGCAAGTCAACGATTATTTAATTTGAAAATTTGAGGATTTGAGGATTTGAAGATTATAGTTTGTAATGATTCATTTTCCATTCTCAATTTATAACTTAGTATAATGTCAGTATTAATAGAAGAAGCAATAGAACTCAATAGATATTCGAAAAGATTGACCCAGGACCCGACACAACCCGCCGCACAAGCCATGTTGTACGGTATCGGCATGACTGACGACGACATGAAAAAAGCGCAGGTCGGTATTGCGAGCATGGGTTATGACGGCAATACATGCAACATGCACCTCAACGATTTGGCAAAAGTCGTCAAGAAAGGCGTGCAGGACAATGGTATGGTCGGCATGGGTTTCAATACGATAGGCGTGAGTGACGGTATGAGTAACGGTACGGCGGGCATGCACTATTCGCTCGTGAGCCGCGACGTGATTGCGGACAGTATCGAGACGATTTGCGGTGCGCAATACTACGATGCGGTCATCGGCATTCCGGGTTGTGACAAAAATATGCCTGGAACCATTATGGCTATGGGAAGGCTCAACCGTCCGTCCATCATGGTTTACGGTGGTACGATTGCGCCGGGTTGCTGGAACGGTATGGAGCGTCTCAACATCATCTCCGCGTTTGAAGCGTTGGGACAAAAAATAAAAGGTACGATTGACGACGAAGAATATACCCAGATAATCAAACATAGCTGTCCGGGCGCGGGTGCTTGTGGCGGTATGTACACTGCCAATACGATGGCAGCCATGATTGAATGTATGGGGATGAGCCTGCCTTATTCCTCTTCCAATCCGGCGGTGAGCGACGCCAAGAAAAACGAATGTTACGACGCTGGTCGCGCCATTAAAGTTTTGTTGGAAGAAAATATTTGTCCTAGGGATATCATCACCCGTGAAGCATTGGAAAATGCGATGGTCATCCAGATGGTACTGGGTGGCAGTACCAACGGTGTCATGCACTTGATTGCAATTGCCAAAAGTGTAGGCATCGAACTGACATTGGAAGATTTCCAAAATGTCAGTGACCGTACGCCGCTGCTCGCCGATTTCAAACCGAGCGGCAAGTACATGATGCAGGATTTGTTCAATATCGGCGGTCTGCCCCGCGTGATGAAATATCTGCTGGACAAGGGTTTGCTCAATGGCGACTGCCTGACTTGTACTGGCAAAACCGTTGCCGAAAACCTTGCCGATATTGAGCCATTGGATTTTGAATCGCAGGATATCATCTGGCCTTTGGAAAAACCCATCAAGGAAACCGGACACTTGCAGATGCTGTTTGGCAACCTCGCAACGGAAGGAAGCGTTGCCAAAATCACAGGTCACGAAGGCGTGTATTTCAAAGGCACGGCGAAAGTCTATGACGGAGAAGAACATTTAGTCGCTGGCATCGCCAATGGCGAAATACAGGCAGGCAACGTCGTGGTTATCAAAAACGTCGGGCCGATGGGCGGTCCAGGAATGCCCGAAATGCTGAAACCCACTTCCGCCATCATGGGCGCAGGATTGGGTGGTAGCGTGGCATTGATTACCGACGGACGTTTCAGTGGCGGTTCGCATGGATTCCTTGTCGGTCATATCGCGCCGGAAGCCTACAAAGGCGGTCTGATTGGTCTCGTGGAGGACGGCGACGCAATCGAAATCGACGCAGTAAAAAACAAAATCAATCTTTTGGTGGACGAAGCCGTTTTGTCAGAAAGGCGTAAAAACTACAAACAACCCGAACTGAAATTCAAGTCCGGCGTTTTGTACAAATATGCGAAAACCGTTGCCAGTGCGTCACATGGCTGCGTAACCGACGAGTTTTAATTGAGGATTGTAAAAATCGATAATTCAGAAAATTATCATTCCCAATTCACAAATCACAATTCATAAATCACACATCATCATGAGTACTCTTGAAGCAACGATGCCAACAGAAATAAAAAACGAAACCCGGACTTTGACGGGTTCCGACGTTATATTGGAATGCCTGATAGCGGAAAAAGTGGAAACGATATTTGGTTATCCCGGCGGTGCTATCATGCCGATATATGATGCATTATACAGTTACCACGACAGGCTCAACCATATATTAGTCCGCCACGAACAGGGCGGCATCCACGCCGCGCAAGGTTATGCGCGTGTCACGGGCAAACCTGGTGTCGTGTTTGCGACGAGTGGCCCGGGCGCGACAAATCTGGTAACAGGTATTGCCGACGCGCAGATTGACAGCACGCCGGTTGTATGCATTACGGGACAAGTGTTTGCGCAGTTTTTGGGTACGGATGCGTTTCAGGAAACGGACGTGGTCAATATCACCACGCCCATCACGAAATGGAACTACCAGATTACGGACGCCAACGAAATCCCGGTGGTAATTGCCAAGGCTTTTTATATTGCCACGACGGGTCGTCCCGGCCCCGTGTTGATTGACATTACCAAAAACGCACAGTTCCAACAAGTCCAATTTAACAGCTACGAATTTTGCAAACATATCCGCAGCTACCGTCCGAAACCCAATGTCCGCAGTGAATACATCCAAAAAGCGGCGGAACTAATCAATGGCGCCAAGAAGCCTTTTGTGTTGTTTGGACAAGGTGTGATATTGGGCAATGCAGAAAAGGAATTTCAGGATTTTATCGAAAAGGGAAATATTCCCGCAGCAGCGACGGCATTGGGTTTGGGAGCGATTCCGACAGACCATCCGTTGTATGTTGGGATGTTGGGAATGCACGGCAACTATGCGCCCAATGTATTGACCAACAAATGCGACGTGTTGATTGCCGTCGGTATGCGTTTTGATGACCGCGTGACGGGACGTTTGGATAAATATGCCAAACAGGCAAAAGTTGTCCACCTCGACATCGACCCTGCGGAAATAGACAAAAACGTCAAAACGACCGTTCCTGTTTGGGGAGACTGTAAGGAAACTTTACCGCCGTTGACCAACGAAATCGAAACGCACGACCATTCCGCTTGGCTCGCCGAATTTAAACAATTGGAAAAGGAAGAAGTTAAGCAAGTCATCGAACCCGAACTGAACCCAACGACACAAGAAATGACGATGGGTGAAGTGCTGAAAGAGCTGAACAAGCTCACACATGGCGACGCTATTATCGTTACGGACGTCGGCCAACATCAGATGGTCGCTTGCCGTTACGCCAAATTCAATAACAGCAAAAGCAATGTAACTTCCGGTGGTTTAGGTACCATGGGCTTTGGGTTGCCGGCGGCGATGGGTGCCAAGATTGGCGCACCGGACAAGATTGTCGTAAGCATTTCCGGCGACGGTGGATTTCAGATGACGTTACAGGAACTCGGCACCATCATGCAAAACAAGATAGGTGTCAAGATTCTGATACTGAACAACCATTTCCTCGGCATGGTACGCCAATGGCAGGAACTGTTCATGGACAGGCGTTATTCTTTTACCGACATTGACAGTCCCGATTTTGTTGCGCTGGCAAAGGCATACCGCATTCCCGGAAAACGCATCGACGACCGTAAGGACTTGGTTGCAGGTCTGAATGAGATGCTCGACACCGACGGCGCTTATTTGCTGGAAGTAACGGTCGGCAAAGAAAACAACGTGTTTCCGATGGTACCGCAGGGGGCGAGCGTAAGCGATATCCGTTTGAAGTAAAAAGTCAATTAATTTATGCATTACGATTGTAGATTTATGGTTTTTTAAAAAACGTTCTTAGGTATAAAATGATGGTTCTATACTTTTTGCCGAGTAAAATTGTGCAATATGCTCAAGTAATGAACACGTTATTAAGCAATGATGGACCTCAGCGTCATTCCCGCGTAGGCGGGAATCTGATATAGGGATACATGAGATTCCCGCCTATGCGGGAATGACGGTAAGGTGTTTACTTTTCTTCAATCCACATTTTTATCCTGTGTACAGTATAAATGCGTGGCAATCTCGTACTCAATTCGTATCTAATAATTATAAAATATCAAATCATAATTCATACATCCAACATCATACATCTAAAATGGAAAAACAAGAATATACTTTCACCATTTATACGGAAAACCAGGTAGGTTTGCTGAGTCGTATTGCCATCATGTTTTCGAGAAGGAAAATCAATATTGACAGCCTCAATACGTCACCTTCCGAGATTGACAGCATCCACAGGTTTACGGTTGTCATCAACGAGGTGGAAGACGTGGTAAGAAAACTCGCAAGGCAGTTGGAAAAACAAGTTGAAGTATTAAAAGTGTATTACAATACCAACGAGGAACTGATATGGCAGGAACTGGCAATGTTCAAAGTGCCGACCGATGTCATCGCAGAAAAAGCAAAGGTGGAAAGGCTTTTGCGTGAGCATGGCGCCAATGCCGTCGTGATTCGCAGCGACTATACGGTGTTTGAATCCGTCGGTCATCGCGATGACATCGACGGACTGATGGACGTGCTTGCACCTTACGGACTTATTGAGTTTGTAAGGAGTGGGAGAGTGGCGATTATCAAGGAAAGTGAGGGTTTCCACAAAAAACTCAAAGAGTTTGAAGACCGCGAACCTTCCGAAGAACCGGAAGAAAACCAGGTGCTCGACCAGAAAGAAGGAATCTTTAGTATGTAGGAATGAATTGAGAATTATGAATGGAGAATGTACAATGCTCTCAGACATGGCACGCGTAGTTAAGCAATGACGGTAAGGTGTTCACTTTCTTCGTTGCACGTTTTTAGCCGAGAACTGGTATATTCTTCTAAACGACTCACAAATCATAATTCTTAAATCATAATTCCTAATTTATTTTTGTAATTTATAACTCCATTGATATTATGGCAAAATTAAAATTCGGCGAGGTTGAAGAAAATGTAGTAACCCGCGAAGAATTTCCTCTGGCAAAAGCCCAGGAAATATTGAAAGACGAAACCGTTGCAGTTATCGGATATGGCGTACAGGGTCCGGGCCAGGCGATGAACCTGCGTGACAATGGCATCAAAGTTATCGTTGGCCAGCGTAAAGATTCCAAAACTTGGGACAAGGCTATTGCCGACGGCTGGGTTCCTGGCGAGACGTTGTTTACGATTGAAGAAGCTGCCGAAAAGGCAACTATCATCATGTACCTGTTGAGCGACGCGGCCCAGATTGCCGTATGGCCGACCATCAAGCCGTACCTGACTGCCGGAAAAGCGTTGTATTTCTCCCATGGTTTTGGTATCACGTACAAAGACCAGACGGGTATCGTTCCTCCTGCTGACATCGACGTCATCCTTGTTGCGCCTAAGGGTTCGGGTACTTCCCTGCGCCGCATGTTTGTCCAAGGTCGTGGTTTGAACAGCTCTTACGCTATCTTCCAGGATGCGACTGGCAAGGCTTATGACCGTTCCATAGCGTTGGGTATTGCCGTCGGTTCCGGGTATCTTTTTGAAACAAATTTTATCCGTGAAGTTTCCTCCGACTTGACTGGCGAACGTGGCTCTTTGATGGGCGCTATCCAAGGTCTTTTCGCAGCACAGTATGAAGTGTTGCGTGAAAACGGTCACACGCCATCAGAAGCATTCAACGAAACCGTGGAAGAGTTGACACAGTCCCTGATGCCATTGGTCGCTGAAAACGGTATGGACTGGATGTATGCCAACTGTTCCACTACGGCGCAGCGCGGTGCGCTCGACTGGTGGAAACCGTTCCGTGACGCTATCAAGCCAGTCGTTGAAAAACTGTATGACAGCGTCGTTACTGGTAAGGAAGCTGCACGTTCCATCGAGCTGAACAGCCAGCCGGACTACCGCCCCAAACTGGAAAAAGAACTCGAAGAACTCCGCAACAGCGAAATGTGGCAGGCTGGTAAGACCGTCCGCACATTGCGCCCGGAAAACAATTAGTTTGATGTAGGATTTTAGAATTAAGATTGTAATTCTATATTAGATTGCTTCGTTCATCGTCCGCCAAGACAGCGTTTAAATGATATTAAATCTACTAGCGTTAGTGCGGACGAAACGAAGCAATTTTTTAATTGGTTATTGGGATTATTTGTCAATCAACATTACTATAATTGTAGCAATCGAAAATATTCACAATCCTATCCAACAAATGTCCATACCCAGATTATTCCATATTAGTGAAGACCCGGACATAGCTGTATTCCATCCGCGTCCGTCTCCTTCTTATTTTGAAACCATCAAGGGCGATGCTGTGTTTGCCGTTTCCGAAAGATTGTTGCATAATTATATGTTGCCAAGGGATTGTCCCAGAGTAACTTTTTATAGTGGAGCGGATACGACCGAAAATGACAGGCATGATTTTTTGGATAGAGAGACAGCAGATTTTGTGGTTGCGGTAGAAAACAAATGGTATTCCAAAATCGTTGGTGCTGTATTGTATTGTTATGAATTTCCGACAGAGACTTTTGAATTGTTGGACGAAACGGCAGGATATTATGTTTCCTATAAAAGTGTTCGACCGATTGTCAAGATGACAGTAAAAGACAGTATCGGATTTCTTTTATCAAGGAACATTGCGTTGCGGTTTCAGCCAAGTTTAAAGTCGTTGGCAAAAGATGTTGCTCGTTCGACATTGCGGTTTTCCTTGATTAGGATGCGTAATGCAGTCGAGTAAAAGATATGTAGAGATATTGTTGTTGTGGTTTTTTAAAGACAATCATACATTCACAAAATGAAAATTCCAGAGTCCTACATTAAAATAAAGACAGCAACAGCATCCTCGGGTTTTAATATGGCTTCCGATATTAGTACGTGCACACTATTGAGAACGCTTGCAAGTAGCAAAAGAAACGCACGCTTCTTGGAGTTGGGAACAGGGACTGGTCTATCTACCAGTTTTATATTGGATGGCATGGATGAAAAGTCCACCCTGGTTTCATTGGACAATGATGCACAATATTTGTCCATAGCGCGGCAATATCTCGGACAGGATTCCAGATTATTATTGGTGGAAATGGACGGAGGTATTTGGATTGATGAAAATAAAACAAGCCGTTTCGATTTTATTTTTGCGGACACCTGGCCTGGAAAATATTGGCAGTTGGAAGAAACATTGCAAACGCTGAATATTGGTGGTTTTTATATTGTTGACGACATGCTTCCTCAATCCAATTGGCCGGAAGGACATGCCGAAAAAGTACAGTCGTTAACAACAGAATTAAATAATCGTCCCGATTTTTCCATCGTGAAAATGGATTGGGCATCCGGTATTGTTATTGCAACTAAAAAATATTAAAATAAATAGTCCACGACTGTAAAAAAACATTAAGAAGTTAAGGTACATTAAGGTTTTTACTTTTTACTTTTGCCTTTTTACTTAATTTATAATTTTCAATTCTCAATTATAGAAATGTCCGTTAATTTTGAAGCAGCGGCGAAAAGACTGGAAGGTATCGTAACCCACACGCCACTGCAATACAACAGAAACCTTTCCCAACAATATGGCTGCAATGTCTATCTCAAAAGGGAAGACATGCAGATTGTGCGTTCGTACAAAATCCGTGGCGCGTACAATATGATGAGCAGCCTGCCACAGGCCGATTTGGACAAAGGTATGACGACCGCGAGTGCGGGCAACCATGCGCAGGGCTTTGCGTTCAGTTGCCAAAAGTTAAATATCAAAGGTGTTGTGTTCATGCCCGCCATTACGCCCAAACAGAAAGTCAACCAGACTAAGATGTTTGGCGGCGACAATATCGAGATTAGGCTGATTGGGGATACGTTTGACGACTGTGCGGTTGCTGCGCAGAAATATACCAAAGAGTACCGTATGACCTATATACCGCCATTTGACGATTATCGTATCATCGAAGGGCAAGGTACTTTGGCCATGGAAATATTACAGGATTTGAGTGATATTGACATGGTAGTTGTGCCTATTGGCGGAGGCGGTTGCGCGTCCGGTGTCAGTATGTATTTCAAGGAACATTCACCCGATACTAAAATCATCGGCGTGGAACCAGCGGGGGCACCATCATTGATGGAAGCATTGAAACATGGCGCACCTTACACGATTCCGCATATCGACAAATTTGTGGACGGCGCGGCGGTGCAGCGTATCGGCGACATCCCTTTCAAGGAATGTAAAAAGAATTTGGACGAAGTTGTATTGGTGGAAGAGGGGGCGGTCTGTTCCACTATTTTAAAACTATACAATAAAGACGCAATTGTCGCCGAACCCGCGGGCGCACTTTCCATTGCGGCTTTGGAAATTGTCAAAGACCGGATTAAAGGTAAAACCGTCGTCTGCATCCTCAGCGGCGGCAACAACGACATCGACCGTATGCCCGAGATTAAGGAACGGTCGCTCCAATACGAAGGCTTGAAACACTATTTTCTGATACGTTTTGCGCAGCGGCCTGGCGCATTGCGGGATTTTGTGAGCAATGTATTGGGACCCGACGACGACATCGCACGGTTTGAATACATGAAAAAGACCAACAAGGAAGCCGGCCCCGCACTTATCGGCATCGAACTGAAAAACCGCGAAGACTATGCGTCCTTGATTGAAAACATGAAAGAATACAAGATTGACTATACGGAACTGAACAAGGACGATACGTTGTTTGGGTATTTGGTGTAGTGCGGAGTAAAAAGGAAAAAGGAAAAAGCGCGAATGTGGCTCACAGATGACACAGACAACGACGGATGCTTTATAATTCTGTGTCAATCTGTGCCATCTGTGAGCAAAAAATTAAAATGCGCCCAACAAAAAAATAATATGAAGCACTTACTTATACTGTACGTCGGATAAAAATGTGCAATGGAAAAAGTGAACACCTCACCGTCATTCCCACGTAGGTGGGAATCTGATGGCAAAAATTTTCAAACTTTCGATGCTTGCATCAGATTCCTGCCTACGCAGGAATGACGGTGAGGTGTTCATTGTTTATTTAGGTTTTCATTATCTGGGCGCATTGCACATTTTTATCCAGCGAGAAGTATAGTTCAGCTCCGTAGATGCGACCTTATACTTTTATAGGGTCGCTCTTACGTAGTTTTTGTTTTTATTTAAACAAACTATTTTCTGTTCTGCCAAACCTATTCCTAATTGTCCTAAATTTGACTATAAACTACTACCAGTTTGGGATTTCATGAAACGAAGCATTACGATATTGGCTCTTTTTCTTAACAGCACATTTTGTGCGGGGCAGTTTGTTGCCGGATTGGACAAAGACAGTATGCGTCGTATTGTCAATGTTGCACCGGACGATACGTCCAAAGTGCTTACGCTTATTTCATTAGGACAACAATATGAGAACACAATCCCCGATTCCGCATTGTATTATTATAGAATTGCAGGAACTTTAAGCAAGAGATTGAGTTATCCCATAGGTATCGTTAAATACATTAATAATTATACGGCAGTATTGAATGTACAGGGGAAATACGACTCTTCGTTGCAGCTCAATCTGGCAGCATTGGCGTTAAGTAAAAAATACCACATGGCGAAGCAATACCGATTGTCCCTCGTCAATATTGGTACTGTATATCAGTATAAGGAAGATTATGCGTCTGCTGCAAAGTATTATTTGGAAGCTTTGCCAGGGTTTGAACAAGACGGCAACACGCAATATCTTGGAATTCTTTATGGCAATCTTAGTGGAATGTACCGAAACATGAGGCGATATGAGAAGGCAATGGAATATGCGCAAAAGTCGCTCTCTGTAGCAGAAAAAAATAAGGATGCCTACTTCACTGCCGAAGCAGATAACAATATCGGCAATATTTATGTTGCATATCATAAGTGGGAAGAGGCATTAAAGTATTTTCATCGGGCATATACTATGGGGAAGAAGTTAGATGACTTGCAAATACAGGAAACTGCTTTACTCAATATTGGCGACTTAATAAGCACTACAGGGGAAAAAAAAGAGGAATATGAATATGTTTATAATGAAGCCTTGATACTTGCCGATTCGTTGCATGATTCTTACGGAAAGTCTCTTGCATTGCTTGGCATAGCCCATGTAACGTTGAATAAAAGGCAATTCAAACTTGCCAAAACCCAAACAAAAGAAGCTATTAGATACGCACGAGAAAACGGTCAAAAAGAAACAGAGAAAGGGGCTTTGTTGCTTATGTCTGATATAGAAAATATTATGGGAAATTATACGCTGGCTGGTATATACAGAAATGCGTTTGATTCTTTGTCGGATGTGCTTTCTGGTGCTACGCTACAAAAAAACATACAAGAACTGGAAACAAAGTACGAGGTAGAAAAAAAACAGACAGAAATCCTCAGAAAAGATTTGCTGATTTCCCAAAAAACAAAGGAATCTCTCAGACAGCGGACATGGTTGATAGTCTTGGGCGGCGGTATATTGTTGTTGGCACTGGCTCTTTTCGGAGGCTACCGTTCTTATCGACATCGTCAGTTACTCAACGCCAAAGCGTTGGAAGCCGCGAATGCCGAACAGGAAAACATTCGCCTGAAAGCATCGCTGGACGGGCAGTTGCAGGAACGACAGCGCATCGGCCGCGAGATGCACGACGACATGGGGTCGGGATTGACGTCCATGCTTTTCCTAAGCAGGCTAGTGCAGGGGCAAGGCGAGGCCGCGGAAAAAATCAACCACACCGCCGCCGACCTCGTCCAGAAAATGAACGAAATCATTTGGACGATGAACCACGAGGAGGACACGCTGGAAGGTCTTGTCGCTTATACGCGCGCGCATATTGCGGACAAACTGGAAGAGGCGGGCATTGCCTATTCTTTCAAGGTGACGCAGCCGATTCCGTCCCTGCCTATCTCCCAGGAATTTAGGCGAAACGTGTACCTGACAGTGAAAGAAGCTGTACACAATATCATCAAACACGCCCATGCGACACAGGTAGAACTTGCCTTGTATCTCCATGACGAGATGAAGATAACGATACAGGACAACGGCTGCGGATTCCCGGACGGTGTCGCATACCGTTTCGGCAATGGTCTTAAAAATATGCAGTATCGCATGGAGCAGCTTGGCGGTTTGTTTGAAATAAAGTCTGAGAATGGCACCTGTGTCGTGTTGCGGTTGCCTTTGCCTGTCGATAAAACGGCGGAGGCATAAGATATAACTTTTGTTATAGCGATATTTTCATCCGAATGACGAATTTTACGGTATGGAAACAATCTGTGTCAGCATAGTGGAAGATATAGCGGCAATCCGGGAAGGAATGCGTTTCCTTGTCAACCAGACTCCCGGTTTTACCTGTGTGTCCGTATATGACAATGCGGAAGATGCATATCAACATTTACCCGAAGATATGCCAGATGTTGTCGTCATGGACATTGGGTTGCCGCACGGTTCGGGTATTGAATGCATCCGTAAACTAAGACCGAAGACTGGCAATATGCAGTTCGTGATGTTTACCATCTACGAAGACAGCGACCAGGTGTTCGAGGCACTTGCTGCCGGTGCAAGCGGCTATTTGTTGAAAAATTCCCCGCCCGACAAAATCATATCAGCCTTGCGCGAACTATATGACGGCGGCTCTCCGATGAGCCTATCTATTGCTCGAAAAGTGGTCAGTTCGTTTAAAACACCCGAAGACAATAACCTCCTGTCCGCACGTGAGCAGGAAATCCTCAACCTTTTGTCCAAAGGTTATCTGTACAAGGAAATCGCGGAACGTTTGTTCATCTCCACGGGGACCGTCAGGCAACACATCCACAACATCTACGAAAAGTTACAGGTCCAGAACCGCACCGAAGCCCTCAACAAGATGTATGGGAAACATGGATGAGGCAAAATTTTAACTGCTGGCGCACGCGGCACGCGTGCGCCAGCGGTAAGCCTATTGAAACAATGCCTATAATACGCGCTTTTTGGTTTTTACTTTTAGCTTTTGACTTAACATCTTACGCCGTTCACCTCCAACTTTCCCCCTCACGCATCCCTCCAAAATGTAACTTTTGTTCTATTGACTGCACTTGTCATGCACGGTAGTTTTGGGTATTCTTTAATCTCAAAGCTATTTTATATGAAACAGAAATTCCTCTTGGCTTTCATCCTCGTTGTGCCTATGGTGCTGTGCGCCCAACAAGACAGAAAAGGCTGGTACGCTAGCGTAGGCGTCGGCTATGGCTCGTATGAACTTGATTTGTACAACTACAACAGCGGTTCGGGAGTGTATGCCGACCAAAAATTCACCCAACCTGTTATATGGCTGGGGTTTGAGAAAAAATCTTTTTGGCAAAAAGAAAACATAGTGCTTGATGCAGGCGCTACATTGACAGGCGGCTTTGGACTTAAATTAGATGGGGCATCTTCCAGCGGATGGTCGCTCGGATTGGACGGTTTGGCAAAAGCCGGCTATCTCTTAGGCGATGAGAAAACAATTGTGCCGTTGGTAGGTTTAGGTCCGTACTTTATGTCCCTGCAAAGCGGCGGCGGAGATGATGGTTTCAGCAACCAGATTTTCGGATTGCAGGGATATGCCGGTGTTGATTTCCGTGCTTCCAGATTTACCGTTACACCTCAATTACGTTTCAGCATCGTAGGCTGGGGAACAACCAACAGGTACATCGGTAGCGCAGACAATGATATATATGCTCCCGGTATGTTTGAAATTGGCATCAAGGCCGCATTGCATTTATAACTTTAAAACAAACTTTTCTTTCATTTTTAATCATTTTTTATGAAAAACTATTTTTTGGCAATTGCCATCGCTATGTTATTTGTGTTATCGATAAGTTGCAGCAAAGGTGACGGAGCAAACGACGGAAACTCTATTACCAACGAGGACGAGGCATTATTGGTATTTGCACAGATTAACAGTTTATGGAACAGCGTGCTGGAACCCCAGCTTACCACAAAGAAGCAAACCCTTAGTGATTCCGTTCTGACCGACGGCGCAAGCGGCAAAGCTACGGTCAATGGAAGTTATACGATTACGTCCTCCTCTTCCACTAATTCAAGCCTTAATATTACGACGGCATCCTTCTATGTCTCGTTCAGTAATTATACGGTAGACGGACTTACGTTGGACGGAGGGCCATTGCATTTTTATGAATACCATTATTCGAGAACGGCATGTTCTTCCGGCAGTTGCGCTACCTCTACAAGCACCAGTATGTCGTACAAATCTTCTGCGGGGCTTAGCAGCGATGCCACACCATCTATTACCTTATCTTTTACTTCCGACGCAGGGACAAAATATAACGACAAGATTATTTTTTCGGCGGCCAAACAATATGCCCATTGGAGCGGTACGCTGATTAACAGCAAGAATGACACCATCGGTTTTATTTATTAGTCCATTGTCTGAGAAAAATATTTAAAACAATAAAAAAATACAAAATGAAAACGTTGTTTCTTTTTCTTCAGTTGATATTGTTTTCTTTTCTGTCCTACGCACAGTTAAATACGCGGCTTATTGCATCCAAATACGGCAGCGGTATCGTGAAGATAATAAACATGGACACTTCCGGTAATTTTTTGTCAAGAGGCACCGGTTTTTTTGTGACCAATGACGGGTATATTTTTACCAATAGGCACGTCATATTTTCCTGTGTTGACGGATTCATGGAATATTATTATCTCGATGCTTGGGGAAAAGAACAATGGACCCGTGGTAGTTATTCCGAAGCCCTTTCGGATAAATTTATGGTAAAGGCCATAAAGACTGGTTATACCATTCCTATCATTCAGGTTTTTTATGGCAATGAGGAAAAAGACTATAAGCTGTATCTGTCGGAAGTAGTTTCCCTGGGCACGGGTTCGTTTGACGGTGCCATACTGAAAGTTGTCAGTGATATCGAGGGACATAGAACCAATCTTCGTTTTAATGCAGTACCGTTGGGCAATTCGGACAGTGTGCAGCAGGGCGAGCGTTTTTGCGTTTTTGGATATCCGGCACAGACCGACGATTTTAGGGGAAAAGCGTTGTTGGAGGACATGAGTACGCTGAGTACGGGCGTGATGAGCGGTTATGACTTTAACTTCAACAAAGATTATGGATTCATTAAAACGGATGCCAAAATAGACCATGGAAACAGCGGCGGTCCGGTATTTAACGAAACGAACAAAGTCATAGGCATTGCCACGGCCGGCGGTCCGGTTACCAACATAGGGCTTATAGGAGGCATCAACGGCATGTATTATGTAGCGGCAAGCGATTCCAAAATCCATAACCAGTTAATCGCAAAGGGACTGAAAGCACCGAGCAGGGCTATGTCTATCAATACTTCGCGTGGCGACAAGTTGCCTATCAAGTCTGCGGATGAGATAAATACGCTTCTGTTTGGCGTTGGCAAAAGTAACCAATCGACTACCACCCAAAATAAGGGAAAAGTGCGTGTCTATTTTTCCAATGTGACGCCGTACATGGATGCGCCGCCTGGCGTGTCACAGCAATATGCCTCTTTCAACTTTGACAAACGAAACAACAATACGGTGTACATATATGTCGATAACAACCCTAATCCGCTAAATACGAATGTATTGTATGTCTACGTATTTAAACGTAGCCATTCCGGGAAATATGAGAAGTTTAAAAATCTTGATTTCAAAGTTGACGGACGTCTCGACTATGTTTATTTTCCTTTTGAAATTAAAGAAAAAGGAAACTTTCAGTTTGATGTCTATTCACAGGACAATGTTTTTCTCGGTTCTGGATGGGTCGAGTTTCTAAAGAAATAGGATTGCGTTATAAGGATGCCGACTTTTGGGTGGATAGGATGTAGACCCTATGTCTTTGTTTTTTAAATGGGATATTTTTCTGTTTAGCGTTCAAACCTATCATCAGATTTTGAAGCAATTCTGAATTTTAATTTCCATAGTTTTTTTATCCTGTTAACTTTGACAAAAGACAAAAAGATATGGAACAGACATTCAACCAGCTTAGTGGGGTCACGGCATCCGGGACAACTGTTGATTTCAATGATTTCAAGGGAAAAGTTGTTTTGGTTGTCAATACCGCGACAAAGTGCGGATTCACGCCGCAGTTCGACGGGTTGCAACGGTTATACCAACAATATAAGGATCAGGGATTGGTTGTTTTGGGATTTCCCTGTGACCAGTTTGGACAACAGAACCCGGAAGGTGATGATGTTATCGAATCCGTCTGCAAGGTCAACCACGGCGTGACATTCCCTTTGATGCAGAAGTCAGATGTCAACGGTACGCATACCCATCCTGTTTTCCGTTATCTAAAAAAGGAACTTCCCGGATTCTTCGGTGGGCGCGTCCAATGGAATTTTACCAAGTTCCTTATCGACAGGAACGGCAAACCTTTCAAAAGGTATGCACCCTATACCAAGTCCGAAAAAATTGAAAAGGACATAAAACACCTATTGTAGCTTGACGGGGTGTGCAGTCAGGACGACCACAACTGAGGGAAGCGTAAATGTTGTTTTTCGTAAACAAAACGGTAATTTTCCTGTGTGAACAATGTCATTTACAGGTCGGATAATTAAACGGTGCGAACTGGCGGAAGTTTACGAGTACAGACGCGGATCATGAATAAAAATGCCCCGTCCATTGGCTAGGGGCGGGGCGGTGCAAAACAGTTAATGTACATAGACACTAACAGAGCCAATCTTTTTGGAAATGTCTTGTAGGGCGGCATTGAATGTATTTAGTTCATCCTTGGTAAATTTGGCAGTCTTGCCATTTACTAAATTGCCGTTTACCCTGTTTACAAGCCATTGTCGCGACTTGGAAAAATATGTTTTTGCGATATAGGATAGGTTGATGACATCGATAGCCGGAGCAATCTGTGCTTTTATTGCCATCTGCTCAATCTCCGCGCCTTTCCGGTCTAAACTATCCTTAAATTCTTTGTATAGTTTATCTTTAAAGGCAGGTTTATCCGAAACCTCGTTTGACAAAATGTCCAGTTCTTTTTCAAACGCCAAGGGATCGGACAGCCCTTTTTTTACCAACTTATCTATTCTGTTTTCCATAAAAATGTTTTTTGTTTATAGATTGAGAGGGTGTTAATCCTTCCTTTTTTGTGTTTAATCTTTCCGCGATGGTTAGGTAAATCTTCAATTCGCGCTTCACCTGCTCGATTTGCTTTTTG
The DNA here is from genome assembly GCA_047606825.1 of Chitinophagaceae bacterium. Taxonomy (GTDB): domain Bacteria; phylum Bacteroidota; class Bacteroidia; order Chitinophagales; family Chitinophagaceae; genus Rhizosphaericola. The sequence continues at coordinate 99,589 of JASGDY010000089.1, forward strand.
GTGTTGTCCATGCTTTTATTGTCTTAACTGTTTTGCATCACAAAAATAAGATACATTTGTATATTAAACAAGAAGTCTTTATTTTTTCTTGGAAAAAGGGGATATCTTCGAGCGATTTTGCTATTTTCCCCCAAATCGGCAAATAGATTCCTTATATGTCTATCATTTTTTGAATCTGTTTGGGGGTGGTCGGATTCGTTTGTATTTTTTACTTCCAAAACAGAGAATAGCATGCAAAATCGGCTGGAAACAGGCTGTTTCTAAGTTGTAATGCTAGTTCTGGCATCTATAAAACGAAAAGACCCGTAGTGGAAACTACAGGCCGTCTTCGATTGCTTGCCATATGAAAAAATGTATATTCGTATTTTGTATTGCAAATATGCTAAAGAAAATCGACTTTCAATGTTAACTAATCATAAAATTTCCAAAAAATCATAAAGATAGCCTATTTTTTGATTCGTATCACAAATATTTATAATTCTAATAACTTATTTGTTGGCGTACACAATCAGTGCCTGCCGTAGACAATCGACTGCCGCTTTTATTTCCTCCACATTCAACACATAAGCGAGGCGTACTTCCTTCGTTCCTGCACCGGGTGTGGAATAAAAACCACTGCCGGGTGCCATCATGACCGTCTGCCCTTGGTATTCAAATTCTTCCAATATCCACTGGCAAAACTTATCGCAGTTGTCGATGGGCAATTGTGCCATGACATAAAACGCCCCGCCCGGATTGGGACATTTCACGCCTGGAATCGAGTTGAGTCCATGTACCAATACGTCACGGCGGCGCAGGTATTCCGCTTTTGTCGCTTCAAAATAATCTGCTGGCAGGTCCACCGCAGCTTCCGCGAGTATCTGTTCCAGGGTCGGCGGGCAAAGCCTTGCCTGTCCAAACTTCAACACCTGCTGGATAAGTTCCTTGTTGCGGGAGACAAACGCGCCGACACGCGCACCGCAAGCGCTGTACCTTTTGCTGATGGTGTCCATCAACACGACGTTTTCGTCCGCACCCTCTAACTGCAACGCGCTGAAATGCGTGCCTTCGTAGCAAAATTCGCGGTACGCCTCGTCGGAAAAAAGAAACAGGTTGTGCCGGAGCGCAATGTCCTTCAGCGTTTCAATTTCTTCTTTTGAATATAGATAGCCCGTTGGATTGTTGGGATTGCACAACACAATCGCCTTGGTCTTGTCGGTGATGGCTTTTTCAAAAGACGCTATCGGCGGCAATGCAAATCCGTTGTCGATATAGGACGGTATCGTCACGATTTCCACGCCGGCCTCAATCGCAAAACCATTGTAGTTGGCATAGAAAGGTTCGGGGATAATCACTTCGTCGCCGGGATTCAGACATGCCAAAAAACCAAACAGCAACGCTTCCGAACCGCCCGTCGTAATCAAAATATCTTCGTAGGAAACGTCGATGCCCACACGGTTGTAGTATTCCGCGAGCTTACGGCGGTAGCTTTCCAGCCCTGCGCTGTGTCCGTATTCCAAGACCTTCATCTGTACGTTACGCACCGCGTCCATCGCGACAGGTGGCGTTTCGATATCCGGCTGTCCGATATTGAGGTGGTAGACTTTCGTGCCTTTCTTCTTTGCGGCCTCGGCGAAAGGAACGAGTTTGCGTATGGGGGAAGCGGGCATTTCCATTGCCCTTTTACTTAACTGTATCATTGGAATTGTCAATTTAGAATGGTGATTGATGAATTGATATTTGTGTTTGAAAATGTAGAACGCCTAATACAACAATTCCCGGATTTCATTTTCAAACTAAATTATCAAATCAGACTCCCAGCTTCTTTTCCACAAGGTAATTGTTCCTGTCCACGGCGTTGCGGCTGACTAGCTCGCCGACAAACCCTGCGAGGAAAAGCTGCATACCCAAAATGGTCATTGTCAGCGCAATATAGAATGCCGGCTTGTTGGTCAGTCCCATGCCATGTGAAAATATTTTGGCAAAAATCAGGTAAAAGCTGATCGCGAAACCGATGAAAAAACACACTGAACCCCACAAGCCAAAAAAGTGCATCGGGCGTTTTCCAAACTTGCCCATGAATGTCGCCGTCGCCAAGTCCAGAAAACCGTGGATAAACCTGTCCCATCCAAACTTGGAAACGCCAAACTTGCGCGCGCGGTGTTCCACGACACGCTCACCGATCTTTTTGAAACCGGCCCATTTCGCCAACACAGGAATGTTGCGGTGCATGTCGCCGTACACTTCAATGCTTTTCACCACGTTGAGGCGGTAGGCTTTGAGGCCGCAGTTGAAGTCGTGCAAAGGTATTTTGGAAACCTTGCGTGCGACGGCGTTGAATATTTTGGAAGGGAGATTTTTTGTGAGCTTGTTGTCGTAACGCACTTTTTTCCAGCCGCTGACGAGGTCGTAACCGTCAATCACGACTTGGTTGTAAAGCCCCGGGATTTCGTCCGGCGAGTCCTGCATGTCGGCGTCCATCGTGATGACGACGTCGCCCTGCACCGCCTTGAATCCGACGTTCAGCGCGGCGGATTTGCCATAGTTGCGCTGGAACTTGATGGCTTTAAATTCCGGATGTTGCTGTCGTATCAGTTCGATGACGTTCCAACTGTTGTCCGTGCTGCCGTCGTCGATGAACAGGACTTCATACGAATAGTTGTTTTCCTGCATGACACGTACAATCCACTCGCTCAGTTCGGGTAGCGACTCGTCTTCGTTGAAAAGTGGTATGACTATCGAAATATCCATTGATGAATTGTGAATTGAGAATGCAGAATTTTGGTTCCGTTCTCCGCACAATCTCCCGAAAGAGACTTTGCGGGGAGAAATAACCGTCGCATCTCCCCGCTCTTTTAGGAGAGGGGTCGGGGGTGAGGTTTTTTATCCCTGTGGGAAAGGCTGTTGCGGATTCTTTTTGGCGATGGCGGCAGCGATAAGCGAACCGATTGCACCCAATATCGCATAGCCTAGTATCACGCCTCCAATCATGAAAACCATAAACCCTTTTTTCATAAAAGCCAGCGACTGCGAAATCTGTTCGTCGGAAAGTGTTCCGGATTTTTCCAGTTCCTTTCTACTGATGTCCATCATCTGGTCTTCCATATTCGGAAAGATAACCTTGAAAGACAACACAGACCAGATGATTACCAACAAAGTGACAATAGCATTGACTTTGAAACAATGCGCAAATACGTTTCCAAAGGTGACATTTCCGTTGTTTTCCTTAGAAAACAAATTGCCACTGACAATCAGCCCAATAAACAAGATAAGATACGATACGTAACTAAGACCTTTGTTCATCATCTGTCCAGTCAAATACAATGTCGTGGAATAGACAATCAGGATAAGGCCTATAATTGCACCTTTTAGGATATGGGAAGTCTTTTTCTGTTCCATATTTATTAGTTTAAAATTAAATTATTTTTTGAAACAATTCCCGTAATCGAGCCGTTCAATTCCTGTCCAAAGAAAGGAGAATTGAGCGATTTGCTTTTGTTGTTTTCCTTTGTCAACAGGGTTTTCCCCTTCGGGTCAAAGATGGTCAGGGCGGCGACATTGCCCGTTTTGATGCCTGCACCGCCCAAGCCGAAAAGCTGGCGCATGTTGGTGGAAAACAATGCCACGATTTGTTCTGGTTGCAGTTCTGGAATCGCAGTCTGTACCGCTGCATACGCCGTCTGCAAACTGGTCGTCCCGTTTTTGGCGTATTCAAATTCGATGGTCTTGTCATCCCAGTGCTGCGGGAAATGGTGTGCCGCGATGGCATCCACCTTGTTGTCCGACACCAACTTGCGCAATGCGTCGCGGTCGGCCCTTGTCCTTAGCGGAGGGTTAAACTTGAAATTGGCGTCATACGTCACCACGTCTTCGTCGCAGTACATCAGATGGTGCGGCGTCACGCTAAACGTGACGCGCAACCCCTCTTCCTTGGCATTCAATATCAGTTCCGCGCCACGTTGCGTACTCACGCCCGTGATATGCAATCGGCTATCCGCGTAACGTAGCAGCTCGATTTCACGTTGTATGAATATCTCCTCGCCAATGGCCGGAATGCCCGGCAAACCTAAGCGTGTAGAGACAACGCCCTCGTTGACCAGCCCGTGCGCACCGATGGAATTTTCAAAAGGCTGCTGTATCAACACGCCGTCAAACGACTTGACGTATTGCATAACTTTGAGGAACAGGCCGGCGGACTGCACCGGATACAGGCCGTCGGTGAAGGCAACCGCGCCGCTTTGGTACATGTCGTACATTTCGGAAATTTCCTTGCCTTCTATCTGTTTCGTCGCGGCACCAAGTGGACGGACGTTGATGGGCAGCCTGTCCGATTTCTGTACGATATATTCCACGAAAGACTTGCTGTCAATCACGGGCTTGGTATTGGGCAGGACAAACACGTCGGTATATCCACCTGCCATCGCTGCCGCAGTGCCCGTTTCGACCGTTTCCTTTTGCTCCATGCCTGGGTCGTTGAAATGGGAAAATATGTCCACAAATCCCGGTGCGATTATTTTTCCTTCTAGGTCCAATGTCTTGTCAGCGTTTTGTTCAATAGCATTTTCAATCAGGTTGACAGTGCCATTCTTTATAAAAATATCTTTGGTGGAACGGTGATGCTCGGATGTTGTATCTATAATGTAGGCATTGCGCAGAAGAATATCCATAATTGACAAAAAAGAAATTTTTGGCGCAAGATAGTCTGAAATTTGCAAAAAGCCATTACATTTGCCACCCCAACAAAAAAACATCGGGATGTAGCGCAGGCCGGTAGCGCGTTCGTATGGGGTGCGAGAGGTCGCTGGTTCGAATCCAGTCATCCCGACTGACAGGCCGCTTCAAGACGGCGAAAAGTCCATAAAACATAGTTTTATGGACTTTTTTCATTTATCCTCTTTATTGCCATGCCAATTCAATGTAAATCAATGCAAGGTCCCGGTGGACTATTCCTTGAACTCCGGACTGTCCGTAAATTAGTTCACGGAATCCTCACAACAAAATGTGGTTCAACGTGTTGTCCCAATTTTATTTGAACCGTTTCGATGGGTAGGTTTTGAAGGCCATTTGTTACCTTTTTAAATTTATTTCTTACGAAAGCGGAGAGCTAACCGTACAGCAGCTTAAATTTTATTTAATTAATTTTTTAATTTTTTTTCTGTTAAAAAAAAAGGACGTACATTTGTCTATCTTATTTATAGACTTTTGATATTGATGAACTTGTTTCACAGTAATTAAACAGTAAATCTTCTAAAACAAAAGGGGGGGCGTTGGCCCGCCTCCCCCCAGTTAAGTTCTAATACGATTCTTATAACCTATTATTTAATCTTAACAGTTCAAAATTATGGAAAAGAAATGGTTTTATCCAAGTCTTCGGTTTTTGTATCGCTGCCAGCACTATAATGTGAAGGGCAAATCGCGGTATTTTATTGCTGCTTTTAGATGGATTGTCACAATTACGCTCAATCAGTATTGTTGTCGTTTTGAAACTATATCTGATTGTATCACAAATGATTACAACTAATCTCTACTGGGGTTTAAAATAGCAATGATTTAAGCGGGCTTTTGCTTGCCTAAATTGATATGACACAAATAATATTATAAGATATGCCATCCCATGAGGGTGTCTGGCTTCTTTTTGATTATTTGTCTGGCTACGGGCATTCCGCTTAATTTAAACTACCATCTTGTTCGCCAGGAGGCATAACGACTATTTAAGAAGCCTCCCGGTCACCCAATTTCTGGATTATTCAATACTTGAAAATGAAATTTAACACAAACTCTTTTAAAAAGAGGAAGCGAAGCTCGCTCCTATGCCTCCTTTTATTGCCCGTATTTGCTTTTGCACAAAATAATTCGCCCATTATAAATTCCGTATTGGAAGGGAAGATAACGGATGTAAAAAGCCGCCAGCCACTGGACGGTGTCTCAATTGTCATTAAGGGGACTACCAATCAAACCATTACGGACGAAAACGGGAAATTCACGCTCCGGACGGGCCAGAAATTCCCCTATATATTGCAAATTACCTTAATTGGGTATAAACCACTGGAACTGCCGGTCCAAGGTTCCCCGCTCGATGTTGGGCTGGAACCTGTTGACAGTGTATTGTCGGACATTGTCGTGATAGGGTATGGAACACAGAAAAAGTCCGACCTGACAGGTGCTGTCGCAAGTGTTCCGAACGAAGCCAAAAAACAACCTGTAGCGTCATTGGAGAGGCTATTGCAGGGTTCCGTTTCAGGGGTAGTGGTGACACAGACGTCCGGGCAGCCAGGAGCTGGCGTAAGTGTCCAGATCCGCGGAAGCAACTCCATTAATGCAAGCAGCGACCCATTGTACGTAATTGATGGATTTCCTGTCAACAACGATTACAGTATTACCAATTCCGGTGTCGCCGTCGGGCCGAACCTCAATCCTCTATCTTCAATAAACCCTTCCGACATCGAATCCATAGATGTTCTAAAGGATGCTTCTGCCACAGCTATCTATGGATCGAGAGGGGCAAACGGTGTGGTGATGGTGACCACGAAGAGGGGATCCAGGAACAAATCCTCCATAAACCTGGAATCCTACTATGGCACGCAAAAAGTAATTAGGACCATTCCCTTATTGAATGCAAAGGAATGGTGGCAGTTACGGTCCGACGCTGCCTACAATTCCGGCACCACGCCATATCTGCCTTCTGTTTCCGGATATTCGCTGGATACCACCGGCGTGGGTACGGACTGGCAGGCCGCCGCCTTTCGTACTGCCCCCATGCAAAGCCATAGCCTATCTATCTTGTCGGGGGGTGATAAGACAAAAATCTCGTTGTCCGGAAATTATTTCGAACAGGATGGCGTAATTATCAATACAGGATACAAGCGTATATCCACCCGTTTAAACATTGACCATCAATATAATTCGAGGTTAAAGTTGATTGCGGATATCAATGGAACACGCCAAACTGCCAACATTGCCCCCAATTCGATTGTGCAAGGCTTATTGTTCACGCCTCCTTCCTTGCCTATTTACCAGGATAATGACTCGTTTGTTGTCAACAGTCCTTTTGAGTCCGTATATGCCAATCCGATTAACACCTTGTATAATGTGACGAACCAATCGATTACGAATCGTTTTCTTGGAAATGTTTCAGGGGAGTACACACTTTTTCCGGGTTTGAAATTGAAAGTATTATTCGGGGCGGACGTGGTTGACAACAAGGAAAACCTGTATTATCCAAGCACGACCTATGAGGGGCAGTCCTATGATGGCTATGCCCAGATAGGATCCAAATCTACCTATAACTGGTTAAATGAAAATACACTGAGTTACCAGGCCAAAGTTGGAAGGAAGGGACGCCTGGACGCAGTGGGAGGTTTTACAGCCCAGCAATCCAAATCGAAGGGATATACCGCCATTTCTTACGGATTTAATTTTGACGACCTTACCTATAATGATCTTTCGGCAGGCACTACGGCCGGTACGCCTTCTTCTTCTTCCGTGACATGGTCATTGGCTTCTTACCTGGGCCGTGTCAACTATGTTTACGACAATAAATACATGTTGACGGCTTCCTTTAGGGCAGATGGCTCATCCAAATTCGGGGAAGGCCACAAATGGGGCTATTTTCCTTCCGGAGCACTTGGATGGATCGTCAGCAAAGAGGATTTTTTTAAAAATATCCATCAAGTAAGCAACCTTAAATTACGCGTAAGTGCTGGATCAACGGGAAACCAAGGAATAGACCCTTATCAGTCATTGGCACAGCTTTCAACGTATGTCTATAATTTCTCTAGCACTACTGTCATAGGCTATGCCCCCAGTTCCGTAACCAACAAGTCACTGGGATGGGAAAAAACCTTGCAATTGGACGGGGGAATAGACCTTGGTTTGTTCGATGACCGCATTGCGGTCTCGGCGGACTATTATTACAAGAAAACAACGGACCTGCTCCTGACCGGGACGGTTTCCGGGACTTCCGGTCTTGCTGATTTGTCCAATTCGCAAACATCTACCACTTTCCAAAACATAGGAGCCATAGCCAATAAAGGCGTGGATATCAGCATTACCAGCCAGAATATACAGAATAATGATTTCAGTTGGAAAACCATCGGTATATTTTCGACAAATTCCAATAAAATACTGAAACTGACTACCGGTGTTGATCAATATATCCCGTCAAGTGGAAGTCCTTCCATTGCAAAGGTTGGTCACCCCATAGGATCCTTTATCGTGTACCAGACCGACGGATTGATAAAGGAAGGGATGACACCGCTCACTCCCAGGACGGATGTCGCCGTGGGCGCCCAGCAGTTCAAGGATATCGATGGTGACGGCAGCATAACGACCAGTGACAGGGTCATTGTCGACAATAAACTCAAGTACACGGCAGGTCTGACCAACGTGGTCACCTACAGGGGGTTTAGTCTTTCCGCTTTCTTTTATGCTTCCGTTGGTGGCAAGATATATAATCAAAATGAGGCCAACCTGGAGCTAGGGACCGGATACACTAATGGGTCCAAGGTGGAGCTGAGGCGATATACTTCCACAAATACAGATACCGATATTCCACGGGCCTATCAGGATCCCTCCGTAACGCTTTCTTCCAAGTTCATTGAAGATGCCACCTACTACAGGCTAAAGAATGTTTCCTTGAGCTACACAATCCCAAATTTGGTTCTGTCGGCCTTGAAAATAAAATCCTTTGTGTTCTATGTGTCGGCGCAAAACTTATTTACCTGGACCAATTATACAGGATATGACCCGGAAGTCAGCAGGAATGGACAGTCTTTACTCACCAAAGGAGTGGATAATGCTGTTTATCCCAACAGTAAATCCTATCAGATAGGCATATCCGCTTCATTTTAAACTAAAAAAAATTCCAATGAAATACAGTATATTATTTCTGTTCTCCGTCCTATTGGGTTTATCATCCTGCAAAAAATTTTTGGAAGAAAACCCCGACTCTTTTTTGTCCGAAAGCCAGTACTATAATACGGAGAGTGACATTGAAAGTGGCGTCGACGCGATTTATTTTCATCTTAATACCTCGACAGTACAGTCCCCTTATAATACATTGTTCAATACCGGTATGGATATGGCCAGCGATGATGAGGACCCGGGGCCCGGAGCTACCAATGCGGATGTTCGCTCCTTATCCGTTCTTTCCCACAATGCAAGCAATCAAAGGGTGTATGAAATATGGCAGCAGCATTATGCTGCCATCAGAAAAGCAAACATTGTTTTGTATTACATTCCCTCCATAGCGTTTACGGATTCAACACTCCGGAATCGCCTGATTGGTGAGGCTAAATTTCTGAGGGCATTATTCTATTTCAATCTTGTTCGGTTATTCGGTGATGTTCCTTTGGTTACGGAATACCAGTCCGATGTACTGGCTACCGCTTATTACAGAGCCGCGTCTTCATCCGACTCGCTGTATGACCAGATTATATCCGATCTTTCTGAGGCAGGGCAACTTTTGCCCGACTCCTATACCTCCCCCGATGTAGGGCGTGCTACCGCCGGGGCTGCCAAAGGTCTTTTGGCAAAAGTATATCTCATAAGGGCTTCCCTTCCGCTGAATGAAACAAAATACTATGACTCAGCGGTTATTGAATCCAAGACGGTATTGTCGGCAACCGATGGTGGCTCGGGTGAATATGGTTATGATCTTTTTGACGATTATTCGCATGTGTTTCTTCCCGACTATGAAAATGGGGTAGAGCACGTTTTTTCGGCCCAGATGCTGGCAAATGCGAACAGCCAATCCAATAGTGAAACATATAGGGCCATTTATACTTCCATACCCGGATTGTCAGGCAACTATGCCCACATGGTAAGGTATTATACACAGGGGTCGGATGCCTATTACAGTATATATAAAATATTCAGTTCTTCCGACAAAAGAAGGGATGTGACATTTGTCCGTCATTTTACGAGTCCGACTAATTCAAAAAATTATGGCTTGGCATTGAGTAATTCTGCCGTGGCAAATGATTCAACGCCTTTTTGGAACAAATGGTGGGATCCCGATTATGCGGCTAATTCCTATTCCTCCTCGACGAATGTTACGATACTTAGGTATTCCGAAATATTGCTGATCCATGCAGAGGCGGAAAATGAATTGAACGGTCCGACTACGGAGGCGTATGCCTCCATCAACAGAGTTCGGAATCGTGCCGGGCTGGCAGATCTGGCATCCGGCCTCACTAAGGATCAATTCAGGGATTCCGTCTATCTGGAACGCAGGCTTGAGCTTTGTTATGAATATCAGAGATGGTTCGATCTCATCCGGGAAAAGGACGCCAGCGGGAATGGAATACTTATAAGCAGTTTGCAGACCGTCGGGAAATCCAATGTTTCCTCCAAAAATTATTTGTATCCAATACCCCAGACTGAACTAGACAATAATCCTTTGTTGACACAAAATAGTGGATGGTAAATTTTCAGAGACATTCGTGGTTAAAATGAAAAAAATCACTAAAATGAAAAAGAATCTTTTTTTTGTCTGGATATCGGTATCGGCCTTCTTCTGCGTACAGGCGCAAATAGATACTGCGTATAAACGGGTGGTAGGCAAAACCGTTGCCGAATCTTTTGTTTTTCAGGAAACAAAAACTGGTATGGCAGCATACGAGGTCAAGGATTTTCGTGGGGAAAAGACACCGATTGTCCAAAAATTAAAACAATATTACAATGGACTTGCAAAGCAATAGCCTTTCCGTCCGGTATTTTTCCGTGGTGCTATTTTTTGTGTTATGGGCAAATTTCACTTTGGCGCAGCACAAAAAGCCCAATGTCATTTTAATACTCGTGGATGACATGGGATATAGCGATATTGGCGCATACGGGTCCGAGATCCATACACCCAATATCGACAAGCTGGCTCGGGAAGGCATCCGGCTGCAACAGTTTTACAATAACTCAATTTGCGCTCCCACGCGGGCCTCTTTACTAACCGGACAGTACCAGCATAAGGCAGGTGTGGGATATTTTGATGTAAACCTCGGGCTACCTGCCTACCAGGGGTATCTGAACAAAGAATCCCTGACACTGGCAGAAGTGTTTGGCAATGCAGGGTACAATACTTACATGTCCGGCAAATGGCACGTGGGACGTGACAGCTCGGGGCGGCAATGGCCCGTGCAAAGGGGGTTTTCCCATTTCTTTGGCTTCCTCCCTGGGGCAAGTGCGTACAGGTATTACCAACGGCCGCTGGAGGGCTTTAATGAACCCGGTCCTTTTTACGAGGATGATAAACGGGTCTCTTTCAGAAATGAAAAGGATTTTTACCTGACGGACAAAATTGCGGATTATGCAGTAAAATACATCGACGATGCTGCAACCGCTGATAAGCCCTTCTTCCTGTACGTTGCCTTTAACGCCCCGCACTGGCCATTGCAGGCACCGGAGGAGGAGGTGAAAAAATATGAAGGCAAATATCATATTGGATGGGATTCTTTAAGAACATTAAGATTACAGGGACTTAAAGCCAAAGGGTTGCTGGACGACAGGTGGCAGCCTGCGGCAAATGATTCCGGGTTGCCTGCGTGGAAAGACATAACCGATAGCGAAAAGAAAGACTGGGAAAGAAAAATGGAGGTTTTTGCGGCAATGGTTGATAAAATGGACCAGGGCGTTGGAAAAATATTAGGGGAACTGAAAAAAACAGGCAAGGAACAAAATACACTGGTGGTGTTTCTCTCCGATAATGGTGCGCCGGGAGAAGACTTTGGCAAGTTTGGCGGTTTTGGGGGCAAGGACTCAGCACTGGCAGGGACAAAGGTCGGAGAAGCTGGGTCTTTTCAGTCCCAGGGAAAGAACTGGTCCCATGTTTCTAATTCACCGTTCAAAAAATATAAGGCTTTTGCCTATGAGGGAGGCATCAGCACGCCCCTGATAGTCAGGTTGCCAGGGATTATCCCGGCAAACAAACTGGCAAAAGGCGATGCCCATATTGTAGACATTGCTCCCACTTTGTATGATATGGCCGATGTGGTCTACCCCGCGCAATATCACCATATTACTCCTAATAAATTAGCCGGTGTAAGTATTGCACCGATATTAACGGGGAAGGCAGACGCTATACAGGACAGACCGTTGTTTTGGGAACGGGCCGGTAACCGCGCAGTGCAATTGGGCAAGTGGAAAATTGTAAGCATTTTCCCTTCTAAGACATGGGAACTATACAACATTGAGGACGATCGCGGAGAAACCAATGATCTTGCGGCATCCCATCCTGATATAGTCCAGAAATATGATTGGTTATACCAGCAATGGGCTAAGGATAATGGCGTAGTGGATTTTGAAACATTAAAAGATAAAGTCCCACAGCGAAGACCGTGAGGCCTTCTTTTTGTAAAATAGCCCGCACGCTTTTCCTAAGTAACGGCATCCGGAAAACACAAAAGCAACCGTGTCCTACTCTATCAGGATAGATAAACTGGTTGTCGAAAAGCCGGAAAACTGGCATCTGTACGACGTTTCAAACCATCGTACCGAATTGCACAACCTGATCGGGGAAAATCTCCGCTTAGGCCAGAAACTGCTGGACCAGTACAACCATTGGTCACAAAGGGTTCAGGCCGAGTCCTACAGGGAAGTGCTTAAATGGTTTTAGTACTATGAAGCCATGAAAAATGAAGCCGGTATAAAATAGCAGTAATTTAAAAATCAGACGTATGGCCAGATACATTTATGGATTTCTGTTTTCCGCATGCGGAAGTATCGGGAAACGATACAACTTTCCGGCGAGGATTTGCCTGGGCGTTGTCTTATCTTTGGTGGTGCAGAGGCTTTCCGCGCAAAAAACGGTATTGTTGGATGCCCCTGCTTTTGCACGGGAACATCAGGCGCATAAGGGCGCAGTGGTACTTGATGCCCGTTCCGGCAGTGAATTTGAGGAAAACCATATTCCGGATGCCCGGCTGCTGGCCTTGCCCGACAAAGATACATTGTCCTTTATCCGGCAATGGGATACATCCCGGATTATACTGTTGTATTCCATTGCCAATGGAAGGAGCGTGCAGTGGGCAGGGTATCTACGTGCCCACGGTTATGCACATGCCTATGCGCTGGATGGCGGACTTGGTGCCTGGGTAGGTGCCGGCTATGCTTTCTACGCCAGCAATGCTGCCAACAATTGGAATACGGATTCGCTGGACCATTGGAAAAAAAACGGCCGGCTTCTCCTGGTTGACGTGGGATCACGGCATTGTGCTCCCTGCCGCAGGCTAAAGACAGTACTGGACAAAATAGCAGGTGAAGAAAAAGACGCTTTTTCCCTGCGCTCTGTCGATCTGAATGACAACCCTGCCCTGGTGGGGTCTATAGGTGGCGTGGATGCCTTGCCCACACTGATCCTGTATCAGAACGGAAAACAGGTCTGGCGGCAGAAAGGGATAGGAGATTTTGCGACTATCGAGAAACGGATTCGCGAACAGATAGATGCCTACAAATAGGAGAACAGAGGTACATGCCCCGCTTTTACTGTTTTTTGCATATCTCTGTTTATCAACGCTCAGGGGACAAAACCTGGGATGCATTTGAACTTGTCGTAATTATAAAAACGTTTTATCATGTCAGAACCGGAAAAGGTAAAAAGAAGCATTTCCGTCAGCGAAGACTGGACGGTCGTGATTTTGGGGTTTTTAATTATTATAGCAGCGATTGCGGGTGTGCGGCTTGCAGCACCGCAGTATGCCTGGAAATCGGGCAGCGACCTGTTTTTGGGTGTTTTCAGCGGACATAATATTTTACTGTTGGTGGTGCAGTTATTGGTGTCATGGCTGATTGCGGTAGTGGGTGCCTGGTTGACCGGAAAAAACACAAGAGGCTCCTTTATGGCTTTTCCACTGGTATTTATCCTTACGGTGGTGTCGTCTATCGTAGCGGGTAATGTGTTATTTGTCGGTATCGGTTTGGAACCTGTTATTTTCAGCCTACTGGCAGGCCTGTTAATCAGCAATCTTTTCCCACTTCCTGATTGGTTTCGCAATGCATTGTCTACGGAAATCTTTGTTAAGATAGGGCTGGTATTGCTGGGTGCGACCATCGTTTTTTCCGATATACTCAAGGCAGGCGTTCTGGGGCTTATACAATCTTTGCTGGTCGTGCTTTCTGTATGGTATTTTGCTTTCTGGATTTGCCATCGTTTGAAGGTTGATAAAGAATTGAGCTTGATGATTTCCAGCGGTGTATCCATCTGTGGCGTCTCGGCGGCCATCGCTACGGCAGGCGCGATAGAGGGCGACAATAAAAAACTGTCTTATGTCATCTCTATCGTACTGCTGTGCGCCGTGCCCATGCTGGTGGGGATGCCCTACCTTGCCCGTTGGCTGGATCTTTCACCCGAGGTGACAGGTGCTTGGCTGGGGGGCACAATCGATACGACGGGTGCTGTGGTGGGGGCAGGAACACTGATTGGTGACACTGCGTTGAAATATGCCACTATTGTCAAGTTTTCGCAGAATGTATTGCTGGGTCTGGCAGCTTTTGCCATTTCCGTTTACTGGACTTACACGGGGAAAGTAAAGCGCGGGGAAAAGGAAAAAGCTTCGCTAAAGGTGATCTGGCAGCGTTTCCCAAAATTCGTGATTGGTTTCATTGCGGCATCGCTGTTATTTTCTTTTCTGCTCCCGGATGATGTGGTCACGGCAACAAAAGGAACGATCAAGGGAGGCCAGACCCTGTGGTTTTCGCTTGCGTTTACGAGCATAGGGCTGGAAACCCGCTTTGCTGATCTTTTTAATAAAGGTAACAAGAAACCGATGATAGCCTTTCTTATTGCGCAGGCGTTCAATATCATCGTAACATTGGTGATCGCCTATTTATTATTCGGCCATGCAGGGTAGCTATCTGGACAGAACGATGCATTTCAAAATAACATTATTTCAAGTTGATCCTCAGGAAGCTTCCTGCATTGGCGCATGTAAAAGTCACTACCCATGGCTAATTGGAATTCCTTTATTCGTTAACGGCAACGTAAATGCTTTCCGCGGCTCTCCACTCCATATCGGAGACATGGTAGGTGGTACAACTATTTATTCCTATATCTCTATACTAATATAAAATTTAATAAAAAATGAAAAATTATTATTTGCTTATCATTTGTTTGCTGGCCACGGGTTTGCGCTCACATGGTCAGCAGATTTCGGATACCTCGTTTACGCCTCAAATATCTCGGCCGGCTTATCCAACAGGAAAGGGGGCTGTCATTGCTATTGATGAGGGACATCATAATTTCCACACACTTGATGGTCGGTACCTGACCCTCGCCAAGTTGCTGCGACAGGATGGATATATTGTACGGAAATATGAAGGACTGCTGGATAAGGATAAATTAAAGCAGGTAGATATTTTGATCATTTCCAATTCCCTGAACGAGCGCAATGCCATAGGCAATAACTGGTCCCTTCCAACTCCTTCTGCCTTTTCCAAGGAAGAAATCGAAGTCGTTAATAACTGGGTAAAAAATGGTGGTCGATTGTTACTTGTCGCAGACCACATGCCCTTTCCGGGGGCAGCGCACGGCCTTGCGGCATCATTCGGCATTGATTTCCAGAATGTTTTTGCTACGGACAAGAGAAAGCGGCGTTTGGATTATTTTACCAGAGAGGAAGGAACCTTAAAGGATGCCCCGCTTACGAAAGGTTTGGACAGTATTGTAACATTTGGCGGATCCGCCTTTTCCATTACCGCAAAATCATATACTCCCGTAATCGTATTCGATGATAATTACCAACTCGTTTATCAGGATACCGCACGTGTTTTCAATAAAAATACGATTATTAAACCCGCAACTGGATGGTTGCAGCTTGCTTATCTGCAATATGGTAAGGGCCGGATCGCGGTCTCGGGCGAAGCAGCTATGTTTTCGGCACAGATTGTCGTAAGGCAAAACAACTGGCCGATGGGGTTTAATAACCCCGGAGCCCGCAACAATGTCCCTTTTATCCGAAATCTGTTTGGTTGGTTGGGTAGTGGTATCCCGCATCCTGCAACACCTTTGGAATAAGGTTCTTTTTTTCCGCATGGTACAAAATGGGAAATCGTTTGCAGGGGAAATATCTTATCATGGTCAGTCTTGTTTAGGGATATCACAATTTTAAATGAGGTAAAATGAATAAAACCACACTATCAATGGCTCTGCTACAGAAACAAGGACGCAGATATATACTGCGGAACTTATTTTTTGTATTTTTTTCAGCGTTGCCGTACTTACTGCCATTTCTTTCCCATGCACAACAGAAAGACCGCCCCAATATTCTGTGGATTGTCAGTGAAGACAACAATCCCTTTTTGGGCTGTTACGGGGATACTTATGCCCATACGCCCCATATCGATGCGCTGGCTCGCAACAGTATCCTTTATCTGAATGCTTTTTCTGCCGCGCCTGTGTGCGCACCGTCAAGGTATACGCTTGCCACCGGAACCTATCCGCCTACCTACGGCACAGAAAACATGCGCAGCCAGTATCCCGTACCCTCCTTTGTCCATCTTTTTCCCCATTACCTGAAAGAAGCGGGTTACTATACAACCAACAATAGCAAAAAGGATTACAATACGGTGGACCAACCCGAAGTGTGGGACGAATCGAGCAGTAAGGCCACCTTTCTGAACCGGAAACCCGGCCAGCCTTTTTTTGCCATGTTCACGATATTTACGACACATGAAAGTTCCATCATAGATCCAGATTTATGGCAAAAATCCCAGCCGTCGGTCCGTAATGGCAACTTGTCGTCCGGTCGGCCACTCGTGCATGATCCGGAAAAAGCTCCCATACCGCCTTATCTGCCCAAAATACCTGAGATGAAACATGACTGGGCATTGTATTACGACCGGATTACGGCGATGGATGAACAGGTGGGGCAGCTATTGCACCAACTGGATAGCCTGGGATTGGCAGAAAATACGATTGTGTTTTATTTTGCCGACAACGGCGGCGTGCTGGGGCGTAGCAAAAGATATTTATATGAATCGGGCCTACACGTGCCGCTTTTGATCCATTTCCCCCCAAAATACCGATACCTGGCTCCCTATACTGCGGGAACCCGCACGGATCAGGTTGTTTCCTTTATCGACTTTGTACCTACTGTGCTGGACCTGGCGGGGTTGAAGCGGCCTGAATACTTACAGGGAAAGTCACTCGTCGCAAAAGACAGAACGCATACCGAGGATACCATCGCCTTTGGCTTTCGCAACAGGATGGATGAACGTTACGACCTGTCACGCACGATCAGGACAAAGGATTTCCGGTACATCCGGAATTTCCAGCCCTATCGTATTTATGCGCAGAATGTCCAGTATCTGTGGCTGATCCGCTCAATAAGGGCATGGGAAAAGGAATACAAAGCGGGAAAGCTCGATGAAATACAATCCAGGTATTTCAGGGAGAAACCTACCGAAGAATTGTACGATGTACGCAATGATCCGGACAATATTCACAATCTGGCTACCGATCCGGCTTACCGGTCCGTACTCCAACAGCTGAGGAAAAAGAACCATGACCTGCTCCTACAGATCAATGATGCCGGTTTTATCCCGGAAGCAGATGTATATGAAATTACCAGGACGCAGACTATTTATGATTATGCACGTTCCGGTAAGTATGATATACGGAAGGTACTTCCGGTCGCGGAAAAGGCTTCTGAGCGCAACAAGGCCGAGCTGCCTTATCTAGTCTCCAAAGCGCGGGATGCTGACCCTGTGGTACGTTACTGGGCTGCGATCGGGTTACTGGCACTCGGAAAGGATGCTGATGTCGCGGCGGGTACGTTGAAAACACTTTTGTCCGATGAGAAAAAGTCCGTCCGCGTAGTGGCAGCCGAGGCATTGTACAGACTGGGGAACCGTACAGACGGTCTTGAAAGTCTGTATCGCTATGCAGACGATGCAGCGGTAATGGTACGGGTGCAGGCGCTGAATGCCTTGCAGGATGCACCTTCTGCCGACCTTCTGCCACTTCGTCAGGTGCTGGAAAAGATTGTCGGCAACAAGGTTTCGGAATACGATGTCAAAGCAGCAAAGTATCTACTGGAAAAAATGGAAGATCATTGACCACGTAGGGCTGGCATATACCCCCGTTGCACTTCTGGCGGTATGATGGAAATGGATAAGATAAAAAACTTTAAAGATATGCCGAGGCACCTGTGTCTAACGGATGTTGGATTATCATTCTTAAATTTTACAATTTACAAAAAGATGAAAAGAAGGAAAATTTTCAGATGGAAATGGATGGCCGTTGCTGGTCTGGTGTTATACTTCGGTGAGATAAGTGCGCAGCAGCAACGGCCCAATATTCTCTTTATTGCGGTGGATGACCTCAATAATGATTTGGGATGTTATGGTTCCCCGGTTGTGAAATCACCGCATATTGATGCATTGGCAAAGCGCGGTGTCCAGTTTCTTCATGCCTATACCCAGTTCCCGCTGTGCAGTCCGAGCCGGTCTTCCCTGTTGACCGGCCGCGTGCCCGATGTCACGGGTATCTATGAGCTGACAACGCACTTCCGGCAAAACCTGCCTGATGTGGTCACGCTTCCTCAGCTGTTCCGTCAAAACGGTTACCAGAGCATCCGTATCGGGAAAATCTTCCATTACGGAGTACCCGCCCAAATAGGTACCAACGGGCTGGATGACCCTGTTTCATGGGACCGTGTGATCAATCCCAAAGGTCGGGATAAAACAGAGGAAGCCAAGGTTGTCAACCTCACACCGGACCGGGGGCTGGGGTCTGCACTTTCTTATTATGAGGCCGATGGAACCGATGAGGAACAAACAGATGGGCTTATCGCCACACATGCCATTCAAGTGTTGACGGAGGAAAAACAAAAAGGAGACCCCTTTTTCCTGGCAGTGGGGTTTTTCCGGCCGCATACGCCCTATGTAGCCCCCAGAAAATATTTTGAACAGTACCCTGTTGACCAGATACCGTTGGCGCCACGGAAAGAGGATGACCTCGCCGACATACCGGATGCGGCATTGTTTACCCAACCGGCCAACTGGGGACTGTCCGATGACAAGTTGCGCCTGGCTAAAAGGGCTTATTATGCCGCCATTTCCTTCATGGATGCGCAGGTGGGTCGTGTCGTGCAGGCGCTCGACAGCTTGGGGCTGTCCGATAATACCATTATCGTCTTGTGGAGTGACCACGGTTATAATCTGGGCGAACACGGCCAATGGATGAAACAGAGCCTCTTTGAAAAATCGGCAAAAGTACCACTGATTTTTGCGGTACCTGGCTTTGTAAAGGGAAAATCCGTTCGCACGCCTGTCGAATTGCTGGATATTTATCCTACCCTGGCCGAGCTGGCGCATCTGCAAACGGTAACGCCTGTTGACGGTAAAAGCCTGGTACCGCTGCTGAACCATCCGGGGATGAAATGGGATCGTCCCGCTTACACCCAGGTAAAGCGGAAAAACCTTATGGGACGTTCCGTGCGTACCTCCGAATGGCGCTATACAGAATGGGATGAAGACGGAAAGGCTGGTAAGGAACTCTATGACGAAATCCATGATCCTGACGAATTTAACAACCTGGCAGGAGACCGGAAATACCGCAAACGTATTTCCCTGTTGGCCCGCTTGCTGCATGATGGCTTCCAGGAAGGAAAATCGGCTTCCCCCAACTAAAAAAAGAAACAATGTCACAGATGAAAAATTTTGTTTGCACACTCATGGTTCTGTCCGTGGCTGTAATGCGGTTACAGGCACAAGGGAACGTAGTTAGGTAGGACAGGTATAATATCATCCTGATATATTCCGACGATGTGGATTCCTCTACCAGGATATATAGCGTAAAACAACCCTGTTCAAAAATCGGAAAGTAAAACAGCGTATTAAATGCAGTAATCAATTAAACTTACAATATTATGTTGCGTCACGCAGTTCTAAAAAAAGTATTGGCAACAGCCATATTATTAATCTCGTGCGCCGCTTCTGCGTCAGCGCAGCAACAGGATGACAGGCCCAACGTGCTGTTTATAGCGGTTGATGATTTAAACGACTGGGTAGGTCCTTTTGGCGGTTACAAAGGAGTCATAACCCCGAACCTTGATAAACTTGCAGCCGGCAGCGAAATATTTACACGGGCATACTGTTCGGCGCCCTCCTGTAATCCGTCGAGGGCAAGCCTTTTAACGGGTGTAAGACCTTCCACGTCGGGTGTCTATTTAAACGAGCAGCCCTGGCGACCGGTACTTAAAGATGCGGTGACCATTCCGCAATATTTTACCCGAAACGGATATGATGTGGAAGGGATCGGTAAAATATTTCATGACAGCTATAACGATACCGCATCATGGCCCGTATATTTCAAAGTCGTGAAATCGCCCGCACCAGCCAATGCCCCTGTAAAGGGTAAAGGTAATTTTGACTGGAGTCCGGTAGATGTAGCTAACGAACAAATGGGTGATTATAAAAATGTAGACCATGCGATAGACTTTTTTAAAGCAGACCGCGATAAACCGTTTTTTTTAGCCGTTGGATTTACAAGGCCGCATTTACCGTGGTATGTGCCTCGGAAATATTTTGATCTCTATCCCTTGGATAAAATACAATTGCCGGCAGTTATTAATAACGACCTGGATGATATTCCCCCGGCCGGGGTTAAAATTGCGAGACGCGCCAACGATCACGAGTTCATAGTCGCCAATGGCCAATGGAAGAATGCAGTACAGGGTTACCTGGCCAGTATTACGTTTGCTGACGAACAGATCGGGCGTTTGCTGGATGCCTTGGCAGCAAGTAAATATGCCGACAATACCATTGTTGTTTTATGGGGCGACCATGGATGGAGCCTGGGTCAGAAAGAACACTGGCGTAAGTTCGCGTTATGGGAAGAAACTACAAGGGTGCCCCTGTTTATCAAAGTGCCCGGAGTTACTAAAAACAGAAGCCGGTCCTCCCGCACTGTTAATTTGATGGATCTGTATCCGACACTGATCGATTTATGTAGGCTGCCTACCAAAAGCGGTATAGAAGGCAGGAGCCTGGTGCCACTGTTAAACAATCCTGGTTTAAAGTGGGATTATCCATCGGTTTCTACATGGGGTTATAAAAATCACGCGGTACGCTCTGAACGGTGGCGTTATATAAAATACGCTGATGGCAGTGAGGAGTTGTACGATCATGATAATGATCCGCACGAATGGAAAAATCTGGCGAAAGATTCAAAGTATTCCTCCGTAAAAAACGAACTGGCTAAATGGCTGCCAAAAGTAAATGCTCTGGACGCTCCCCGGAAAAAAGGAGCCGGAGGAGAATAAGAGGCTGTTTAAGTTAATTGTGGAAAAAGTATTATGGGATAAAATATGCACGTCAGCCGCCATAACGCCAAACCGATGTTACAGGCAGTGTTTTGTCAATCCGTTGTTACCAAGGAATTTCGCCTATTTCGGGATTGGTTTCTTCGCAAAAGAATTTTCCTGTAACTCCGTCATTGCCGATTAAAGCATACTTTACAATTCTTTTTCCGGCATCTTCAACACTTCCTGTTCCACGATTACCATTAAAGTCGGTTTGGGTAAAACCCGGACTTACCGCATTGATTTTGAAATTCGTGTCTTTCAATTCATACGCCAAATTTACGGCATACATATTCAAAGCCGCTTTGGAAGAATGATAAACCGCCCCTTTGAAATTGTAGTATTTGTAGGTCGGGTCGCTTGCCAAAGTGATGGAACCTTGACTTGAACTGACCATTACAATTCTCGGCTCGTTTGATTTTTGCAACAAATCAAAAAACGCCTGTGTAACTCTCACTACGCCAAAAACATTTGTGTCATACACTTTTTTGAATTGCTCTTCCACACTTGCACCAAGTGCCGATTGCGGCATACCTCCCGAAATTCCCGAATTGTTTATCAGAACGTCCAGCACATCTGTTTTTTTGCCGATTTCCAAACGAGCGTTTTTTACAGAATTGTCATCGGTTACATCAATCTGAACGGCTTCTACATTGCTCAATCCTTCGGATTTTAGTTGTTCTGCTGCTTTTTGTCCGTTGTCTAAATTTCGGCTTCCGAGATACACATAAAAACCTTTTTGCAACAGTTGTCTTGCAACTTCAAATCCGATACTCTTATTTGCTCCTGTGATAAATGCTTTTTTCATTTTTTGTTAATATAAAATTTTACATTGCAAAGTTGCTACAACAAAAAACGAAATCGTTTAACATTTGGTAAAAAGTTATTTTAGCGGATGTTTTTTCTAATTCTGCTCAATGATTGTTGCGTCACTCCCAAATAAGAAGCGATGTAAGAAAGCGGAACACGATTGGCAAGTGTCGGAAAATTTTCCAAAAATGTCAGATAACGGGTTGTGGCATCTTCCGAAATCAAAGCACTTCTTCTGTTCAGCTTTTCCATCATTCCTTTCTGGCGTATTTTATTTGTGATGTTTTCCCAATCGACAATGGTATTTAAAAGTTCGTTCCATTCTTTCGGAGAAAAAACAATCAGTTTACAATCTGTAACCGCCTGTATGTATTCCGTCATCAGTTCGCCTTTGTAAGGATTTGCGAATAAATGATTTTCGCTCATAAAATATTTTGTGATTTCTTCGCCTTTGTTGTTGTAATAACAAATACGCAAAACGCCCTCCAAAATAAAAATGACTTCATTAAATATTTTCCCTGCTTCTACCAAGTAACCGTCTTTTTTGAGTTTCAATTCGGTTGCTCTACTTGTAATCAAGTCTATTTGCTGTTGGTTCAGGTTTCCGAATTGCAATAAATAATTTATCAGTTCTTTCATTGGTGCAAAGTTAGCAAACGGTGTTGGTTATGATTTAACATTTGGTAAAAAGTGTCGGACTGTCTTGTTAACCGTTACTGTCATGTTAGATGTTTGTCCGTCGGATAATTTTTTTCTAAAGGTCAGTGTTGGACTGTCCACCGCAAAAAAGTTGATGAAAGAACTGTCGCCAAAGTTTAGCACAAAGTCTGATGAAAGTTCGTCAAGGACAGTCCAACGATTACTTTTTCAAGTGTCAGGCTGTGTGGTCGTCTAACACCCAAATATACGCAACTCCCCAAAATCTCCATATAAATTTCGTAAAGCATGCCAAAATTAGTAGTTATTCGGAAAGTTTTGCCGCAGTTGCGTGTAACTTCCACCATTATGAACAGGTAACCGTCAAAAATATCTCTATTTCGTATCAAAAACAATTGGTGGCGGCAATCAAGTTTTGGTACAATGGCGTGTTGGGACGAAACTTACAGTTGGATTATCTTTATCCCGACCGTGGCGAGTTCAAAATCCCGAAAGTTTTTTCTCGGGATGATATCTAAAAAATGTTGGAAGCTTACAAAACCTAAAACACAATGCTATTCTGCCTACCATTTATTCTTGCGGGTTACGGTTTTCGGAACTTACCAATCTGTACATCCAAAGACATTGGCTCTTTCTTCAATGACCGTTAGGGTTCGGCAAGGCAAAGGAAACAGAGATAGGGTAGTGGTGGTGCTGTCCGAAAAGCTGCTTGTATTGTTACGGGACTATTTTAGGGAATACAAGCCTAAACTATATCTTTTTGAAGGACAGTCGGGCGGTCAATATTCTGAACGAAGCGTGCAACAGTTTTTTAAACAGACACTTATCAAAGCCAAAATCAACAAAGAGGGTTCTGTGCGGCGAAACACAAAATCAAAGGCCTACTGGATACTTTGTAGGCGGTTGTTGTTATCCCTTTCCCAACTTTTTTTGGATGGAATTGTTGGGCTGCCGTATCTTTGCACATGGCAACAAAAAAATCCCTCTCGGAACACAGCAAGTCTTACGACAGTCGCTTATTTGGCACAGGACTTACATTTGACGATGTATTGTTAATGCCTGGTTACAGCGATGTTTTACCCAAAGAAGTTACAATCAAAACCAGTCTCACCAAAGAGATTGCACTTAACCTGCCCATTATCAGTGCGGCAATGGACACCGTTACGGAAGCCAGTCTGGCAATAGCGCTAGCGCGTGAAGGAGGTCTCGGTATTCTCCACAAAAACATGACTATCGAAGCGCAGGCCGAGCAGGTCAGGAAAGTCAAAAGAAGCGAAAGTGGCCTTATCCTGGACCCTATCACACTGCACGAAAGCGCCACCATTGGCGATGCTTTCCGGCTCATTGCTGAGAACAAAATCGGCGGTATTCCCATCGTGGGCAATGACAAAAAACTGGTCGGCATCCTCACCAACCGCGACTTACGTTTTGAAACCAAAAAAAGCAAGAAGGTTTCCGAAGTGATGACTTCCGAAAATCTCATCACGGCGACGGAAGGTGTGGACCTCAAAAAGGCCGAGAAGGTATTGCACCAGTACAAAATCGAGAAACTCCCCGTCGTTGACAAGAAAGGCAAACTCGTTGGCCTGATTACCTACCGCGATATTCTCCAGCTCAAAAACTACCCCAACAGTATCAAGGACACTTACGGACGACTTCTGGTCGGTGCGGCGTTGGGCATTACGTTTGACATGCTCGACAGGGCGGATGCCTTGATGCAGGTCGGCGTAGACGTTGTCGGTCTGGACAGTGCGCACGGTCATAGCCTCGGTGTCATCGAATCCTTGAAAAACCTGAAAAAGAATTTCCCCAAACTGCAAGTCATCGCGGGCAACGTTGCTACTGCCACGGGAGCCAAAGCCTTGGCGGACGCGGGTGCCGATGCCGTGAAAGTCGGTATCGGACCCGGTTCCATCTGTACGACGCGTATCGTCGCAGGTGCGGGCGTACCGCAGTTGACGGCCATCATCGAATGTGCCAGCGCATTGAAAGGAACAGGTGTTCCAGTGATTGGCGACGGTGGTATCCGTTATACAGGCGACATGGTAAAAGCCTTGGCTGCCGGGGCTTCCGTCGTGATGATGGGAAGCATTTTTGCGGGTGTGGAAGAAAGTCCCGGCGAAACGATCATCTACGAAGGACGTAAGTTCAAACAATACCGCGGTATGGGCAGCATCGGTGCGATGTCCATGGCGCACGGCAGTAAAGACCGTTATTTCCAAGAGGAGTCCGACGTGAAAAAGCTGGTTCCGGAAGGCATTGAAGGCCGTGTTCCCTACAAAGGCTATCTGCACGAGGTCGTCGCACAGTTTATCGGCGGTTTGCGTTCCGGTATGGGGTATTGCGGCGCCAGAAATGTCGGCGAACTCCAAAAAGCGACTTTTGTACAGATTACCAATGCGGGCATGCGCGAAAGCCATGCGCACGACATTGAAATCACCAAGGAAGCCCCGAACTATAGTAGGCGGTAGGTCGGTTTGATAACTTAAACATTCATGGCTACGATTGATCGTCACCGTTGAGAATAATCATTGCAAATAAAAAAGCCGCAACGATAAGTTGCGGCTTTTTGGTGTTGGGCAAAGTCGTGTTGCCTAATTGCATATTTATTTACCGGTAGCGTCTTACCTGGGAAACTAGATGCTAAAAATATAAACAGGTGGGTGTATTATTTTATTATTTCCACTTCGTCCACGCCAAAAACAAACCAAATTTGCTATTTTCCACATTTGACTTAGAAGAGCTGTTTGAGTTATTTATTTTCTTCTCCGCACAGTCTCCAAAACTTAACTTAAACAATCTCTTAAGCAACTTCTAAAAAAAAAGTTGGCTATATAAAAATAATTGTTAAATTTGCTGCCAAATTAGTCTACTTTTTTTGTAGGGTATTTATTCGCCAAACACACAATAGAAGTTAAATTAAGTAATAAGTTTTTTTGGCAAAAAAGACGGAAACCGTGGGGGTTTCCGTCTCAAGTCAAGCATACCAACAAATTTCGTGAATCAAACAGAATCCATTAACAGCTTAACATCACAAAGTTATGAAAAAAAAGAAGA
Source organism: Chitinophagaceae bacterium (assembly GCA_047606825.1). Taxonomy (GTDB): domain Bacteria; phylum Bacteroidota; class Bacteroidia; order Chitinophagales; family Chitinophagaceae; genus Rhizosphaericola. The sequence goes on from JASGDY010000089.1 coordinate 125,382, forward strand.
TCGAATCGTTTTTCGACTTGTCGTTTCGATTATCCGTGTACATTGGTTTATCCAAAAATCAGATTCGCAATGTCGTTGATAGACTACCGTCCTGTTGTTGACTATCTATAATTACATACTTGTTGTTTCCCCGAACTGAGGGAAAGTATTTTCTATCCAAAGCATCCATCAGGCAAAATCAAAAAGATCTGCCATGCTTCCCCATGTCTGTTTCGGTTTCGGTCATTGTCTATTCCAGCAATTTAGGGCGTGGATTTATGTAGCGCATTAGGAACAGAAAATAGTAATCTTCTGATGACGAATGGGTAAGGACAGCCATTGTCGATTCCTTCATTTCTTGTCTTTCTTGTTGCATCTACTGAATGGAGGATTTGACCTCAAAGTTTGGTGAGGTAAGCACGTGTACATTGGTTGCGCGGTGTTGGAGTTGGCAAATACGACGAACCATAACGGACACATATTACATCTTTATAGTCTATAATTTTAATAGAGTAATTTCTGCAAAAGTGTTGAAATGATAAAAAAGCAAAAACTGCAATTGAAGCAAAACCGCAAAGGATTGGTGAAAAAAATAGGGATGGCAGCACTCACTTTAATCGCTTCCGTTTCTCTGCTACAGGCCCAGGTAAACCAGCCTACTGTTAACTCCACGTTGAGTGGGGTCGTGAGGGATTCGGCAACCAGAGCACCATTGGAAGGTGTCTCCATTAAGATAGAAGGAGTGACCAACCAGACCGTTTCCGACGTGGACGGAAGATTTACCCTGATAACAGGGCAGAAACTTCCTTATCCGATCATCGTTACTATTACAGGATACACGACCGTGCGGCTTGTGGCGGAAGCATCGCCCATTGAAATCCTGTTGCCGCCTGCCGACAAAGATTTGGATGAAGTGGTGGTCGCGTATGGAAAACAGAAAAAGGCAAATGTCGTGGGGGCGGTGGTTTCCGTGCAGCCTACTGACTTGAAAGTCCCTTCCAGCAACCTGACGACAGCCCTTGCCGGAAGAATTGCGGGGATGATTGCATTCCAGCGCAGCGGCGAACCGGGCGCAGACAACGCCAACTTTTTTATCCGGGGCGTGACGACTTTCGGTTATAAGGTCGATCCGCTCATTTTGGTGGACAACATGGAAGTGACAACGACCGAATTTGCACGTTTGCAGGTCGATGACATTGAAAGTTTTTCCATCATGAAAGACGCCACCGCCACTTCCATATATGGTGCAAGAGGGGCAAACGGTGTTATCTTGGTAACGACCAAAACCGGCAAGATGGAGCAGGCGCAGCTTTCGTTAAGACTGGAAAACTCGGTGTCCACACCGACCAGGGATATTGAGTTTGCGGACAACGTGACGTACATGAAATTGCAGAACGAGGCGATCCTTACCCGTAACCCGGTAGGTGTTACGCCATATTCGGACGCAAAGATAGACAAGACCGTGCCAGGTGCCGACCCTTATCTTTATCCGAATGTCAACTGGCAGAAAACCCTTCTTAAAAACCAGACAACCAACCAAAGAGTAAACCTTAACGTCTCCGGTGGAGGAAAGGTCGCACGTTATTTTATCTCCGGATCGCTTAACAAGGACAACGGCGTACTGAATGTGCCCAAGGTCAGCAACTTCAACAACAACATCGATTTGAAGAGTTATTCCTTAAGGTCCAACATCAATATCAACTTGACCAATACGACGGAGCTTGTGGTTCGCCTTAACGGGACATTCGACGACTACAACGGTCCCTTGCAGGGAGGTACAAAAGTGTACCATGACATCATGCGGTCCAATCCGGTCTTGTTTGCCCCTTATTACCCGCCGGATTCGCTGACCAGCTGGGTGCAGCATATATTGTTCGGAAACTACGGAGAGGGCAATTACCTAAATCCTTACGCTGATTTGGTCAAGGGTTACAAACAATATTCCAAGTCCAATATGTACGCGCAGTTGGAATTGAAGCAGGACCTGTCTTTTTTCTTGAAAGGGCTTGTGTTCAATGGTCTGTTTAATACGACCAGATATTCCTATTTCGATGTCCAACGCAATTATACGCCGTACTACTATCAGTTGGAAGGGCTGGACAATAGTGGACATAGGGTGCTGACACTGTTGAACGAGGCCTCGGGGACAGAGTACCTTAATTATTCCGAAGGAACCAAATCGGTACAATCCGTTACGTATGGACAGGCATCTTTAAACTATGACCACACGTTCAAAGCCGAGCATAAGCTGAATGCACTTTTGGTGGGCACGATACGGAACCAGTTGTTGGGCAATTCCGGCAGTCTTCAACTGTCCCTTCCTTACAGAAACCTTAGCCTTTCGGGCAGGACGACGTATTCCTACGCATCAAAATATTTTTTCGAGTTCAATTTTGGCTATAATGGTTCGGAGCGTTTTGCCAGTAACAACCGATGGGGATTTTTCCCGTCAGTCGGGGGCGCCTGGATTGTTTCCAACGAAAATTTCTGGGATGGGATAAGGCCTGTCGTCAGCAACTTTAAGGTCAGGTTTACCTATGGTCTGGTAGGCAACGATGCCATCGGGGACAGCAGTACGCGCTTTTTTTACCTGTCAAGCGTCAATATGGACAATTCAGACCGTTCTGCAACGTTTGGCACCGATGCCAGCTATACCAAGAACGGCATATCCATAACGCGGTACGCCAACAACAACATTACCTGGGAAAAGGCATATAAGACCAATATAGGCTTCGACCTAGAGCTCTTCCATAACCTGACACTGGTAGCGGATATCTACAAGGAGAAAAGAACGCAGATTTATATGCAACGGGCAGACATTCCGGCTACGGTAGGTCTGCAATCCGCTGCCTATGCCAATCTAGGAGAAGCGGAGGGGAGAGGCGTTGACTTGTCCTTGGACTACAAGACAAGTTTCCCTTCCGGGGTATGGATACAAGGTAGGGGCACATTTACCTATGCGCATAGCCAATATTTGAAATACGAAGAAGCTACGCATCCAAACGAACCCTGGCTGTCCCGTATAGGGCAATCCATTAACCAGAGCTGGGGACTGGTGGCGGAGCGCCTGTTTGTGGATGACGCGGAGGTGGCAAATTCCCCAACCCAAAATTATGGAACCGCGATGGGTGGGGACATCAAGTATAAGGACGTGAACGGCGACGGAGCGATTACCGATCTGGACAAAGTGCCGCTGGGCAAGCCCACCGTGCCTGAGATCAACTATGGGTTCGGGTTTTCATTGGGATACAAAAATTTTGACATATCCGCTTTTTTCCAAGGCCTGGCGCGGGAATCCTTTTGGATAAACCCCAGCACCACCGCACCTTTCGTTGACTATACCTATGACGGGGAAACGTTTGCTAACAGCAGTGTCATACTTCAAAACCAGTTGCTGAAGGCCTACGCCGACAGCCACTGGTCCGAAGACAACCAGAATATTTATGCGCTGTGGCCCCGTCTCAGCAACGCACACGTGACCAACAACGAAGAAACCAATTCCTGGTTTATGCGCGATGGATCGTTTTTGAGGTTAAAGCAGGCGGAGATAGGCTACACCTTCCAAAAAATTAAAGTCGGCAGCAGAAATGCGAAGCTGCGCGTTTACGCCAATGGCACCAACTTGTTTTTGTTGAGCAGGTTCAAGCTTTGGGACGTGGAAATGGCTGGAAACGGTCTAGGCTATCCTACACAGCGGGTTTTTAACATAGGTTTTTTGGCTAATTTATAAAATCGCAAGAAGATGTATAACAGCATGATGTTTTTTAAGAAAAAAAAGATAAGGCAGGCACTTGCCGTCACTGTATTTTTTAATCTGTTCCTATTGTCCGCGTGTAAAAAATACCTGGACGTGGTGCCGGACAATGTGGCGACAATCAGTACCATCTTTTCCATGCGTGCCAATGCGGAAAAATACTTGTTCACCTGCTATTCCTGGCTGCCCAACTTTCCCCGCATCGTCGGCGACAAACCTGACCCGGCTTTTCTGGCGGGTGATGAGTTGTGGGGCGTGTATGGTGTCAATACCCAGCCGGGATGGCACATTGCGTTGGGTGAACAAAATGTGGTTGACCCATTACTGAACTTTTGGGGTGGCTTGGAAGGCGGCAACGCCCTCTATCAAGGGATAAGGGACTGTAATATTTTTTTGGAAAATATTGCTTCCGTACCGGATTTGACCGAAGAGGAGCGGAATCGTTGGATTGGGGAAGTGACATTCCTGAAAGCATATTACCATTTCTTCCTTATACGCATGTATGGTCCCATCGTCATTGCGGACAGGGCGATAGATATTGATGAAAGCACGGATGTCGTCCGGCAGGCAAGAGAACCGTTGGATTCCTGTTTTAACTATGTCACACACTTGCTGGATACGGCGACACAACTGCTGCCTACCAAAATCGAGGACGAAGCGTCCGAACTGGGGCGCGTTACCAGTACGATCGCATTGGGTGTGAAAGCTTATGTGCTTACTTGGCAAGCCAGCCCTTTGTTCAATGGCAATTCCGACTTGGTCAGCTTGGTTTCGGGCGACGGTACCTTACTGGTCAACCAGACCACGGACAAGGAAAAGTGGGCAAAGGCTTTGCATGCCTGCGATACTGCCATATCGGCGGCATTGGCGCAGGGAATTGCGCTTTACCAGTATGTGCCGGACGCACAGCGGGCTACCATCTCCGATACCACGATTACCCAGTTAAGCATACGCAATGCCGTTGCCGAAAGATGGAACAGCGAATCTATATGGTCAGACCCAAACAGTCAGTTGGACCAAGCCGTAATTACGCCGCGTACTTGGGATCCCAATTATGACAACACGGCGGTGTCCGCAAGGTATGCTGCGCCTTTGCACATAGCAGAGTTGTTTTATACACAAAACGGTGTTCCCATTGACGAGGACAAAACATGGGATTACGACAATCGTTACAGTCTGAAGACGGCAGGAACCGACGACCAGTTCAATATTCTGTCCGGCTACACCACCGCAGCGTTGAACTTTGACAGGGAAAACAGGTTCTACGCAGACCTTGGATTTGATGGCGGAATCTGGTACGGACAAGGAAAATGGGGTGACACCGCCACGTACCACCTCGAAGGAAAATACGGTAGTTACACGGGTGTGAAGGTCTACACGTTCTACAATGTCACAGGGTACTGGATCAAAAAACTCATCAATTACCAGAATACGGTCCAAACGAGTTCCTATACCCAGACCTGGTATCCGTGGCCGGTGCTGAGGTTGGCCGACCTGTACCTGCTCTATGCGGAAGCCAGCAATGAATATTATGGTCCCAATGACAATGCCTACTATTATCTCAACCTTGTGCGTGCTCGCGCAGGTCTGCCGACGGTTCAGGAATCATGGACAAATTATTCAACAAATCCTACCAAATATCTAACGCAGGATGGCCTGAGGGAAATTATCCATAGGGAAAGAAACATTGAGCTTGCATTTGAGGGAAAGCGTTATTGGGACTTGGTAAGGTGGAAGGAAGCGGAAGACCAGTTGAATGTCGACATACAGGGATGGAATATTTTAAAGTCGGACCAATCGAGTTATTATACTGTAACATCGATTTACCAAAGAACTTTTTCCCAAAAAGATTACCTGTGGCCGATCCCGGAAAGCGCATTGTACCAAAACGACAAGCTTGTCCAGAATCCCGGCTGGTAACTTAATTCTATTTGAAGATTGTCTGAACCTTTTAAAAAATATACAGATGAAAAAGATGTTATTTATTTTTATGCTGTCGGTTGTACTGGCCGACATAGGCTGCCGGCCTGAAAATATAGAAGTACCGTCGTCGGGCGAGCAACCGAGCAGCCTGACCAATATAAGCGTCAGGAATGTATCGGGTGGTGCTATTCTGCATTATTCGTTCGATTCCAACACGGCCTATGTGCTCGCCGAATATGAAACGAAGGCAGGAACCACGCGCAGCACAAAGGCTTCAAGATATGTTGACTCCCTTGTTGTCAACGGCTTTCCGTCGGTGGGTACTTATCAGGTATCTCTTTACGCCGTTGGTTATGGGGAGAAAAAATCTACAGCAGTAACGGTGGAGGTGAACCCTTTGACACCTCCCGTGGATTCCGTTGTCAAGACCTTGGAATTTGAACCTACCTTTGGTGGTATTGTGCTTAGGTACACCAATCCCGATGCGGCGGCACTCAAGATATATCTATTGAGACGGGATTCCCTGACCAGCCAATGGAACGCCATTGACACCTTCTATGTCAGTGACTCGGCTGGTACTTTGTCTGAACGGGGGTTGTCCAACACTGAAATCACCTTCGGAGTCTATGCTACTGACAGGTTCAACAATTATTCGGACACGGTCACGGCGACTTTGACACCGCTGTATGAAGAACAGCTTAGCAAGAGTAAATTCCTGCCTTTGTACCTGGCAAGCGACTATTACGCACCCAACAATAGTGGTGTGTCCAAGATAACCAATTTATGGGACGGCTATACGTCCGGTGGCAACGCGTATTTATTTGCCACGGTCAATGGCTATGGGTTTCCCCAATCCTTCTCCTTTGACTTGGGCGACACTTATTACATCAGCCGTTTCATGCACTATCCGCGTACGGAATCTGGCAATATATACCAAAATACGCCACGGTACTGGGAGCTGTATGGCTCCAACAACCCAGTGGACGACTGGAGTGAATGGACAAAAATCATGGACTGCGAGCTTGTGAAACCTTCCGGTACTGCACCTGGAACGTACACGAGCGCAGACCTGGCATACATTGTAAACGGTGTCAACTATGATTTTCCCGTGGGCACTCCCGCTTACCGTTATATAAGGTGGAAAACCCTTTCCGTGTTTTCCGGTGCCAACATTGCTATTTACGAATTGACTTTTTATGGAAATAAATAGGCTCATTAAATTTTACATCACAATAAAAAATAAACAGTATATGAAAAAAACAGCAAAGCGAAGAACAGTCCTTCTCTCGTTCATCATCGTAGGCCAATTTTTTCTGACGAATGCGTCAGCGCAACACAGCCCTACGCCAAAGTTTGAAGGCAAAATCGGGAAGACCATAAAGGAAACAGTGGAATCCTATCCCAAAAACCGACCGGTCGCGCCCGCAGGTGCACCCAATGTCATCTGGATATTGATCGACGATATCGGTTTCGGTGCCACGTCCGCGTTTGGAGGACTGATTGAAACGCCCAATTTTGAAAGACTGGCCAACCAAGGTGTACGCTATACCAATTTCCATACGGCGGCGTTTTGCGCACCTACCCGTGCGGCGTTGCTGACTGGACGCAATCCGCATTCCGTGCATTTTGGCTTTTTTGCCAACAACCCGTATGGGACACCGGGCTATGACGGCTACTTGCCGTTCGAAACGGCTACCGCTGCCGAGATATTCAGGGAAAACGGATACAGCACGTTTGCGGTGGGGAAATACCATGTGACATCACCGTCCGATGTACAGGGTGCGGGACCTTACAACAGATGGCCGACGGGACGCGGGTTTGACCACTACTATGGATATACTCCGAGCGCGGGAGCCGGAGACCAGTGGCACCCCATCATATACCGCGACACGCAAAAAGAGCCGAAAGACCCGCAGGGAAGGCATTTCGGGGAATTGATTACCAACGAAGCGTTAAGGTATATCGAAGAAACCAAGAAGGCCGATTCTTCCAAACCGTTTTTCCTTTATTATGCACCCGGTGCCGCCCACGCACCCCATCAGGTCGCAAAAGAATGGATTGACAAATACAAGGGAAAATTTGACAAAGGATGGGACTGGTATCGGGAAGAAGTACTGAAAAGGCAGAAGGCATTGGGCATCGTACCACAAAATACCCAGCTTGCCCCACAAAATAAAGACGTGCGTCCATGGGACGAACTGGCCGACGACGAAAAGCAGTTGGCCGAAAAGCACATCGAGACATACGCAGGATTTGTTTCTTTTACCGACTACCAGGTGGGACGGTTGATAAACTATCTCGACACGAGCGGACAGTTGGACAATACCTTGATTTTTCTGTTGATAGGGGATAACGGTGCCACGAATGCCGGCGGCATCAACGGCCATATCGTAAAAAGAAGACCCCAGTACCTGAAAAGGAATGGATTGACACAAAAGGAATCCGACTTGCGGGACATTGACAGGATCGGGGATTCGACGACCAATCCGTTGTATCCTTCAGGCTGGGCAGCCGCTACCAATACACCGTTCCGGTATTATAAGGGAAACCCTTCATGGGAAGGTGGCACACGTGACCCGCTTGTCATTTTTTACCCCAAAAAAATTACCGAAAAAGGTGCTGTCAGAAGCCAATATTCCTACGTGGACGACATATTGCCAACGACGATAGAACTGACCGGAATACAAGTGCCTGAGGCCATCAACGGTTATAAACAAAGGCCTTTTGAGGGTGTAAGCCTTGCTTATTCCATCGCCGACGAAAACGCGAAAGAACGACATACGGTGCAATACAACGAAATGACAGGCTCCTATTCCATCTACAAGGATGGCTGGAAAGCCTCTTTTACCAATGGTATCGCCAACAGGGCAGAGGACACTTCAAAACCTTATGCACCGCACTTGTACAACACAAAGGTGGATTTCAACGAGACGAACAACCTTGCGGACAAATACCCGGAAAAAGTAAAGGAACTTTCCGAACTGTTCGACCGCGAGGCTTGGAAATACAATGTGTATCCATTGAAAAACAAATGGGAAAGCAACAACCCGTACATCAAGCAAAACAATAAATAGAAAATACACACTAGTAATGACAACCAACCCAAGTGTATCGGGGTTCTATGTCCTCTCAAGCACTTGGGCCTTAAATCTCCATCATAAATGAATATCAAAAAAATCGCATCTTTCACATTAGGGTTGTTGGCATCAATCGGCAATGCCGATGCGCAGCAGCAGTCCCAAAGACCCAATATCATTGTCATCTTGGCGGATGACCTGGGCTATGCCGACATTGGTTGCTATGGTAGTGAAATACCCACGCCCAACCTGGATAACCTTGCCTACAATGGTATCCGCTTTACCAATTTTTACAATACGGCGAGATGTTGTCCCTCACGCGCCGCATTATTGACGGGCGTTTATTCGCATCAGGCGGGTGTCGGTCACATGATGGAGGACAAAGGCCCGGAACATCCGGCTTACCGGGGCAGGCTGAGTGACAGTACCGTTACCATTGGCGAAGTATTGGGACAGGCAGGCTATTTTACGGCAATGGTTGGCAAATGGCATGTGGGTCATCCACAAGGCGTCGTGCCTTGGAAAAGAGGATTTGACAGGTCGTTGGAAGCTCCAGCCGGGGGATTTTACTACGGCAACAGCAAAAATGCCAAACTTTTCCTCAACGGTACTTTATTGCCAAATGACACGTCCATTCTGCCAAAAAACTGGTACACGACCGACCTTTGGGCAGATTACGGTCTTAAATTCGTTGACGAAGCCAAGAACGCAGATAAACCTTTTCTGTTGTATCTCGCCTACAATGCACCGCATTTTCCTTTACAGGCCCCATTGGACGAGATTGAACGTTTCCGTGGCAAATACCACCAAGGATGGGAGCAACTGCGCCAACAGCGTTATCAGAAACAGCGCCGTCTGGGACTCATTGATTCCGCATGGCAACTGCCGCCGTTTAATCCCAAAGTTCCTAAATGGGACAGCCTAAGCCAGACGGACCAAGACAAATATGAACACATCATGGAAATATACGCCGCCGTGATTGCACACCTTGACAAAAGCGTTGGGCGGCTTGTTGACGGATTGAAGCAAAGAAATCTGTTTGACAACACCGTCATTCTTTTCATTTCTGACAATGGCGGAAATGCGGAACCGGGCGTAGAGGCACGTTATGAAGGTGCGGTGCCGGGTTCGTCCCAGTCAACCGTATTTTTGGGACAGGGTTGGGCGGAAGCAGCCAACACACCGTTCTGGGCATATAAGCACCAGACACACGAAGGAGGCATATCCTCGCCAGGCATTGTGTCGTGGCCCAAGGGCATTCCGACCTCCTTGAACGGAACGTTTACCAGGCAGCCTGCACACATTACGGACATCATGGCAACCTTGCTTGATCTGGGCAAAGCGAGTTACCCTAAGACCTATCATGGCAATACGATACAACCTTTTGTGGGTACAAGTTTCAAGCCTGTGTTTTCCGGACATGCCACCCATCGGAAAGCCCCCATTTTCTGGGAGCATGAAGGCAACAGGGCAGTCCTCGACGGCGATTGGAAACTGGTGGCGGAAAGAACGGAAAAATGGCAATTGTACAATATCAAGAAAGACCGCACAGAAATCCATGACTTGTACAGTGTACGACCGGACATAGCAAAAAAACTGGAAAAAGAATACAGGGACTGGTATCTTAAAGTAAAAGCGGAACCATTCCCCCACAATTTCAAATGGTTCTATGATTATGACGAGGCTAAAAAAGGAGAATAACGCAAGAAACGCATTTCCAATGGTAAAGATATTTCTATATGTATTTTGGTTGTTTTGTGTCCTCTGCGTCACGGTACAGGCACAAAGAGTCTCTAAAAATAAACCCACTATCAGATTGATATTGACAGACGACATGGGTTATGGTGATATCAGCAGTTTCAATGGGAGGTACCAGACACCCAATATTGACAAAATAGCAGCGGAAGGATTGCGGCTTACCAACTATTACAGTGCAGCGCCCATCTGCTCACCGTCGCGGGTCGGTCTGCTGACGGGCATGTTTCCCGCGCGGTGGAACTTTACGACCTTCTTGCACACGCGTGCGGCTAACCGTAAGGCACAGCAGGTGGATTATCTGGATACGCACGCTCCGAGCATCGCTAGGGTGTTAAAGGAACAGGGATATGCGACGGCACATTTTGGCAAGTGGCACATGGGCGGCGGCAGGGATGTTACCGACGCTCCCAATTTTGACCAATATGGTTTTGACGCATGGAGCAGCACTTATGAAAGCCCCGACGCAGACCCGTTGCTCACTGCCACCAACTGGATATGGAGTGACAAGGACAGCATCAAAAGGTGGGACAGGACAGCCTATTTTGTGGACAAAACACTTGCTTTTCTCAAGCAGAACAAAGGTAAGCCGTGCTATGTCAACTTGTGGCCGGATGACGTACATACCCCTTGGGTGGCAGGCGATGACAAAATGGGACGATACCCGGGCGGGCCCAACGAGGAAAAAAGCTTTGTGGCGGTACTTAAGGAATACGACAGACAGATGGGTCGGTTGATGCAGGGATTGAAAGAGCTGGGCATTGACAGCAATACGCTTGTTGTTTTTACCAGCGACAATGGTCCGTTGCCCAATTTCCGGCACGATCGTTCGGCGGCGTTTCGGGGGAGCAAGCTTTCACTGTACGAAGGTGGCATCCGGATGCCGTTCATCGTGAGATGGCCGGGAAAGATAGATGCGGGAGTCGTCGATTCCGTTTCGGTTGTCGCTGCGACAGACTTGTTCCAGACATTTGCCAAAATAGCTGGTGCGCGATTGCCCGACCACTATAGACAGGACGACGGCGAGGACAAGGAAGCTGTGCTGCTGGGAAAGAAAAGCAGCCGTACAAAAATCCTCTACTGGGAATATGGCAGAAACAGCTACGCATTCAACTATCCCAAAGGAACGGACAAAAGCCCTTCCCTTGCCCTGCGCGACAAGAACTGGAAGTTTCTGGTTAATGCTGACGGTACCGATGCGGAATTATACAACCTAGAAACGGATCCGGAGGAAAAACAAAATGTCGCCGATGGACATCATCGGCTTGTGGATACCTACAAAAAGAAGCTGTTGTCCTGGTGGGAGAGCCTTCCTCCTTATCCAGATTCTACCAAGGACATACTTCGCAAGGAGTAAAACGTCAATTGAAAAAAATATATAGATGAAATATCGGTGGTAAGGGTCTGGAAAAGCAAGGATTTGGATTATAGGGTCTTCGTTTGGTCGCTCAGGCGGACGGCTTCGACAAATGCTTATATTGTCTACAGCTACCATAAGTACGCTCCTACGGAGCTAAAGTAAACATCCGTTTCAACCACAAGCAAAAAATTCACTTTCTTTGCTGACACTGACAATCTACCAATTGAAATTTATGAACAATGATAGATATAAAACAATATATCGAAAGTCCTAATCTAACATTTTTGCAAGACAACAAATTGCAACCTTGGGAAGTAATTGACAATTTAGAAAAAATATTATTGCAGCATATAAAAACATTAGGCAGTGACTATAAGAGAGAAAACAATATTGCTGTTCATAAGACAGCAACTATTGAACAAGGTGTAACGCTGAAAGGAACAATCATAGTATCCGAAAATTGTTTTATCGGTGCTCACGCTTATTTAAGAGGACCTGTTTTTTTGAGCAATTTCGTAACAATCGGACCAGGTTCCGAAATAAAACAATCCGTCATATTTGACCATTCCGCTGTTGCCCATTTCAACTATATCGGAAATAGCATTCTCGGGCAACACATAAATTTTGAGGCAGGTTCGTTATGTACAAATCATTACAACGAAAGACAAGACAAACGAATTTTTGTCAAACATAATAATCAACTCATTGACACAAAAACCGAAAAGTTTGGCTCATTGGTTGGCGACAATTCTAAAATCGGAGCAAATGCCGTTTTATCACCGGGGACCATTTTAGAAAAAAGCAGTACTGTAAAACGACTTGAACTGATAGAACAAGTAAAATAACAAAAGTCCGAACGCCGTATTCCCGCACAGTCTCCCGCCGTGGCGGGAGACTGTGCGGGAATACGATCACTTTTTAATACCTTCAGAAGTATAAGAACAGCATAATATGGACATATTTTTTTTGAATAAAACTAAATCGCAAATGGTCCTATTCAAGTATTTTCTTTTCTTGTCTTTAGTAGCTTGCAACACGGTTGTAGGTCAGTCGCGCAAAAAAGACAAAAGACCCAATATCGTGCTGATATTGGCGGATGATCTGGGATATTCCGACATCGGCTGTTTTGGTGGGGAGATACATACGCCCAACCTGGACAGGATTGCCGCCGCTGGCATGCGGTTTACGCAGTTTTACAATATTTCCCGTTGCTGTCCGACGCGGGCATCGCTGCTGACGGGACTCTACAACCAAGACGCGGGCATCGGGGACATGACGACGGCTAAGGACAGCCTAGCTTACAAAGGTCATATCGGCAACGATGCCGTTACCATCGCCGAGGTACTGCGCGCCGCAGGTTACAGGACAGCCATGTCCGGCAAATGGCATGTCTCCAACACCGTTACGCAACCCACCAAGGAAGCCCAGCTAAAATGGCTGAGCCACCAGTCCGAATATCCATTGTTTTCCCCGATAGACCAATATCCTACCAATAGGGGATTCGAAAAATTTTACGGGACGATATGGGGCGTTATCGACTATTTTGACCCGTTCAGCCTGGTGGAAGGGACCGCGCCTGTTAAAGAAATTCCGGCAGGATATTACCATACCGACGCCATCAATGACACAGCTGTCGAATATATCAAAGCGTTTAGTAAGGGAAACGCTCCATTTTTCTTGTACGTAGCCCAAAACGCACCCCACTGGCCATTGCACGCATTGCCGGAAGACATCGAAAAATATAAAGACACCTACACCAAAGGATGGGATTTCATCAGGGAACAGCGATACCGCAAAATGTCGCAGTTGGGATTGATTGACTCCAATGTCACGAAACTTTCCCCCAGAAACTCGGCCGAACCTACCTGGGAAGCCAATCCCGACAAAGAATGGGATGCAAGGGCGATGGCGGTACACGCCGCGATGGTAGACCGCATGGACCAAGGCATAGGCAGGATATTGAAAGCACTGGAACAGGCTGGTCAAATAGACAATACACTTGTCGTCTTCCTAAGCGACAACGGTGCCAGTGCCGAACTGAGCGAACGTTATGGCTCGGGATTTGACCGTCCGGGCGCAACCCGGGACGGCCGTAAAATAGCCTACAACACAGACAAGAGCATACTGCCGGGTCCGGAGACGACGTATTTTTCCATTGGTCCTGCCTGGGCCAACGTGGCGAATACGCCGTACAGGCTGTGGAAGTCCGAATCCACGGAGGGTGGCGTACGCACACCCGTCATCGTCTCTTGGCCGGCGGCCATTCGTAATAAAGGTGGGAAAAGCAACAGGGTAGGGCATGTCATGGACTTCATGGCGACTTTTGTCGATCTTGTCGGCGCGACCTATCCCAAGCAGTACCATGGAAACCAGATATTGCCTTTGGAAGGTGCCAGCTTCGCTTCGGTACTGAAAGGAGGTAATGATGCAGGACATGAAATCCTGTTCAACGAGCATGAAGGAAGCAAATATGTACGGCAGGGCGTATGGAAACTTGTCATGCCTAGAGGTGCTAAACAGTGGAATCTTTACAATATGCGAGACGATCCGTCAGAATTAAAAGACCTGTCAGCACAATATCCCGGCAAGGTAAAATCCCTTGCCGAAAAATGGGATGGATGGGCAACGCGACACCATGTGTTTTCCAAATCGTGACGGGTTTTAGATTGTTATCATTGTTATACTGTGGATATGGATTTAAAGAAGCTTTTTCAGATTTTGGTTTTATCCGGGACACTATGCCAAGCATGCAGTGTTGTTTATGCTACGGATTCAACCCAATATAAGCCTTCCCGGCCCAACATCGTCATCATCATGGCTGACGACCTTGACTCGCGGCAGTTGAGTTGTTATGGTGGTCAGAACATAAAGACGGTAAATATTGACCGGTTGGCATCGGAAGGGTTACGGTTCAACACCATCATAGCATCCGAGGCGATGTGCGTACCTATCAGAGCATCTTTGTTTACGGGACTATATCCTGTCCGCAATGGTGCCTACCAAAACCATAAAGCTGTCTATAACAATCTGAAAAGTATTGCCCATTACCTAAAGGATGCCGGTTACAGGGTGGGTCTGACTGGCAAGGACCATGTGACGAAGCCCAAATCGGTATTCCCATTCGACATCGTTCCGGGCTTTGAACCAAACTGTGTTTCTCCTACTGACAACTATTTCCTGGACAGTATTAAGCAATACATACAGCAAGAAACACCCTATTGCCTCTTTGTGATGAGCATCAATCCCCATGCGCCTTGGACGGTCGGCGACCCTTCGGAGTTTGATCCCAAAAAGCTGACACTGCCCGCACATTGGGTGGACACGGACTTGACGAGGACACAGTTTTGCCAATACCTCGCGGAGGTACGGCGGCTTGACAACCAAGTGGGAGATGTCTTAAAACTATTGGCGGAAACTGGACAGGACAAAAATACGATGGTGGTTTTCCTTGGCGAGCAAGGTCCACAGTTCCCGGGTGGCAAATGGACTTTGTTTGACAATGGGCAGAAAAGCTCCATGATTGTGCGCTGGCGCGGCACGGTGCGACCCGGTAGCCATACCGAAGCCATCGTTCAGTACGAAGACATCACTCCGACATTGATAGATATTGTCGGTGGTACGCCTATCAATGGTTTGGACGGCAGGAGTTTTAAACAGGTATTGCTGGGTAGGGAAAACGACTTTCGGGATGTTGCTTACGGGATTCACAACAATATTCCGGAGGGACCTCCGTATCCTATCCGAAGTATAAGAGACCATCGGTACAAGCTCATATTGAACCTTTTGCCAGATTCCACCTATAAGATCAAATATATGATGAACCTCGGCAATAAAAACTTGGCATGGACGACCTGGGTGGAAAAGGCGACGACCAGCGAACCAGACAAAAAACGGGTGGAACGCATCGCCCACCGTCCGCCTAAAGAGTTTTACGACGTAGTGAAAGATCCATATGAACTGAATAACCTTGCCCGGGAGCCGCAGTACCAAGAACTTATACAAAAGTATGAAAACCAACTGCTGCAATGGATGGAGGATCAAGGAGACCAGGGAGCGTCAATGGATAAACCATTGATAAAATAGCAGCTATAACATCGCTAACCCACGTTAAAGCTCAAAAGTTTTTTTCAAAAAAAAATTCACATGAGGGTTACCTTTTTGCTTTTAGTGGTATTAACGTTTATAAAATAAAATTTTAAAAGACATTTACCATGAAAAAATTATTGTTTGTTTTGGCACTTGGCGCATTCGCAGCTTCTTGCGGTAACGGTACTACAGAAGGTACTAATTCTGATTCCACACTTACTGACTCTACTTTGAGTGTAGACTCCTCTGCAACAGCACCTGTAGTTGACAGTGCCGCTGCTCCTACGGTAGACAGCAGTGCCGCTCCAGCAGCAGATTCTGCAAAATAATTGCAATATTTGGAAGTTTTAAATTAATTGTTAATTTTGCACCAGATTTGGCAATCGTAAATGGTTTAATCTCTTAATCTAATAAAATTTACAAAAAATGAAAAAGTTGTTATTTGTTTTGGCACTTGGTGCTTTTGCAGCTTCTTGTGGTAACGGTACTCCTGCTGAAGCTACGGCTGATTCTGTGTCTAGTGCAGTTGATTCCGCAGCGGGCGCAGCTACTGATTCTGTAAAAGCAACTGCTGACAGTACAGTTAAAGCTATTGATTCTTCTGCAAAAGCAGTTACTGATTCTATCAAAAAATAATTTCAGTAGATAACTTTACTTCCCTGTTCATGCAGGGGCGGTAGTGACCGGGGCTTGTAGGTTGCTCTCGAAAAGATTTTCATATGGCAAGCAATCGTTAGAGGCCGTCCCTATTCTTAGGGAGGGCTTTATTTTTTAATGTACGCATAACAATCTCAATATATGCCGGATATATTATCATTTTGTTGCTTTTTTAATTTGGAAGGCTATGTATGCAATTCTTTGGTTTGCTTTGTAGTAAAAAATAACAGTCCTTGCAGATAAGACACGTGATGGCAGCACTGCTTCGAAAAATTCTTCGCAAACCGGCACTAAAAGTAAGTACATTGTTTGCTTCCAATCCGTCACCGGAAGCTGTCAACAAAGAGCTGGACAAGCTATACCGCGCCAGCCTCAACCAAGGCCAAGCCCGCAACCGGACGATGAAGCTCCGTCTCAAAAAAGATCAACGTGTTGTCATCTTTAGTGACCAGCACAAAGGCGACGGTAGAGGTGCGGACGATTTTACCGCCGCCCGGGGCAATTACATCGCGGCACTAGAATACTACAACGACCAAAACTTTTATTTCATCAACCTTGGTGACTGCGAAGAACTTTGGAAATTTGACATTGAGCATGTTTACAGGACGCATAGAGCTGCATTCGACGCGGAAGCCCGCTTTGCAAAAAGGAAAGCATTTTTTAAGGTTTTTGGCAACCATGACATTTTTTGGAACCAGGGCTGGTCTCTAAACAAAAACATCCATCGGTTGATGGAACATCCCAATACGCATTTTATCAATAAGATATACAACTGCGCCGTTCCTGTATATGAAGCCATTACCATAAAAGTGGAAACGGACGAAGGCAAAAAGCTTCAGTTTTTCTGCACGCACGGCCATCAGGGAGATGGGCAGAGTGACGGCAACCGGTTCAGCGTGTGGTTTATCAACAACATCTGGGGTCCTTTGCAAAATTTTCTTAAAGTCAACATCAATACGCCTGCCAACGACTCCTATCTCAAATCTAAGCACAACAAGATAATGTACCAATGGAGCAAAAAATCCCCCGAAAGAATATTGATAACCGGGCACACGCACCAGCCGATTTTCAACTCGCTTACCCATATTGAACGCCTTTACCTGAAACTGTACCGTGCGGAGCAGCAGCAGGACACAAAGACAATCCAAGAAATCAAGAAAGAACTTCCGAGAAGATCCAAGGAATATGCAACAATCAATGCAGAGTTCCAGGATATGTTGCCAACGTATTTCAACACGGGTTGCTGCTGTTTTTCGGACGGAACCATCACGGGGATAGAAATATCAAACGGTGCCATACGGCTTGCCAAATGGAGCTATAGGGACGGAAAGCCTGTGCGTATAGTGGCGGAAGAGGAAAACTTGGACAACTTATGGAAACATCTGCATGACGGACTGTTGAACATGGTGTGCTGATAAAATAGTTGACGACAATACATCAAGATTTGGCACCACTTCTCATAAAATAACACAATTCTGACCGTCCCCAATGTCCTTTTTCCTAATTTTGCACTATGACAATAGACGAGCAACAACAGGAAATCATCGACGATTTTGAGTTCCTGACCGATTGGATGGACAAATACGAAATGATTATTCAACTGGGAAGGGAACTGCCGCTGATTGACGGACAATATAAAACCGACCAATACAAAATAAAAGGCTGCCAGTCGCAGGTGTGGGTACATGCCGATTACAAAGATGGCAACCTCTATTTCACTGCGGACAGCGACGCTATCATCACCAAAGGCCTTATCAGCATGATTGTCAAGGTCTATTCTGGACATACGCCGGACGAAATAATGGATACGGATTTGTATTTTATCGACAAAATAGGTTTACACAGCCATCTGTCGCCGACACGCTCCAACGGGCTGGCGTCGATGGTCAAACAAATAAAAGAATATGCTTTCGCTCTTCAAAAACTGGAACAAAAGTAAAAACGACCCCAATTCACGGTGCAGTTCCCAATCTGGAAACAAACGACAGGTGGAAGAAGCACCAAAAGAAGATGAAACGATGGAACAGGAAAACAAACCCGAAGAACAGAAAATAATCGGCATCGAAAATGCCGTGAACCTCCACAAAGTCGAGGACGATCCGGAAGACGATACTGTTTTCATGGGCAATGAAAACCTGTCCCTCCAGGACAGAATCGAACTGGCACTGCATACGGTTTACGATCCGGAAATTCCTGTCAATATCATGGAACTCGGTCTGGTGTACGATATTGACATCAAGGAAGACAAATCCGTTTTCGTTACGATGACGCTCACCGCACCGGGTTGTCCCGTCGCAGGCGACATCCTGTTGGAGGTGGAAAACAAAGTGCGGGCTATACAAGGCGTGACGGATGTACATGTGCAGTTGACTTTCGAACCGCAATGGAACAAGGACATGATGTCCGAAGAAGCCAAGCTAGAATTAGGGTTTTTGTAAGTTGCGTCTGTCGTCAGTGTCCTGTCCATTAAAATCTCCCCTGTGTATAAAGCTATCACCATCATATTTATCGCCTGTTTCTTACTGTACCTCCCGTTTTCCAGAACACCGGATGTCTTTGACAGCATCAAGACCCAAGGTGTCGTGGTTAACCTATTGGATTCGGCGACACGCCAACCCAAAGCACTTGTACGGTATACAGCCAATGACAAGAAAGTCTATACATTTGATCCGTCTTATTTGTTTTTGCATTATGAAACCGGAGAAAAGGTGCCCGTGCGTTACGAGGAATCGCATCCACAGAAAGCGGCGGTTGGCCGCGTATGGGGTTATTGGTTGAGCTGGAAGGAGTTGTTGAGCTGCGTTGTCATCTATGTTCTGCTGTTCCAGCTCTCCTTGACAATGGTAAAAAATCCTGCCCCCGAATCAGAAAAGGAGCAGGACCGATACGATAACCGACTTTACAAGAAAAGACCGAAATACGACGGCAATACGTTCTAAGCAAAAAGGCAAAAATGAAAAGATAAAACTGGTGTGTCTTTTACTTGTTTAACATATTGAATTTCAATATGTTATTATTTTTTGTTTTACTTTTTGCTTAACGATACAGACAGCCATTTTTTTACTTTTGTCTTTTACTTTTTTCCTTAGAATATCTTATACCCCAATCCAAACTGGAAGTTCTGAGTACGCCATTTTTCCTGGGTTTCCAAATCGCTGATTTTGGTAATGCCGATGACGTAACGGCCATAAAGGCGTAATTTGCTAAGATTCAATTGAATGCCGCCGACCGCCGCAACGTCGCCACCTTTGAAGGCATCTTCACCTTCTTCGGTGAGGCTTTTGCCTTTGGTCGTGTTGATGCTGAACTGCGGACCGAGTTGAAACGTCAAGATATTTCCCGAGTTGATATTCAGCAATACGGGAACACTGAGGTAGTTGAGATGTGCGTTCAGGTTGGGAATGAGGATATTGTCAGAGGACGTTTTTGTTTTGGTATTGGTCTGCGAAAATACAAGTTCCGGTTGGATACCGATATTGTCACTTAGATCCAGTGTCGCCCATGCTCCCACCTGATAACCCCATTCAAAACCATCTTTGAACGACTGTCCGTTGATTTTGCCCAAGTTGGGACCCGCTTTCAACCCGAAATGAAGGCTTTGCGCCTGTACGCCATAACCTGCCAACAGGCAGGCTATGGGGATAAATAATTTTTTCATTTGATATGCTTTTCCTGATTTGTTTACAAATAATGCTCCAAAAATACGGGAAAGGAATGAGGTATAAGGTTGGAGGCGTGTGCTTTTTCATCTTCACACAGTCTCACGACCGCGGAGCAGCACTCCTACGTAACGGGATTTTTCAAAGAAGAAAACATGAAATGCAGCTATTCCAGTATTCCCGGTCTCAATCTCCGATTTTCAAATTTTCAGATTTTCAAACCACCAAATTCTCAAATTATCGTTAAGTTCGCATTTTTACAAAAAGAGGAACAGTCGTGCGTTTAAAACAGCTAAAGATAAAAGGGTTCAAGAGTTTTGCGGACAAAACGACATTAAATTTTGATGCGGCGGTCACCGGGGTCATCGGTCCCAACGGTTGTGGCAAGAGCAATGTCATTGACGCTGTCCGTTGGGTCATCGGGGAGCAAAAGATTTCTGCGCTGCGAAGTGAAAACATGGAAGCGTTGGTCTTCAACGGCAGCAAAAAACGTAGTCCGAGTGGCATGGCGGAGGTGAGCCTGACATTTGAAAACACGCGAAATCTTTTGCCCACGGAATTCAGCACCGTTGAGATTACACGACGTTTTTACCGCAACGGCGACAGCGAATACCGTCTCAACGATGTCAGTTGCCGTCTTAAGGACATCAACAACCTCTTTTTGGACACGGGCATCAGCGCCGACAGCTATTCCATGATTGAAGCCGGCATGGTCGATGACATCATCAAAGACCGCGACAACAGCCGCCGCAAAATGCTCGAACAGGCTGCGGGAATCACCGTTTACAAAACCCGGAA
The DNA here is from genome assembly GCA_047606825.1 of Chitinophagaceae bacterium. Taxonomy (GTDB): domain Bacteria; phylum Bacteroidota; class Bacteroidia; order Chitinophagales; family Chitinophagaceae; genus Rhizosphaericola. The sequence goes on from JASGDY010000089.1 coordinate 146,430, forward strand.
AAAGGAAGCCAAACAAAAACTCGATGCCACGGCACAGGATCTGAGCCGTATCGAGGACTTGCTGTTTGAAATCAACAACCAGCTCAAAACGCTCGAAAGCCAAGCCAAAAAAGCCGAGAAGTACAACGAAATCAAAAAATCCTACAAGGAAATCTCCATCGAACTTGCCAAAGCCGCTTTGGAAGGGTTCAACGGTACTTACAAGGAACTCAACAAGCAACAGGATGAACAGTCCGACCGCAAAATCCAACTCGAAACGGAAATCACCACACAGGAAGCGGCGTTGCTGAGCGAGCGCAACGGTTTTTCCGAAAAGGAAAAAGCCTTGCAGGAGCTACAATCCAAGTTCAACCTCCTGTTGGAACAGATGCACCAAAAGGAAAACGAAAAAAACCTTTCGGCGCAGCGCCTCCAATACCTCAAAGAAAAGGAAAACAACCTCATCGACTTTCTCGCCAAGGCCGAAGGTCAGATGAAAACCATTGCCGATTCCATCCAATATTCGCAGCAACAGGTCGAAACCGAGACCGACAACCTCGCCGATATCCAGGACCAAGTGGATACGGCCAAGGAAACCATCGAGGAAAAACGCGCCTTGTTCGACGGTAAACGTGCCCAGGTGGAAGAATTACGCCGCCAGTTCCAACAGATTCAGCGCCAACAGTTTGAGGCCGAAAAAAAAGTCGCCATCGCCGATACGTCTATCCAAAACCTCCAGCGTTCGCAGGTCCAGATTGAAACGGAACGCCAGTCCCGAACTGCACAATTGGAACAGTTCCAATCCGAATTACAGGAAAAAGAACAGCAACTGGAAGAAAAGAAAGGCGAACTCGCCGCGCTCCAAAAACAGCACGAGGACACAAAAAACCTGATACTCCAGACGCAGACCGAGGTCGAAAAACAACGCAACAACCTTGCGGAAGAGGTGCGGACGCTCGATGCCCGCAAAAATGAATACGCCTTGCTCAAAAACCTGATTGACTCGATGGAAGGCTATCCCGAGAGCATCAAGTTTCTCCATAAAAACAAGGAATGGAACAACGACGCGCCGATACTTTCCGATATTATATACGTACAGGAAGAATACCGCGCCGCCGTCGAAAACATATTGGAACCGTACCTCAACTACTACGTTGTCAACAACATGGAGGAGGGCATGGCGGCGATTGGGTTGCTCGACAAGCACCAGAAAGGCAAGGCCAATTTTTTCCTGTTGGACGCGTTCGACGATTTTGAAAGCAATACGGCCAATATCGGCAGCGCGGTTTCTGCATTGGACATTATCGAAGTCGACGATAAATATGCCAAACTCGCCCAATATCTTTTGTCCAAAGTCGTCATCACCGAGGACGCGGACAATGTGCAAGGCCTCGACAAAGGCTATACTATTTTGGCAAAAAGCGGAAAATTTGTCAAAGGTCAATACCGTCTTTCCGGCGGTAGTGTCGGGGTTTTTGAAGGGAAAAAAATCGGCCGTGCCAAGAATCTGGAAAAATTGCAGGACGAAATCGTCATGCAGGACGCATTGGTCAATTCCCTGAAATCTGAACTCGAAGACCTTCGCAAAAAAGTCGTCGATTACAACGAACAACTCAAGGAAAAGCAAATACAGCAAGCTCAAAACGAAATCAACACGTTGACCAACAACGTTTTCGTGACGCGCAACAAAATCGAAAACCTTGCCGCAGTGCAGGAATCTAGCGGGCAGCGCATCGACGAACTGGTCGAAAAACTGGAAGCGGAACGCGGCGACATTGCGGAAACACGCGACCTCTTGCAGGAAATCAACGAACAGTCCAATGATACCAGCAGTCGTCTCAAACTGTTGGAAGCCGATTATCAACAGGCCGAACAGGAATACAACTTTGCGTCCGTTGCGTACAACGACCAAAACCTGCAACTCACACGCCAACAGAGCAAAATCAGCAACCTCAAGTCCGAACTGGCTTTCAAGGAAAAACAGTTGCAGGATTTGCTCGCGCAAAAGGAAGGCAACGCAAGACAACTCGAAGAGTCCGGCGCGTCCATCAAAGCCGAACAGGAACATCTTGCCTTGTCAGAAAACGCCTTGGTCGCTGTTTTGCATGGCAAGGAAATGGCGGAATCCGAACTCAACGAGGCCGACCGCGTCTATTATACTTTGCGCAACGCCTTGCAGGAAAAGGAAGAACTGCTCCGTGCCAAAACAAAGCAGCGCGAAAACATCGACAACGAACTCAACGAGTTGAAAGACAAGCTCAACGAACTCAAACTGCAACTCGCAGGGATGAAAGAAAGGTTGAGCGTGGAGTTCCATGTCAACCTCAACGACATATTGGACGAGCCCAGAACGACCGATTCCTCTGTGGATGAACTCAACGACGCTGCCGACCGCCTCAAAAAACGCCTAATCAACCTCGGTGAGGTCAACCCGACTGCCGTCGAAGCCTACACCGAAATGAAAACGCGGTACGAATTTATATTGGAACAGAAAAACGACCTCGTGGAAGCCCGCGAAAGCCTGATGCAGACCATCCAGGAAGTCGAAACCACCGCCAACCAACAGTTCCTCGACACGTTCAACAAGGTTCGCGACAATTTCCAGACCGTTTTCAAAACCTTGTTTACCGAACAGGATACCGCCGATCTGATATTGGAAAATCCCGAAAACCTCGCGGAAACTGGCATCGACATCGTCGCCAAACCCAAAGGGAAACGCCCGTCGTCCATCACACAGTTGAGCGGCGGCGAAAAGACCTTGACGGCAACGGCATTGCTGTTTTCCATCTATCTCATCAAGCCCGCACCGTTCTGTATCTTGGACGAAGTCGATGCGCCTCTGGATGATGCCAATGTCGGAAAATTCGTTTCAATGATACGCAGGTTTAGCGAAAAATCACAGTTCATCATCGTCACACACAACAAACAGATGATGAGTGCCGTGGACGTGATTTACGGTGTGACGATGCAGGAACCCGGCGTGAGCAAGCTCGTGCCTGTTGACTTTAGGAGTTTGAAAGAGGCATAGAAGAGGAGTGGCCAGCGGTCGGAAAGTTTTGGGACAGCAGCAAATTAAAAAAATAAGTATTGTGAAGCATGCGCGAATAGACAACGGCTATTCGCGCATGCTTCACAATACGTTTAAAATGGTTTCGTGATAGTCTTTTATGCCAAAGGTGCAAAATCTTTCTCTACCTGTTCCCAGTTGACCACGTTCCAAAATGCCTCGATGTATTCGGGTCTTTTGTTCTGGTGCTTGAGGTAGTAGGCATGTTCCCATACGTCCAGACCCAATATAGGCGTGCCTTTCGCTTCCGAAACCGACATCAACGGGTTGTCCTGGTTGGGGGTGGAGACGATTTTCAGTTGCTTGTCGGCCACGACCAGCCAAGCCCATCCCGACCCGAAAACAGATGTCGCGGTCTTGGCAAATTCCTTTTTGAAATTGTCCAGACTGCCGAACTGTCCGTTGATGGCTGTTAGTATTTTTCCGGATGGCGGTGTTGCTTTTGGGGACAGCCATTTCCAGAACAAGGAATGGTTGTAGTAACCACCTGCATTGTTGCGCAGCAACGATTCGGTTGGTTTTACATTTTTTAGGATGGAAAGGATGTCCTGTTGCGCATAAGGCGGATTGGCCGCCACGGCTTTGTTGAGGTTGTCGATATAGGTCTGGTAATGCTTGGTATAGTGGATACGCATCGTTTCCGTGTCGATGTGTGGTTCCAGCGCACCAAAATCGTAGGCTAGTGTGTCCGGCTTGAACGGAGCTGCCTGTTTTCCGAACGCAAAAGATTTCCCTCCCACCAATACGCCTGCGCCGATTAGTCCCATATCTTTTAGGAATGTTCTCTTGTCCATTTCGTTTTCAATTTTTATTGTAATTAGAGAGTACAATTTTAAGCAAATATTGTTGAACCCCATATTGTAAAATTCCAAAAACGTGCCGAACCGCTCTAATTATGACACTAAAGTTACGTTTTCCGTTAAGAAAAAAATAAAAACACAATGCAGGACGCCCACCACTAGAGGCCGATGGCGTGGTGTGGCGACCCGACAGCGAAAATTTCGACTATTGTCACCGACCGCGAAGCAGCCACGATGGGTGGACAAAGTGAACAAAGGTAAATCCATCCTTGTCGAAGACATTTTTTTCCGCCAAGAGGCTACTGTTTTTTTAGGCTACTGTTTTATGCGTCCGGCAGCTACGAATTTTGTTTTCCAGTAGGCGTCTTCAAGGTTTCCGATGCTTACGCCTTTGGAGGAAGAAGCGTTGACGAAACGATGGTTGCTCAGGTAAAAGCCTACATGCGAGACCTCCGTGCCTTTTATCGTCCTGAAAAAGACCAAGTCGCCCTCGTGCAGGTAGTTTTTGTCCTTGAACGCTTCCACTCTATTGGTATAAAACTGCGTGATGGATGTCCTAGGCACTATGATGTTATATACATCGGCATACAGCCTTTGCACGAACGCAGAACAGTCTATGCCTTTCTTGGTTGAGCCGCCCCAGAGGTAGGGTGTATTGAGCCATTCGTCAATGAAAGCATACAATTTGATATTGTGTATGTTGTCCGGTGTGGTCTTTAGATAGCGGGCGTATTTGTTTTTCAGTGCTTCAGACTTTTGGTCTTCTTCTGTCGGCTGAGCAGGTACATGTTGTGCGATCCGGACAGACGTGTCCTTAGGGGTGACGGACCTAACCTGCCTAACCGGTACCGGGTCGTCCATAATCTTTTTGCTAGATTGGCATGCACTCAACAATTGTGTAGCTATGGCAGCAGCACACACAACCCGAAACGGTAGATAATTACAGTGTGTCATGTAAAGGGAAATTGTGTCAACAAAAATGGTTTTTCAATTTAAAAAGGAAGGAAAATTAAAAACCCACACTTGTTTTGCCCAGTTCCGCAATACTTATGTTTGCACGTTGCAAAGTAACAAAAGTTTTATATTTCCCCCGTCTTTTTTTCAGGGTGCATTTCATTCCGTAGCTTGGATGTTGTCGCCAAGGCATGATTGCGGTATCGTATGTCAATTCTAATCGTCTTTTTCAATACGGAACAAAATACTTGCTCGTCCAGAACCGCCATTCACTCATTGGTAGCACTCATTGGCTCATTTGCTTGCATAAGTATTGTGTCATCGATTAATTTGCTTCCACATTATTTAAAAAGGAAGGAAAATTATTTCATCACTAACTAAAATCACAAACCAATGAGCTTCAAAGCAAAACTCAAAGTTGCTGGAAAAGAGTACAACGTGCTTGACGTTGGATACTCGCTCCACCAGGAAGTTGATCCCACCGGACGACCGTCCTCCATCACGCGCGGCGGCAAAATCAGCGTTACCGTCGAAAGTACAGGCGAGACCGATCTGTTTGAATGGATGTGCAACAACTTCGAAAGAAAAGAAGGCAGCGTCGTATTTATCAAGCGGGATTCCGATGCCACTTTAAAAGAACTGAAATTCAAGGAAGGCTACCTCATCGACTATGACGAGGAGTTCCATGCAGTGGACAACAATCCGCTCAAGACAGCTTTCACTATCTCGGCCAAGGAAATATCCCTAGGTAGCGGTACGCACACCAACGAATGGGTATAGTTACATGTCCTCTTTGTCAATACTAACCGGTTGGAGAAGAGTTCTCCCGCCTGATCGTCCATAAACTATTGTTATGTTGACCGTAAAATGACATTTTTCGTACGAGCCATTAGCTACGACTATGAATGGTTGACAGCTTTTTGCTTTGCCTTTTTACTTTTAGCCTAACATTATACTCAACGAAGATATGGGGATAGAAATATCAAAAACACAGATTGCCGTGGACGGGAAGGATATTGTCTTCTCTAACCTTAGTATTAACCAGTATTTGGCGGACGTGGGTTCATTTTCTTTTATATGGCGGGTCAAGAAAGACAGCCAGAAGGACAGCTATAGCGAATACGTTGATTTTTACAACAAAAACCTATCTAAATCGGTCGTCATTACCATCGGTACCGGCGATGCGGCAGATTTTACATTTAAGGGTTTCATACATGCTATTTCCTGTTCAGGAAGGGAAGATACGGCAACGGAATACAGCATCTCCGGAAAAGGCAACATTGCCAAGATAGACGCGGTCGAGGAATGTAAAAGTTATTACAAAAAATCGTTGGCGGACATTGTCGTCGATGCTTTGGGAAACGTTGAGCATGTATGCTCGCCCCAGCCGTCAAACGGAAAAGAGCTGCACTATACGGTACAGTACAACCAGACCAAATTTGATTTTGTACGTATGCTTGCCGTCCGTTACGGTGAGTGGTTGTTCTACGATGGACATTATTTGGTATTTGGTTCCATGTTTGGAGACGTCGTGCCCGTCCAGATTCAAAAAGACATCCAGGATGTGAACATATCTGCCAAGATATTCAAGCCGTCGGAAAAGCACAGCGGTTTCAACACCTTCACAGGGAAGCCCGTGGAAAAGAACGGTAATGACGATCCTAGTGTCAAGAATGACATCATCACTGCCGGGGCTGACAGAGGTAAGGATGCTTTCGGAAGCGACCAGACATTATTTACGCATTCTTACGCCGTCATGACCGAGGAGCCATCTTTCTACCATGACATAAAGTATATCTCCAACAATCAGATGGAAAGCCACTATTCCAATGCCATGTACCTCTCGGCAAGGAGCGGCAACAGTAAGTTGCAACTTGGTGGTAAGCTGAACGTAACAGACGAAAACGGAAAGGCCATGGGTGAGTACATCATCATCCAGATCAACCATTTCAGTACTGCGGAATCACAGTACCAAAACAGTTTTGTCGCCATTCCGTCTGCCGTCCAAAAGCCGCCTTACACCAATCCCCACGCTTATCCCATGTGCAAAGCGCAACCGGCAATCGTAAAGGAAAACGAGGACGACAAGGGGATGGGCAGGATAAAGGTGCATTTCCCCTGGCAGCCGCCAAACGACACATCACCTTGGCTGCCCGTAATGGTGCCGCATGCCGGAAAGGACAAAGGATTTCATTTCCTGCCTGAAAAAGAAGAACAGGTCATGGTGGACTTCATCGGCAACAACGCGGAACGGCCCTATATCGTCGGCGCTTTCTATGCCGCAGACAACGGACACGGCAACGACCACGATGGAAACAATATAAAAATGATTGGGACGAAAACGGGAAGGAGGTTGGAGATAGATGACGACAAAGGAACTATAAAAATGCAGGATTACGCGTCAACTGATAATCCGTATGGCAATCAAGTAGGCCTAAACAAAACAAATGATTTCGTAGGTGTCGTATTGAACTCTGCAACGGACAAAAAGAATCTTTCGGAACTTGTATTAAATGAAAAGTATGGAACACTTTGGGCAATATTTGAAAACGGCGAACAAATCTTAAAGATAAATATGGATGCTTCCCATAAAAGCATATCCATCCATTCCAAAGGTTCCATAAAAATATCCGCCGACCAACAAATAGACATAAAATCCGGAACAATAAACCTCAATGCCGGGAACATCAACCTCAACGCAAGCGGAGGAGAAAGCGGCGGTGGGAAGATAAGCATCGAAGGGCAGGAAATAAACGCGGAATCCAAGACCACCTTGGACTTGAAAGGATTAAATACCACGCTGAAAGGCGACACGATGGTGGAAGTTTCCGGAGCGATGGCCAACCTCAAAGGAAGTGGCCCGACGACTATAAAAGGAACACCGATAGCTATCAATTAAGCAACAGTAAAATTAAAAAAATATGGGACAGCCCGCAGCAGTTATTAGCAATATGCATGTATGCAGCATGGTTACGGCACTCGTGCCACACGTCGGCGGTCCGATATTGCCCGCAGGTTGCCCGACCGTATTGATAGGTGGAATGCCCGCTGCCTGCGTGGGCGATCCGCTTGTGTGCGCTGGAGGTCCCGATGTAATCGTAAAAGGTTCTACCAAAGTGCTGATTGGTGGGCGTCCCGCAGCCGTCATGGGTGGCACTACGGCGCACGGTGGCAGCATTGTTTTAGGCGTGATGACCGTATTAATCGGATAACGATGGATGAAACGATATTGGAACAGTTGGCAGAACAGGCTGCACAGATAGCACGGCAAATGGCAGAAAACCTCAAAACTTTCGGTCGGGAAGTTGCTTCCCTCTATTACGCCAAGCAGATGTTGGACATTCCGATACCTGAGTTTCCCTCGGAAACGCAGCACACTAAGTTCGACAACCACAAAGCCAACGAAAAGCTGAAAAAGATGCTGGAAGAAGCCAAACAAAAATGGAAATACGCTTCCGAAAACGAAAAAAGAAAAGTGGCAGAAATGGAGAAAGTCGTCAGTGACGGACAGGAGAGGATTAAGATGTTGTACAGGTGACTTTGGTTTTCAATCATACAAAACAGTATAATAGTTTCAATTGGACAATATGGATTATATCAACATGGAATATTTGATACTGGAACAAAACCATCCATTGTTCAACGCACCTGAGGTAGAGAAGCCGTACAAGAAAGGGCAAGTAGGCAAGATGATCGACGACAACAATTATAATACTTGTTGCGCACAGATATCTACTGCGTTGAACAAATCTGGTATTCCTATTGAAGATTATAGAAATTTTGTCAACCCTGAAGTAAAAGGAAATATAATAAGAGCGTATTCTGACAAACCTGTTCCTGTCAAGAAAAACGATAAAAATACTATGAATGATGATGTGGATGACAAAAATTATAAGAACTATATTTTAAGCCCTTTGGACTTGAGACAATACCTTAACCAAAAATATTTCCTTGGAGAGCACTATAAAAATGTAGTACATGAGTCTACTAGAAAGAATAGGAAAGGAGAGGAAAAAATATTTCTGGGAGGGAGTGTCCCAAAAGAAATCATGGGCAGAAAAGGTATCGTTGTCTTTGGCAATGAACACGCCGATTTATGGAACGGCGCGTTTTTCCATCAGAGAGATGCTTTTGGTTATTCTGCGACATACTCATGGTGGGACCCATTTGGGCATACATATGCTGCGGGGGGCAATGGCGTCTATTTTTGGGAAGTGATGACACTGGCAGAATGGATAGCCAAAGTGCAGCCAAAATCTTGGATTGACTTATTTGACTGGACAAGCAGTCCCCGTCTTCGCCAACAATATATCGACAACGATGCGTTGGGAGATCTGTACAAATGAAAAACAACAAATCATGTTTCCCTCCGATGATAGGATTGACCATTACAAGGAATACATACAACAGATAAAATAGAATATCATGAATGTTAAGTTTGACAAATACCTGGCCGGCGACAAATCATTTCGTGTATATAACCACAAGGTGATTCCCCGCTTGAAACAAAACAGGCAGATGAACTGTTGGCTGTATGCTTCTACAATGCTCACTTCATGGCGATTAAATTCCAAGATTACCGATACAAAAACGATGATCGAAAACTGGTACGGCAATGCGGACGATTCTATTAAAGGGATAACGAAAGATTATTTTAAAATACAATCAGAAGACGAGGACCCCAGTGCGGGCGGGTTAAGATTCGCCCCGTCCAATGCAGGAGGTGTGGCACATATAAATGCAGACGAAGTGCGCAGTTGGTTCAGGGGATGCAACTATGCCAGCCTTAACCTTCACAACCTGCCTACATCCAATAATTGGTTTTGGTTATTGTATTATTATGGACCTGTTATTTTTTGCCGTGTTTCTCCAACGCCTCACGTACAGCTGTTAATAGGCTTGCACTCCGACGATGGCATCGAAATAATAAATGTGATCGTAATAGATCCGGCGCAAGGGGCTGAAAGAACATACGATTTCAGAGACTTTGAAAGCCAATATCAAAGCGCAACAAACAACATAGGCATGGAAAAAAACCGTATGGGCATCAGGAAGATACTCTATTTACTATGGGGTTTTCGATGTGCGTTATACCCATCCGTATGCTTCATATAGCCAGGTAGACTTTGACAAAAATACGTTTCCTCCGATGATGTTTCCAATGTTGTCGGAATTAGAAAAATAAAATGCGCCCCTATTTCACGATAAAAACATCACCGACAAATGAAATGGAAAATGAATGATTATACCATTAAATACGAAAGGTTACAAAAAATCATAAGCGATGACAAACCATGAATTAAAAAAAGCCGCACAAGAAAGTATCAATGCGGGTAAATCGAAACAGGAAACATTTGATACATTGAAACCAACAAGCGGTATTCCGGACAAGACTTTGGCGGGCATCATCAGGGTAATGGTTACGCCTGCCGCCAAGGAAAAGTATAAGCCGCTTAACCGGATATTGGTGTTGCTCTTGGTAGTATGGGCAATCATAAGTATTGTTGATATCGTTATGGTTATGAACATGGGATTTTCCATCAGCTTGCTAAGCATCGTACCCTCTTTGATGACCGTGCTTGTAATTGTAGGTATCACCAGGTATTGGTCAGGATTCCATTATTTGGTAGGCTTTGTGTCCCTAATGGGACTCCTGCGTAATATTAATACCCTTCTCACATTGATGGAGCAAGGCGTAAGCTATCCACTGATATACGCGAGTATTCTTGTTGGGGTGCTGATAGTAATACTTGCATTCAGTTTGGGAACAAAACTCGCGCCGAAGTTCAGCACCGTAATGACATCGGTTACGGACACGAACGGTCAGGAACAAAAAATACCCACGATTAAGTTTGTAGATTGATTCAATAATTCGATACCAGATGCCCACACTCACCACATACACATTCTCCCCCCAGACACAGCAGGCCTTGCACATCGCATCCCAGTTGGCGAAGGAAAACATGCACGCCACATTCGGGGCGCCGCATATCCTCAAAGCCTTGCTGCACAAGGATTTTCCCATATTGAAATACCTGGAAAGCAAGGGTGTGGACGTGTATTACCTGGAAGAGTGGGCAGAAATCCGCATTGAGCAATATCCGCGTACAAGCAAGCCTGTATTGGAACCCGAACAGGACGATAGTTGCGATGCGTTATTTAATGAAGCGGAACATTTGCAGACAAAACTTTCCTACCACGCCATCGAGCCCGAATGCCTGTTGATTGCCTTGTCCACGCCCGGCGTTTCGTTTTCCTACGAACAATTAAAAACCTATCCGCTTTCCGCAGCGCAGGCATTACAGTGGTACGAAAGCGGTATTCAAAACAGCAACAATACCGCGTCCGTTTCCGACAATGGTTTTACCAATTACGCAGGCATGGGAGTCGCAACCAAAGAAACTGTTTTAAAATACTGTATCGACAAATTGCAGGAAGCCAAGGACGGCAAACTTGCTTCCGTCATCGGTCGTGACAAAGAGATACGTCAGATATGCGAAATCATCAGCCGCAAGACCAAGTCCAACGTCATCATCACCGGGGATTCGGGCGTGGGAAAGACTGCGTTGCTCAATGGTTTTGCGATTGCCGTTGCGGAAAACCGCATTCCGAAACACCTGCAAAATATAGCGATTTACGAGCTTGACAATGGCGCGTTGATTTCGGGTGCGTCCTACAAGGGTGAGATGGAAGACCGCTTGCGCAAGATTATTAAAGAGCTTTCGTCTTTTGAAAAACCCGTGTTGTTCATTGACGAAATCCACACGCTCATGGACAAAAACAATCCCAACGGTGGCGCGGTTGCGATACTGAAAGCCGAATTGGCAAAAGGCATCTTGACTGTCATCGGTACCGCGACGATTGACGAGTACCGCAAGAGCATTGAAAAAGACGAAACATTCACCCGACGTTTTGAAACCGTAAAACTGAATGAACCCGACACGTCCATCGCCGAAAAAATGCTCCGTAACCAATCGGAATATTACCAGGCGTACCACCAGATGCAGATACAGGATACCGTATTTGCCGAAACCGTCCGCCTTTCCAAAAGGTTTATCAAAGACAGAAAACTACCCGATTCCGCCATAGGATTGTTGGACAGGACGCTCGCCGTGAGCCGCATGGCGGTTGACACCTCGGTAGCAGACGTTGAAATATTAAAGGAAAAATTGGGCGAGTATGCCGATGATGTTTCCGAAGAGCAGATGCAGTGGCTCTACCACGAAGTGCTGACTAGACTCAGCCCGGTGTTGCTGGCACGGTACGACGAAGAGGTCGAGTTCAACAAACTGGGCGGCGCGGCGGAAATGAAAGACTATCTGGAAAAAATGTTAATAGACCTGTCCGCCATCGCTGCCGACAAAAAAGAAGAGATTGACACAACCGACATCAGTGCCGTCGTTGCCAATATCACGGGTATCCCCATCGGCAAGATACAGACCAAGGAACAACAGCGGTTGGTCAATATGGAAGCACATCTGAGACAAAGAGTAATCGGCCAGGACCATGCACTGAAAACGGTCGCCGACGCTGTACTTGAATCCCGTTCGGGACTGAACAAGGCGGGTCAGCCGATTGCTTCTTTCTTCTTTCTCGGCCCTACGGGAACGGGAAAAACAGAACTGGCGAAATCCTTGGCGGAGTTCCTTTTCCAGGACGAAAATGCCATCATCCGATTTGACATGAGCGAGTTCAAGGAGGAGCATTCCGCCGCGTTGCTGTACGGCGCACCTCCCGGTTACGTAGGTTACGAAGAGGGCGGTATGCTCGTCAATAAGATACGCCAGCAGCCATACGCCATCCTACTGTTTGACGAAATCGAGAAAGCGCATCCATCGGTGTTCGATATTTTCTTGCAGATACTGGATGAGGGCAAAATGCACGACCGGCTGGGGAAGGAAGGCGATTTTTCCAATGCAGTGATTTTGTTCACATCCAATATCGGCGCGGAAAACATCATCGACAGTTTTGGCAAAGGCATCGTTCCCAAGTCGGAAGATTTGATGGAAATCATGTCGCGCTATTTCCGTCCAGAGTTCCTGGCACGCATTACGGAGATTATCCCGTTTGCGCCCATCAGCCAGGAAAACGTGGTGCGCATTTTCAACATCCACCTCAAACCGTTGATAAAACAATTGGAACAGCAGGGCATTACCTACAAAGTCTCGGAAGACGCGGCAACGCACCTCGCCAATCTCGGCTTCACACCCAAGTATGGTGTCCGTCCGTTGAAAGGTGTTATCCGCACCGCCCTTCGAAAACCGCTCAGCCGTATGATTGTCAACGGCGAACTCAAAAAAGGCGACACGGTCAATACGGTGCTGAATGAGACAGGAGAGATTGAGTGGAAAGTGGAGCGTTGAAAATGTAGCGTGTAGAGACGCACGATTTGCGTCTCGCCTCAAAAATCAAGGAATTAAAAAAATAAAGAATTAAACAATCTAGATAATTATCAAATCACCAAATCATAAAACCATGAGCGACAACTACGGTATTGGCGGCAACGAGGTAAAAACCGACGCCAGCGAAGCAATAGCGGACATCCCGCAGAACAGGACACTGATGGCCGAAAAGCTTACCAAGGATCCGCCCGTAAAACCTGAAATAGTACATGGTCTCGAGACCGTGGAGGACGTCTTTGCACATTACAAACCCCAAGTGGGCGTGGACTTCCAGGATGCCGATGGCGTCACCAAAAAGGAAACCTTGAATTTCACGAACCTCGGCGACTTCGGCGTCAAGGGCATCACGGAACAAAGTGCGTTCCTAAAGGACAATGCTCTTCAGAAAGATGAGTACCTGCGTATCATGAAGCAGCTCAAGACCAACAAAATCCTGAAAAGTGCTTTGGCCAATCCTGAAGCAAAACAGGCGCTGCTCGATGCCATCAATGCCATGATTGCGGAATTAAAAAATAACAAGTAAAAGCAATTGACATGGCAGTTACATTAATGACTTTGGAAATTGGGAGTTCAAAATATTCCATTGACTCGTATGATTTTGAAGTATATACACCGACAGCCCAGCAAGGTTTTCCAAGCGGAAATCCGCAAGCGGGTATTATTAATCTTGTCGTATCACTACCAGTAACGGGCGGTAACGAATTTGAGTCCTGGGCTACGGATTTGTCTGTAAGAGATGGAACCATATTTATCGAGGAAAATAAACAGACTCAAATTGTTAGTTTCGGATTGAGTTTTTATAATGCATTTTGTATAAGGTATCGCCAAGTTTATATAGCTCCTGACACAATGGATCAAGCATTAAAAAATATGCCATTCAAGATTCATCTTACCATTTCCGCACAATGCATTCAAATGCAAAACAATACTAAACTTGAAAATAAATGGCCAGGAGTCGCATCGCCGTCCTCTTCCAACAATTCCAACAGTCAATCGCAATCAAAAAACAGTTTGGATTTTAGTTAAATAAATTTCAGTCGTTTTACGCAGCTATTGCCAATAACTTAAAATATAAAATCGTTTTAAACAGACTTCATTATTCATTTTTAATTATTCATTATTAATTAAATAAACCATGAGCGAAGATATCCAAATGCAGCAAGCACCACAAGAAACTTCCTTGAAAGAAAAAGAATTTCAGGAAATTAAAAACCCGTTGGAGCAAGTAAAAAACAGCGTCAATACCTTGGCGAAATTTGGTGGCTTCGACCTGATAGAATCCAGCATCGAAGGTGCCGCCAACCTTAATCCCGACCGAAAGGCACGGCGCAATATATTCCTTTCCGAAGCACAGAAAAAAGGCGAACGGCAGGAACTCGAAAGAGCTTTGCTCCTCTGGTCAGAGGTACTGTCTTCCAGCAATGAGATTTCGGATATGGTCACGACCTGCGAGACCAAGGCGGAACAGTGCCAAAAAGTACTGGAAACCAACCTCGCCAAGGCTATCGAGGAATCCCGCGACCTGGAACGCTCCTACAGAGACGTGGCTTTGTTCTTCAAGAACACGGAATCCACCAAGCTCAAAAACGTGTCGTTCATCAACTGCGAACTCGACCAGCTAAAGGATTTGGACAATACGCGCTTCATTGACAACATACAGGAAGAACTCGTCAAGAACTACGACCGCCTCGACCTGCGCAACAATTACAGCATCCTTGTATTACCGGGCTATCTCGGCTCCAACAAAGTGGTGGAAAAATGGGCAAAGATTGCACATGAAAACAAGGTCATGCTCGTTACCGACTTCGAACACCTCGACGCACCCGACGACGTGATGGAGATGTTTGAACTTGCCAACCTCACAGGCGGCGACAAATACCGCTCCAATGTGATGATGACCTGCAACTGGCTTGTGGGTCGAGGTAAGTTTTCCGAATTGGGTGAGGAAGACGACCTGTACGTGCCGCCTTCCGGCGCACTGGCAGGAAAAGTCTATAAAACTTTGATGAGCCAGGTCACTGCCGGTAAGAAATTCGGTAGCATGAACGAAGTGGACGGCGTAAAATTTGACCTCAAAAAAAGCGAAATCGCCAGCCTCGAGAAAATGGGACTTGTACCCATGGTCAACGAGTACAGCAAGGTGATGGCTTTCTCCGCCAAGACGTTGTTCAACGGCGACAATCTTGGTTTGCAGACTTACTCCGTCGTCCGCGTGTTTGACTATGTCACCAAAGTACTGATGGACTTCCTCAACCGCCGCGCTTTTGAAAACTTCAACGCCAATACAAGAAAGGATTTGATGAACCAGATTGTCAAGTTCCTTGACAGCATCACCGGACCCGACAAGCTCATTGAAAATTTTACCATCAACAGGTTTGAGCAGGATCAGCAGCAGAAGGACAAAATACATCTGGACATACACATGAAGCCTTATTTCCCCGCCAAGAACTTCCTCATCAAAATGGAAGGGCAGAAAGGCGACGACGGCAACGAATGGGACACAAGTTATGACCAGAAATAGAAGGAGAGGCAGAAAGACCGGAAGTTTAAGTTTTGAGTTGAACATGACAACAAAGAATCAACACCTTACCGCTGGCGCACGCGAGACGCGTGCGCCTCAGCATCTCAAAGCACGCGTGACACACGTGCGCCAGCGGTAAGGTGTTTTTATTATTCAAAGGAATAAAAAAGCGAATAGCCAACAACCCCAAAATGCGTCAATACATTTTTCATATCATCTTTTTCACAACGGCTTTTGCATCAAGCCTTTCACCGTATGCCCAGAACATCAGCGGGGAGAAGGTCGACGTGTCCTCTCTTGCACTGACCGTGCTGAAGTTCAATTCCAAGATTACACACTACGAGTTTGACGACAAGCAGAACTATTCGGGGCAAGTGCGCAACAGTGACAACACGTTTGTCATCCGGGTTGCCGGAGACGCACCGACCAATACCAACTTGTACCTGAGCGAGGGGAAGCGCGGACATTGGTTTACACTCAACTATATCGGCGAAAACATAGACCTGAACAGGGTCAAGCTGTTCCAGGATTTTTCCGACCTGAAATACGTCAAAAAACTTGTCGAGCAGGAACAGCGGCAACAGGGAGAAAACCTGGCACGGACTACGACTACTACAGAGACCGTCGGTGACAAAGAAAAAGAAAAGCAAGAGGAAGACATCGCACAGAAAAAGAAAGAAGAGGAGCTGGAGAAAAAGAAAAAAGAAATTGTCGAAAATGCCCAAAGGGATTCCATAGCCTTCCAGAAAGTAGAGCAGGAACGTCTTGCACAGCTAGAGGAAAAAAAGAAACAGGAACAAAAACAAAAAGAAATAGAACAGGCAAAACGTGCCCAGTTTGTCGCAGATTCCATCCAAGCCGAAAAAGCTGAGCAGGAAAGGATTGCACAGGCCAAAGCCGAAGAACTGAGGCATGAACAGGAACTTGCCGCCCAGGCAAAACGCAATAAATTCATCATTGACTCCATCAAGGCGGAACAAGTCAAACAGGAACGCCTTGCCAAGCTGGAAGCGCAAAAACAAAAGGCACGAGAAGAGGTGGAACGCCGGAAAATCCAAAATGATTCCATCGCCAGGGCGTGGAAAGCCGAGCAGGAACGCATTGCATTTGCCAAGGCAGAGAAGGCCAAACAGGAACAGGCTCTCCTCGAACAGGCAAAACGTGAACAGCACGTCCTTGATTCCGTCAAAGCCCAAAAAATAGCGCAGGAAAAACTGGCTAAGTTAAAGGAAAAAGAATGGAAGGATGCCCAGGTAAAAAGAAGGATGGATTCCCTTGCTGCGCTCCCCAAGGAATACACTGCCGCCGAGCTTTGGCGCAAATATCCCAAGGTTGTATTTGGACAGCCGCCGGGAGGCCAGTCTTTTTCGTCCGATTACTTCCTACAAAAAGACACGTTACAGAACTATACGGTCAGCTCCTATATACTAAATGACCTGGTGGCTGATGACGCATTGCCTACTCCGATACATTCCAATGTCCAGGACCAGGCGTCTTTTGTCTTGAAGAGCATCAACTTTAGCGGCGTCAACTGTTATATGCGTATCCACCTTAGCAACAACAGTCCCAAACAGGATTATCTCGTAGGGCCGGTCGACATGACGTGGGAACAAAAAGAGGGAAAGAACTACCATCTGTACCCCTGTTACATTACAGCATTTCCCGTATTGTCTCCACATGCCGAGAAGGATATCGTATTGGTGACACGTGCTATCAACGTCAAGGACGAGGACATTATCCGGCTCAACATTGGAGATCGTCTGGACAATATCGAGCTGGAAATCACTTTTCCGGGAAAACTGTACAACGAACAATACAACATCATTAGGGAACTTAAAGAAGAATAGTCTATAAAATGGACAACATATTGAAAGACATATCGATAAGGAAATATATATCGCTTCGCTGTGAATCATTATGCGCCGAGCTGCTGGAGAATGGACTGCCTCTCAGCAGCCTGGTCATAGCACCCAAAGGCACGTCAAGAAAGCGGTTTGGGAGAGACATAGAACAGGTCTCCCTAGACAAGAATGATATGCGCACGTATCCGTCGGTAGTCGTTGACATCAACAGAAACGGCATCTATGACCTGCTCCCGGAAGGATTGTTCCATCAGCCGACATCCAAGACGAGCGAAGAGACGGTCGCCGACAAAGTCGTCAGTCACAGGCGCTTGAAGGCGGAGGAATCCGCCGCAAGGAAGTTCTTTCAGCCATTTGAGCAGGAGTTTATCTACGGCACCACACAGGTAGAACTGTTGGAAAGGGAGATTGCGCGCTCCTTGATGAGAGGCAACGCGTCGGACGACTTCAATGCTATATGGGAAATCCCAACCGATCTCCCTTTGGACAAGAAGCCCATATTGGCGCGGCTAATGCCTTGGGTCTATTTTATCAAGTCCGACAAAGAGGCTATCGTCGGCGTACTGCGGTTGCTGCTCGGCAGAAATGTGACACTGACGGAAACGTTGACAGATGCCGACAACGGCACATCCCCAGTTGTTCCTATGGGAACTTTGGAACTGGGAGTCAATACCGTTGTGGGGGGTAAGGTGTCGGATCCCGTGCTGGAGTGGTTATTTGACTTGTATGACATGGAACAGGCAGACATGCCTCTGTATGTGCCGGGGCAATCACATGGTCGGTTGCTGCAATATTTCGTGGAGGTGTTTGTGCCTTTGGAAGTCGAGGTAAGGTTCAACTATCATTTAAAAGAATGCGATTCTAAGGACGGCTTTTTTATTTTGGGATATGGTTCTGTCCTCGGCATGCAGGAGGCGATTGTGTAAAAGTAAACATTCAGTAGAAGTCATGACGACAAAAACTTTTTCTTTCCTTGCTGGCATTATGGCGGTGATTGCTGTCTCCGTCACGTCATTCCTAGGAAAGATGTCCAATAGCTATTCGGCTAAGGCAAAGAAACCCTTGGTCATAGCACTTGTCGCGTCCGTAGGCAATGCACTGTTGGCTTTTTGCTTCACCTTTTTGGAGGATGACGATGCATTTGTACTGTATTGGATATTGATGGGTTTGTTTTTGGCAACAGGAACTGTCACCCTCCTGTTGTCGGACAAGTTTTTTGTACAGGAAGAAGGAGAGACGGCGTTGTCCGTCATGACCGCACAGTTTTTATATATACTAGGCATTGCCCTGTTGAGTGCCGCTTTGTTTCTTGTCGTCATATTCTTCTTGCATAGCGGCGATTTCCTTTATTACCCTTTGCTGTGTTCCTTTCTAGCGTTTGTGGCACCCTTGCTGTTTTGGTATGCTTACACAGCCGCGATGCATGTGCCGTACCCGGTCTACAAATGCTGGGAATACCCCAACCAGGAGATAATGCTGTCGGATAACATGTACCAGGAACGGTTGTTGGTAATTGCGTTTTTGTTGAAGAAAAATCCCGGCGACAGACAAAAGACTTTTTTCCGTGCCAAGGCACCCGAAAGTATTCGGCTCGGGGATTTGTTTTACCATTTTATCAATGACTACAATGATGTGCAAAGCGAGACGCCCATCCATTATCTGGACGAGCAGGACGGCAAAATCCAATGGTGGTTTAGGGTAAAGAAAAAATGGTTTTTGCCAAACAGCATACTGGATCCGACCGCCAGTGTGAGGGAAAACCATATCACGGAAAATACGGTCATCATCTGTGAACATATTCCGAAAAAAGTATGAGGCATAAGGTTATAAGTTCTATAATCACACAGATTATTCCATGGTGCAGACGATTTCTCCATTCATAATTCACAATGCTAATGTATAATACGCAAAAATATTTTCCGGTCAACTGGACAGACGGCATGAAAATCAACAAGGAGGTTTTCACCGCACAGGAAAATGCCATACAGGACTTGTGCGTACACGCGTCTGCCCTGGCACTTACGCCACTCCGTTATGGGGTATTGCCCTCCGACAGGAACAGCGAGGAAAATTTCAAAGTACACGCTGCTGTCGACAACCAGATGACCTTGCAGGTTTCTATACTGTCTTGTAACGCGGTAACCAGAGGCGGTGTCGCTATCAACATACCTGCAGCGGGTATGCCTAAAGGCACGGACAGCACGGCATCCGTCGTGCTTCGTTTTCCTTCCAACCCCAGTAATGGCGTCTATTGGATTGTGCTTTTGTCCAATCCGTTCAAATTGGTTCCTTTTGGCACGCCCGATATTGGGGAAGATCCTCCGAGAATACCGTATGTAATGCCGGAATATAAACTGGAGGTCGTACCCGATGACCAATATGTCCAGTTTGTGAACCATCCGCATGCGCTTTTTGTGGGTAAGGTCAACGTATCCGGGACGGGTATTGTCGTCGACGAGGAATATATACCGCCTTGCTTTTCGGTAAGTGCGCATCCGGCGTTGATAGATCTGTACGGGGAACTGGGTGCTTTTTACAGTGTCCTGGAACGCCATTGCTGCGAGATAGTCCAAAAGATATACGGAAGAGGGCAAAAAAATGAGCTGTCCGAACTCGTGCTGTTTCTCTGCGACAGGGTAATGCTGTTTTTAAGTCCCGCCGTTACTGACACCAAATGGCTGCATTACCACGAGCCGCCCGTATTCCTGTTTTCCACGGTGGCCACGCTGTCGCGGGTTATCAAAAATACCATTGACCTACGTATCGGATTGGGCAAGGACGAGCTGCTCAACTACCTGAGCGAATGGTGCAACCTAAGGTCGGGAGAACTGGAAACCATCTTTACGGACGTGGCAATGCTCCGGTATGACAACAATGACATCAGCCAATGCATCCAGCCGATTGCCCGCTTTGTCAAAGTCATCGGCAAGTTGTTTGAAACATTGAGTACGCTTGAGTTTATCGGAAAGAAAAAAGAGAGTGGCATTTTCATCAAAGAGGACGAGAACAGACAGTCGGTTTCCCAGCGGACAAGACCGAGGTTTTTCTCCTGAAATGCCCATTCATTATCTGTTTAAAAGTATGAAACGATGAAATCATTAAATGCTTCACAACGTGAAAACGCCTTATGGCAGTTTTTTCTGTTTTTCCTGCTGTCGACCGGCTTTATAGTCGCCACGGTCGTCATGGGCATGCAAGTGCCTTTCCGGCAAAACGACTTGCTCAAAAAACATTTGGCGATGTACCAGAGACAACGCCTGTTCATGGACACGTTCTCTGCCAGGATGATTGACACGCAAAACCTTTTGGACAGTGTCAACCGTCCTGGCGTACAGGCCGAGTTGATTGACGGACAGATTGCCGACAACCTTAGGACGATGAATTCCATGATTGTCGCCGATTCCACCATCCCCAAAGCCGTCTATACCAGTATCGTCGGCAATTTTGCCAATCTCAAGGATGCCAAGCAGCAACTGCGCAGCGCAGGCAACAACGACCAGACCATCAATACACTCAAACAGCAGCTCGCCACTTACCAAAGCCAGTTGCAACAGGCACAGCTCACTATCGCGACGTTAAATGCTGCACATTGACCCCCGAAAAAACGCAAACAACCATGGACAGCTCGATACATATATTACAAAAAACAAGGGCAGGACTTGACCGGAATGTCTGGTTCATCATGACAGGCTTCATTTTCCTGTGTGCCGTATTGCTGTGTCTCCGGATTTTTGCCGGCAGTCACGTATGCCAGCCATTTGACATCATCATCAATCGGCAGATTGAGCCACCCACCTCTTTTAGTGTCAACGAGACGATTACGTTTTCCGCCGTGGGTATAGAGGCCGATGCAAAAAAAATCAGCTGGACGTTCGGTGATCGTACCAAGGACTCGGGCAGGAGCGTCATGCACAACTATCCGGTAGAAGGCAGGTATCCTGTCATTGCTACCTTCAACGGGAAATGCATACAGCAGATTTTCGTTTCCATCGTGCGGCCCATGCTGTCCCAGCCACAGACCGCGTCTGCGATGGTTAATCCTATCG
Organism: Chitinophagaceae bacterium; assembly: GCA_047606825.1. GTDB lineage: Bacteria > Bacteroidota > Bacteroidia > Chitinophagales > Chitinophagaceae > Rhizosphaericola. Next base: position 168,061 of record JASGDY010000089.1, read on the forward strand.
TGGGGCCTGACGTGGCTGTTGCAGCCTCTACCGCCAATTTTTCCAGTTCCGTGGCAGCGACTTCCTATGAGTGGATTGTCCTTAATTCCCCTGATTTCAGGAAGCAGGACAGTAGCATGGCCACTTTCAAGTTTCCCACTTCGGGAATACGTGTGATAGAGCTGCGGCTTGACGGCGACCCTAACAAAGTGTTTAAGAAGACGATACAGGTCATATCTGGTTCGGACAATGTGGATGCTTCGCTTAAAATATCGTCTGTCGTTATTCCCAAGGTAGTAAAGTCCCGCAATATCAAAGACGTACCGGAAGCACCACCATTGTCCGTAGGCGGAGAGGGCAACACTTCATCGACGAAGTCCTCAACACCAGTCGTAACATCACCACCTGTCACCAAGACCGTAAGGAAAATGATAGTCCCCGACGAGGAGTTCAGGAGGATGTTTGAGGAACTGACGCAGGGAACCAAAAGCCAACAGGACTTTAATGAGTTCCTATGCAATGAAGGGGACACCAAAGTGATGGCCAACGGAAGCTGGACGACCCTAAGTGGTGTCTGCGGCGCACTCTACAAGGAGAAAAAAATGAAAATAAAATCTGTCTCCATCGAAAGGGACACGCAGAACTGTGTAGTGTTGATTAGGATAGAATACAAAAAGAAGGGACTCTTTTAAAATAAAAAAAGATGCAGCAGTTTTTAAAATTACCCATACGTTTTAGCCACTTCTTCGAAAAACGGAGGTTTCCGACCTGTACCATCCAAAATTCGATCAGCTACAATATCCACTTGCTGACCACGACCATTCTAGGCGAAAACAAACAAAACCTGAAATATGGTTCATCCTTCTGGGACGATGAGTTTGACGTGAAAATGACGCAGGACAGACGCGCCGACATCATCGTCCGTGATTTGGAGCGCGCCATTGCCCTCTTCGAAAAAAGGCTGGTCAACGTGCGCGTAAGGGCTTCCGCCAGACAGATTGAGACCTATTTCAACGCACGAAAACAGCTGACACGGCGTGTTGAAATGGAGATCAACGGCACTATTGCCCGAACCAACGACCCCTATTCGTTCGCTACAGGCTTTTTCATTGGCCCATTTTTGCTCAGTTAAAAAATGATTGTTTATGCGGCTTGGCTCCAAAGAACAGATAAAAACGCAGATGGTAAAGACCGCGGCAAGGCTGTGGAACATTCCCGAGGACGAAATCGACACTTCTTTTGACCCGCTCGTGATGCTGCTGATGGAAGCATGCGCCGCCGAGATGGAAAAGATAGGATTTGAAATCGACCAGACACATTCACGGCTACTCGAGCGGTTTACCGAGTTTCTGGTGCCGGAGTCTCTGCTGGGTGTGGCACCAGCGTCATGCGTGATGACGGCTGCACCTGTTGAACCCTCTGCTATTGTCGATACGGAGACCTGTTTTGGTTGCGATTGCCATGTACAGACCAAAACAAAGATGGCTGCACCGCATTTTGATTTTACACCCGTCGGCAGATTCCTGCTGAGAAAAGCTAGGCTCGCATATATGGTCATCGGCAAGAATATCTACAAGATAAAGGAGAATACGACCAAGGAACTCTACTATTCCACTTCCGTCAGAGGCAACGCCCATCTCCGGAAGCTATACCTTGTAATCGATACCGAAGTGCAGTCATTGGATGGGTTGAGTATTTATTTTGACCTACGCAACCATCCGCGTGCCGAGGATTTTTATAGTGCGTTAAGGCATGCCAAACTAGTCGTAGATGGCAACGATCCAGTGTCTGCTGGCGTGGGCTATTGGCATAGGGAACAGTTTGACTTTAACGCCAATCAAGTACTCGCCGGCGATGTAAGTCGCGAAAGCAAGACCAACCGTAGTGTCGCTGGCGTTTATGCGGGGTATTTTGTCCATCTTCCCCAAGGTAGCACTATTGGCGGCAGGGTTGTCCCTTCGGAAATCGTGGCCGGCTTCCCCAAGGAAATCATGGAGAAAGCATTGTTTGGCAAATTGGTCTTTGTGGAAATACAGTTCAACAGGAATTTTACCGAAGAAGAGCTGGAAGGGTTGAGTTGTTGCATCAACGCTTTTCCGGCAATCAACAAGCAGTTGCATACACACAACTATGTGACGGACAAGTGGGTCAATGTCATACCGCTGCGGACCGACGACCATTTTTTTGACTTAAAGAACATCTCTAGCTCCAACGGAAATGTCTCGTATGAACGCATACAGGAAAACGATGGTCTGAAAAACGGACAGGCAATGGTCAGGATGTCTGGCGTGGGAAAGGCCGACTCACTTTCTATCCGTAGCCTCATCGGCAGCCTTACACATGCAGTACAGGAAGAAAGTAATTACTTCAACGAGCCAAACAATGAACTGCTCATGTCCAAGATAGACGAGATGGAACGCATACTGGCTTCCTTAAATGAACAGATGCTCCAATCGGACGATTTGAAAAAAAGTGCTGCCTATCTGCTGCTGAAACCTAGAAATGTCAACGAAACCATCTCCATACAGTATTTTACGACCTCGGCTGAACTCGCTAACCAGATTCCGCCTTACACGGCCCTGCAACCATACAAACACCTGCTCACCGGCATCAAGGACAACTATATCATTTCCAAAGTCATGGGAGGCAAGTCCGACTACACCTTTGCGGAACAAAAAGACAGGTTAAGGCACCAGATGATGTCCAAGGACAGAATCGTCAGCGTACAGGACGTCAAACTGCTGTTCCAAAAACTCTATGGTCGTCATCTCGGAGGCATCGAAGTCAGGAAAGGGTATGCCATCGGCCATGGCCATGCCCACGGTCTTAAAAGGACTATCGAGGTTGCCCTCAAGCTTCGGGACATATCCATCGACGACGCCAATTATGTTAAGAATGAAGCACTTGACATTTTGAACAACAACGCTACGGTCGTCTATCCATTTACTGTAACAATACAGGTATCCTAGTATTCGGTGAGAGACACCATTAGTGCTTCTACTGGCGTGGTATCTCCACCCGCCAGCGAAAATTTGAACTATTCCCACCGAAGGTAAATGCACACTGTCCAGGTTGATATAATTTTTTTTCTGAAAATTTGGATATGTAAACTGAAACAGTATCTTTGTTTAACCTACTAAAATTATAGACTTTTATAACTATTGGAATATATGCTCAATTGTTTGTGTTTTGGAGACAGTATCACGTATGGAGAGTACGACGGTTTCTTTGGCGGGTGGGTGGACATACTCAAACGCCATTTTCACCGGGAAAAAAACATCAATGATATAAAAGAGGTCAACGTGTTCAACCTTGGGAAAGGAGGGGAGACGACGGCGGGATTAATTAAAAGAGTCAAGATTGAATCCGAGGCAAGAAAGGCGGACGAGGAAAACATAATCTTCTTTGGCTATGGCGCCAATGACTTGGCGCAAATCAACGGCGTGGCGACGGTTTCCACAACAGACTTTGAAAAGAACCTCAGCCACGCGGTCGATATCGCCAAGGAGATTACGCCAAATGTTTACCTGCTCAACATATTACCCATTTCGTTTCGTATTGACAAGGTAACAAGTACCAATGGAAAGGTTAGGAGCAACGAGCATGTAAAACGATACAACGAATCGGTATCACAGGTTGCCAAGCAGAATGCCATTGAATATGTGGACTTATATAGTTTGTTTGACGGAAATACCGAGTCGCTTTTGTCTTTGGATGGCCTGCATCCCAATGGAATGGGCTACAACAAAATTTCCGAGTCAATCAAGCCGATTATAAAAAGGCTTTTGTAGTTAAATCAAAAGTAAAAAAGCCCAAGGCTTGCTAGCAATAATCAATATATCATGCAAAGGATAAATCAATGAGTTAGTTGCGGAGAAGGACTCTTAGAAGCTGTTTGAGTTATTTATTTTCTTCTCCGCACAGTCTCCCGCCGCGGAGGGGACTTTGCGGAAAGGAATACACGTTTTTATGTCTTGGAAGGATATAAAACCGTACAGAAAAACTTAATTCAAACAGTCTCTTATAGGTTTAATCACTCCCTCGGACTTCTCCCGTAAAATTTAAGGTTATTTACGCTAAAATATGCAACGGGTTGTAGTAATAAAAACATAATATTGCAATATATAGTGTCTAATGTACTATTGTGGGGATGGCGGACATCAGATGGTGTACCTATGAATGTTAAAGTCGACAGACAATATTTCTTTGAAAAACGGATTTCCAAACGGATGGGGTGGGCAAAATTAATCCCCAAAAATCTCGATGTTGTGTCCCATGACGTAATCTTATCCATTCATAAATCAAAAAAATCTTTATTCACAAATCAAAAAAACAAATATGGCTAACAACAAAACGCAGACCGCATTAGGTGACATTGCGGCAAGGCAGCTTGCGATTGCGACACGTACCGTCCCACAACTACCAATCATCACGCCTCGGTGGTTGACGCACCTTCTGAGCTGGATTCCTGTCGAGGCGGGTATCTACCGTGTGAACAAAGTGAAAGACCTCAGCACAATCCAGGTTGATTGTTCTGCCCGTGACGAACGGTTGTTGCCGCAGTCGTATGTGGACTATATCGAAAATCCACGCGAGTATCTCCTGAGTTCCGTCAATACAGTGGTGGACGTGCATACGCGTATTTCGGACTTGTACAGCAAGCCTTACAACCAGATCAGCGAACAGTTGCGCCTGACCATCGAGACAATCAAGGAACGGCAGGAAAGCGAACTTATCAACAACAAGGAATACGGCCTGCTGCACAGCGTCGTCTCCTCGCAGCGTATCAAAACCAGGACTGGCGCGCCTACGCCCGACGACTTGGACGAGTTGATTACCAAAGTCTGGAAAGAACCCGGTTTTTTCCTGTTGCATCCACTGGCGATTGCAGCTTTTGGTAGGGAATGTACCAGACGTGGCGTGCCGCCGCCTACCGTTTCCTTGTTTGGTTCGCAGTTCATCACTTGGCGCGGTGTTCCGTTGATTCCGTCCGACAAAGTGCCCATCGTCGGCAACAAGACTAAGATTATCCTGGTAAGGACAGGTGAAAGCAGGCAAGGTGTTGTCGGTCTGTACCAGCCCAATCTTTCGGGGCAGCAAACACCTGGATTGTCGGTTCGGTTCATGGGCATCAACGACCAGGCGATTGCATCTTATTTAGTTTCGTTGTATTGTTCGCTCGCTGTGTTGGTGGATGATGCGATTGCCGTTTTGGATGACGTAGAAATAAACAAATACCATGAGTACAAATATTAATTCCCATATACCGGACACTGCGTTGATAGAACGTTTAGCCAACGAGTTGTTTTCGCAAACGCCCGGCACTCCGGCTTCGCAGGTAAGTGGAACGCAGCACACACCTGAAAAGGACAGTCCCAATATCCCCGCTTCCGTTGCTGGAAGCGGTGTCTCTCCATCGGCTATCAACCAGCGCAACGCCGTGGATCTTAACGACCCTATTACGAGTTTGCAGGATCCCAATATCCCTACCGCCAATGGAAGTATTCCGCAGTCTGTTGCGGGTAGTGGCATTGCGCCGTCTTTCCAAAGTTTGCAATCCAATATTCCGTTGTCCAATGGAGGAAGTACGCGGTCAACGGTTGATTACGGCAATTTTGCACAGACAAATAGCCAATATGACACGGACAACCCTTTGCCCAATGGGCATTTTGGGTTTACGGAGGACAATTTTTTCCAAAAAGAGCTGAACGAGGCACTGAATGGAATCGCGTCTTATATTCCAAGTGGTCAACTGCCTGTTTCGGGCGTGGGAAGTCCTTCGCAATACTATTTTGCACCCGGGTTCTCGGAAGTGGAAAGTTATTTTTCAAAAGACCAGTCTTGGCAAAATTTTGCCGGGCAGACAAGTTTGGCACGTCCCGCTTTTAACCTGAATGTCGTGCGTAACGATTTTCCGATATTGTCCGAAACCATCAACGGTCGTCCGCTGGTATGGCTTGACAATGCCGCCACGACGCAAAAACCTCGACAGGTCATCGACAGGCTTTCCCAGTTTTATCTTCATGAAAACAGCAATATCCACCGGGCCGCGCACACGCTCGCTGCACGTGCGACGGATGCCTACGAAGAGGCGCGTGAGACGGTACGACGTTTTATCAATGCACAGTCGGTCAACGAAATCGTGTTTGTAAGAGGAACGACGGAAGCCATCAACCTCATCGCGCAGTCCTGGGGCGACCAGTACCTCAACGAGGGAGACGAAATCATCGTCAGCCACCTGGAACATCACGCCAACATCGTTCCCTGGCAGTTGCTGGCACAAAAAAAAGGCATCAAGCTAAAAGTCATCCCTGTGGACGACAACGGCGAACTGCTTCTGGACGAATATGCCAAACTGTTAAGTAGCCGTACCAAGCTGGTTTCCGTGACGGCGGTTTCCAATGCGCTGGGAACGGTTACTCCGATAAAACAGATTATCGAACTAGGACACCAGTCCGGTGCTAAAGTATTGGTGGACGCGGCGCAGTCTATTTCGCATATCCCGACCGATGTGCAGTGGCTCGATGCCGACTGGCTGGTCTTTTCGGGCCATAAGATATATGCGCCGACAGGCATCGGTGTCGTGTATGGAAAAGAAAATCTCCTCAATGCGACCCAGCCTTGGCAGGGTGGCGGCAACATGATCAAGGACGTGACTTTTGAACAGACGCAATACAATCCGGCGCCGACCAAATTTGAAGCGGGTACCGGCAATATAGCCGATGCAGTCGGTCTGGGTGCGGCGTTGCAGTATGTCAGCAAGGTGGGCATAGAAGCTATCCACCAATATGAAACGGCACTGATACATTATGCCTCCGCAAGGTTGCGGACGATTCCAGGACTGCATATCATCGGCAATGCCAAAGAGAAGGCGGGCGCGATTTCTTTTGTTTTGGATGGTTTTGAAACGCCGAAAGTCGGCAGTCTCCTTGGTAGGCAAGGCATCGCCGTGCGTGCGGGACACCATTGCGCCCAACCGATATTGCGGCGTTTTGGATTGGAAGCGACCGTGCGGCCGTCTTTTGCGTTCTACAATACCTGCGCGGATATTGACGCATTGGTCGATGGGATAAATGGGATACGGGAAGGGAAGTTTTTTTAATGAGTAGTTTATGATGCATAATGAAATTTTAGACTATCGGTCGGTGAGGACACCGACCGATAGTCTAAAATTGAAACACGCGTTGTCAATTATCAAAACTATTGGGCCAACTGCTTTTCAGTTTTTCTATTTTTTCGTTGACTGACTTTTCGAGGTCAGACATGTATTGTTGTACTGCATTGCCGATTGTGGCGTCGAATGCACCGATGATTTGTACGGCCAACAAACCTGCGTTTTTCGCGCCGTCGAGTGCTACGGTCGCAACGGGAACGCCGCCGGGCATCTGCAAAATGGACAATACGGAATCCCAACCATCAATGGAATTGGACGACTTGACAGGTACGCCGATGACGGGCAACGGCGTGATGGCGGCGACCATTCCCGGAAGATGCGCCGCGCCGCCTGCTCCGGCGATGATGACTTTCAGACCTCTGTCTTTTGCTTTTTGGGCGTATTGCACCATACGCAAAGGTGTACGGTGCGCAGACACGACAGTCAGTTCAAACGGGATGTTGAACGACTGCAATACTTCTGCGGCGGCACCCATGATTTTGAGGTCGCTGTCGCTGCCCATGATAATGCCGACCAAAGGTTTGTTCTGATTTTCCATGGGACAAAGATATTGGTAATTTGAAGATTTGAAAATTATACTGTACGCTCCATAAATATGTACAATAAGCCTAGGCAATGAAAACTTAGAGACTGTTTGAGTTAAGTTTTTCTGTACGGTTTTATATGCTTCCAAGACATAAAAACGTGTATTCCTTCCCACAAAGTCCCCTCCTCGGTGGGGACTTTGTGGGAAGGACCTCACCCCCGACCCCTCTCCTAAAAGAGAGGGGTGTAGCGAAACCTAACACTTCGTGTCTCCCCTCTCACTTGGGA
>JASGDY010000090.1:0-2594 GCA_047606825.1 Chitinophagaceae bacterium
AAATGAGTGTTCTGAACGCCGTCCGAAACAAAATCATCCACCGCATCTGTGCTGCCGTCAACCGCGGTACTTTGTATAAAAATAGTTTGGTAATATCATAGAAATCGGGATGTTAGCGTAGCGCATCTCGAACCACAGATGAAAAAGGATTTGCAATCCGTGTTGTTTTATGCAGATTGGAAATCTGCATTTATCTCACGTTCGGGATGCCCTTCGGAACATACCGAACAGCGAAGGGTACAGCGAAAGACTTAACCTGCAACTTGTAACCTGTAACATGAAACAAACTTATTCACTTCGTCCGCCGCTTCCAGCATTCCCATGTGGGCGACGTTGGGCAGGATATGGATGTCGGCGATTTGCGGTATTTTGACCTGTTGCAAGAGGTCGTTTAAAGGTGCGGCCTTGTCCTCCTCACCGATGATGAACAGGATTGGTTTGTGTGTGTCGAGTACCGACGTGCGGTCGGGACGGTCAATCATGATTTGGTAAAAGCGTTGTAGTCCTTCTTTGGGAAATGTGGACGCGTTGGCGATGAGGTCGTCGATGGTTTTTTTGTTGTTTTGGACAAAGCTTTCCGTGAAGTTGCCCGGAACGGCTTTTTTTACAAATGCCGCGCTGCCGTAGTTTTCCATCAGCTGGATACTTTTCCTGCGGTTTTCCTTTTTCTCTTCGGAATCCGCAAAAGCCGTGGAATGGATAAAGCCAAAAGTCTTTGAAAAATGAGGAAACAGCTCCTCAATAGCCAACGCAATATAGCCGCCCATGCTATGTCCCAAGACGGTAATGTTTTCCAGTTGTTCGTGTTGTGCCAGTGCGATGATGGCTTTTGCAAAATCTTCCACCGAACGCAGTTCATCGTTGAACGGCGACTTTCCTGCACCCGGAAGGTCCGGGACCAACAGTTGGCAAAATTCCGAGAGGTACGCTATCTGTCTGTCAAATATGCCTCCATCCTCCGGAAAACCATGGATGAATAGGATTGTCCGGCTGCCTTTACCGCTTTTTCTATAATAAATATTTTGTCCTTGGTATTCAAAAAACATGGTGATTGATTTTATTGTGGTTGTTTCACGCAAAGACCGCAAAGAAAAACCTCACTCCTGACCCCTCTCCCGAGTGAGAGGGGAGATGCGAAATCTTAGGTGTCGCTACGCCCCTCTCTTTTAGGAGAGGGGTCGGGGGTGAGGTTTAACATGAAACCTGCAACTTGTAACTATATACTCCGTCTCCCGTATCGCCATCCCATCAGCACCGCCAACGGCAGCAATGCCATATTGAAATCCTGCGGCAGCCAAAACCATCCGCCGACCAGCACGACCGTAACCAGAAAGCAGAACAGGAAATATTTCGGAAGCCATGCCGCTTTTTTGCCGTTGACGAATGCCACGACGATATTGGTCGGTATCGCCCACAGCACGTTCCAGTTGCTTTTACAAACCGTGTGGTCGGTGGCAGTCCACATGACGACCAGTAAAACACCCAGCAAACCTGTAATCAACAACAGAAATGCGTCCAGTATTTTGTAGGCATTTTCCTTTTTCCACAACAACCAATACAGTGACGCGTAGAGCAAACTGAAAAACAGTATTGCCAACAGTGGATTGTATTTACCGCTGGGTTCGATAGGAGAGGGCAGAGCCAATATTGTTTTCCTTGCAACGACCACAGGTTTGTCATTGTTGCTTGTGCTGTCGATGCCTTTCATCAGGTATTCCGGCAGGAACATCGCGCCGTTGTCGTCGATGGGCTTGTCCATCAGCTGTCCCAACAGGATGTCGATACCGAGTTTGGACCAGGACTGTCCAGCCCTGTCGAGGTAAGCATGGATAAGCCTTCGCGGTGTTGTGTTGGGTGCGATGATAGGCTTCTCCAACCTTAGTCCGGATAGTTTTTGGAACAATAAGTCCCTTGGGCGCGTCGAGCAGTTGTCCAGCCAGAAATCGTATTTGTAGTATCGTTTATCCTCTTTCAGGTTGTCTTGGAGGAGAGCAAGAAGCTCTTTTTTCTGTGCTTCTGATAGGTCGAGTTCCTGCTCCCATACGCTTCTCTGTTCTACTTGGTACTCGTACATGAAGTCCCGAAAGCTATATGCATCCAGCATATATTTGATTTTGCCACGCATGAACCGCACATAAAAACGTGGGTCGTCATAGTCCAGCGTTTCGCCTATCACCCCGTAGTTATAGACAATGTCGCTGTACGTCGCGCTGTCCACAATCCGAATCGCCGTATGTCCAAAAGTCGAATACAGTTCAGGGCCCGGCGCACAGGTCAACAGGCTGACGCGCACACCTTTTGCCGTGTCCGTCTGCGCGTTGGAACGTACCGCCGACAGACAAAAAAGAAACGTAAGAATGGAAAAAAGAAATTTCATATAAGGAACGAAAATACAGTAAGGTTTTGTTTTTATGACGATTTATTAAGAATTGAAAAGTCGCTTGTTAGAAGAGAATAAACAGATTGACCGTCATTCCCGCCTTCGGCTATCGTGTGGACACAAATAGGTATAACTTTGTGGGATGAATGAACGAGGATTGACGGATCTGGAGGACATAAGACTGGTATACCGGGGGAACAACCTTATGCAAGAC
>JASGDY010000091.1:0-43138 GCA_047606825.1 Chitinophagaceae bacterium
TCTTTTTCGGATTCCTTAACCGGAATTGTTTTTGGTAGGGCCATGCACTTTTATTATATAGCCCAAATGTAATAAAAAAATCCAATCTTCCAAATCAGACTGTTTTATTATTGTGTTTGGTATAAAACGACTTCATTGCTTGCCGTCCCGTAGGGACGTCCTTTTGGTAGAAAAGAAGCATCTGATAACAAAAAGTCCCGTAGGGATGACCTTATATATAATGGAATGTGTACATTAGTTTGCAAATAAAACGCTATGGCAAATACCTATTCTCAAATAAACATCCATTGCGTGTTTTCCGTGAAGGGCCGGGAAAATTTTGTCACAAAACAATTTAGGGATGATTTGCATAAATACATGAATGGGATATTGAAAAACGACCACATTTTCCCCTTAGCTGTCGGGGGTTGGAAAGACCATGTCCACGTATTTTTTGAACTGCCTCTAACCAAAAGAATTTCAGACATAATACGAGATTTAAAATCGGTGTCGTCGAAATGGATAAACGACAACCGTTTTGTGACGGGAAAGTTTCAATGGCAAGCAGGTTATGGCGCATTTTCTTATTCCCGTTCGCAAAGAAACAATGTAATTAATTATATTGCTAATCAAGAAGAACATCATCAAAACAAAACATTTAAAGAAGAATATCTGGACCTGTTGAAGAAATTTGAGATAGAATTTAAAGACGAATATGTATTTGAATTTTATGATGAATGATAAGGGTAACTTCGATAAGGTCGCTCCTACGGAGCTTCAAGGAGAGTACTTGGCTCGTTGCTACCAAAAGTACGTCCCTACGGGACTACGAGATCCAAAGTTGTTTCAATTTTTTTGATGTGTTTTATAATCAGGTATTGAAATGTCCCGTAGGGACGTCCTTTTGGTAGAAAAGAAGCATCTGATAACAAAAAGTCCCATAGGGACGACCTTATTCCTTGCGCCTCCACATGAAAAATAAAACTACCAACAGCCAAACAGGTTCTTGAAGAGCTATAATTATAATTGCAAGTAGACGGTTTCTAAAAGTTTATTTCTTAAACTCCATTTTTTCCTTTACAACATCTATCCATTTGTCTGATTTGTATTGTATTAGACTCACGTCAGGTTTAAAACCAATATCTTCAAGATTTTTATATTCAGGATGAACAAAAAATACTTTAGACGTAGGAACACCAATAACAATTGGTAAACAAGGAACGGATGTCATTATTATATTTCCATAATTGAAACACCCCCCGGTATTCTCTCCGTATGTCGTGACCTTAGAGCTTTCTTTTGCGACCATCACAAATCCCTCTGCAGAACTCGCATCTCCCGAATTTGTAATAATGGCAACACGTTTCGGATATTCAAAAATCGTATCTATTGCAATCGAAGAAAAATGAGGTTGCATAAAATTGCCTTCATTCTGACGATGCTCTTTAAACATATCTAAAAATTTAGTAGAATCCCTCTTAAAATATCCATTTTTTCTAACAGCATTTTCAAAGCCTTCATTATTATGCTTTGTAGCATAAAAAGACATTGTATATGGAGATGAAACTTTTTTAGTGTTGTAAATATAGGGCAACAATGGAGCGTAACTATCATCGCTACCGCCGCCATTGTCTCTTATGTCTATAATTAGATTGGGCTTAGACTCAATCAATGCTTTGTTTACATTTATTATTGAATCTATAATATCATGACTTTCATAAAATGTTGGGATTCGTATATAATTGGTAGAAGGCGACAATTCTTTAAAAGAAAAAGCACCTCCATAAGCCAGCATCTGTCTGGGAATTTCATGGTTTGCATCTTTTACTCTAAGAAATTTATGCGTTCTTGCAATGACTAATATCGAATCATTCAACTGAGCCGTGTAGGTTCTTGGTTGACGAGAGCTTACCCATCTTGTGCAACGATATTCATTATTTCCTTTTTGAGTAAACTCGAACATTATTTGATTTTTGCTCCAAAAGAGACTATCTCCATTAAGCACAATACCCGCATATTCCCTAACCGCCGATGTGTCTGGAACTATTAAGAATTTATTCCGTCCATCTTCGCTTTGCCAATAACCAACGATACTTTTATTATCAACCTTGTTCGGAATAGTATAGTTATTGACAAATGGATATTTCTTAAAAAAAATCTTTGTCGCCAAAGTGTCATCAAAATCTAAATTACCCCAAAATGAATCTTTATAATTCATCTGTATATGCTCATCTCGAAAGAACGAAAAATATTGGGAGATAAGCGACATGCAGGAAAACGAATCACTAATATTCAATTGCAAAGACTTCTTATCCAGACCATTTTTAAACTGTTGGTATTTTTTTTCTTTATGCAAATCGATAACGTCATTTATGTAAGACGGCGAATTTTTCTCAATCAAATTTTCTACATAATGCAATGATTCGTTACAGTTGCAATTCTGTCCATAGCTCTTAGTCAAAATAAAAAGCAACGATAACAAGAATATTTTCTTCATGAGAACAAATATCCTTCAAATTATCCAATCTTCCATTTCCTTATCTTTGTGGTACATGAGAAGACTCGCATTATTGTTCCTTTCCATCGTAGGAATCACGACAGCAGACGGGCAGCAGAAAGCAAACTATGAACTGGCGGCACGTTTTTCGCCCAACAGGCAACGCAAGATGGTGTTTTCGACCAGCGTAGACCCGCATTGGCTCAAGAGCAACAACAAGTTTTGGTATGCCTACGAGACGCCCAACGGCAAGCATTGGTATATCGTGGACGCGGCGGCGGGTACGAAAAAAGAAATGTTCGACCCGGCCAAGCTCGCGGCGGAAGTGACCAAAATCGTCAAAGATCCATTTGAAGCGTTGCACCTGCCGATTGACAGCCTACAAGTGCTGTCCGATGAAAACACGATTCGTTTTCAGATAAAATCAACGGAAGAAATCGAAAAGAAAGATTCCACCGACAAGAAAAACCCCAAAACGACAAAAGAAAAAAAGACCTTCTATTTTGCCTACAATATCGCGCAGAACGCGTTGACGGAACTAACGGACTTCCATCGTCCCAAACGCAACTATGACTGGGCTTCCATTGCACCGGACAGTTCTCTGGTCGTTTTTTCCAAAAACTTCAATTTGTACTGGATGGACTGGCAGGACTATAAAAAAGCGTTGCTCAACGAAAAAGATTCAACCATCGTTGAACACGCGTTGACCACCGACGGAGCTGAACACTACGCTTATGGAAGTGACGGTGACGGCGAAAACAACGAGGAACATGAAAAAAAGAAGAACGACCGCCGCGGTGCATGGCTCTTGTGGTCGCCCGACTCCAAGCATTTTGCAATGACACGCAGCGACGAACGCAAAGTCAAGGATCTCTGGGTCATCAACACGCTGTCCAGTCCGCGCCCGACTTTGGAAACTTATCGTTATGAAATGCCCGCCGACACCGCGATTCCGCAGACGGAACTGCTGCTCTTCGACGTAGTCGGCAAAACCCACAAAAAGATTGAACTGGCCCGGTACAAAGACCAGGGCATCGGCATCGAACGGAAACAACCGCTGGAAAGCAGCCGCGACGACGATTGGCGGCCTTCGCTCTGGCTGGGAACCAACGACAGATTTTATGTCAGCCGACGCAGCCGTGACCTGAAACGCATCGACTACCTGACTGTCAATGCTGCAACGGGTCAGGTCGATTCGCTTTTTGGTGAAAGGATGAACACCTATATCGAAACAGAACCGCTCAAGCTCGTCAACAACGGCAGCGAAATCATCGAATGGAGCGAGCGCGACGGCTGGGGACATTATTACCTCTACGACGGCAACGGCAAACTGAAAAACCAGATGACGACCGGTCCGTTCCATTGCGAAAGCATCGAAGGTGTGGACGAGAAAAACCGTGTGCTGTACTTCACCGCGGGCGGCGTGGATGCCAGCATCAATCCATATTACCTGCACCATTACCGCATCAACTTTGACGGTTCGGGTATGCAGTTGCTGGACAAGAAAGATTTTTTCCATACCATCAGTATGAACGACAACCAGCGTTTTTTCGTGGACAACTATTCGCGTGTCAATACCGTGCCGCAGTCGATGCTCTACGACAATGCCGGAAAGAAAATACTGACACTGGACTCCGCTGATTTGAGTTCGCTTTTTGCGGCAGGTTACAAGTTTCCCGAAATCGTGAAACTCAAGGCGGACGACGGCATCACCGACCTGTACGGCGTGCTGTACCGTCCTTACGATTTTGACAGCACCAAGAAATATCCATTGGTGGAATACGTCTATCCCGGGCCGCAGACCGAAGCCGTCAACTACGCATTTACGCGCGTTGCCGACCGTACCGACCGACTGGCTCAGATCGGCCTGCTGATATTGACAATCGGCAACCGTGGCGGCAATCCCGCCCGCAGCAAATGGTACCATAACTATGGCTACAACAACCTCCGCGACTACGGCCTGGCGGACAAGAAAACCGCCGCCGAACAACTCGCGTACCGATATCCCTACATCGACCTCAATCGCGTCGGCATCCACGGGCATAGTGGTGGTGGATTTATGAGTACGGCAGCCATGTTTGTCTATCCCGATTTTTTCAAGGTCGCCGTTTCCAGTTCGGGTAACCACGACAACCGCATCTACAACCGTTGGTGGAGCGAGACCCACAACGGTGTCAAGGAAAATGTCAGTGCCAAAGGCGACACGACTTTTGCGTACCAGATTGCGACCAACCCCGAGATTGCCAAAAACCTCAAAGGCCATCTCCTGTTGACTTCCGGCGACATCGACAACAATGTGCATCCCGGCAATACCATCCGTGTCATGGACGCGCTTATCAAGGCCAACAAAAGATTTGACTATCTGGAACTGCCCGGACAACGCCACGCTTACGGCGATATGCAGGAGTATTTCTTCTGGCGGCTCTGCGACTATTACAGCCAATGGCTGCTGCGCGACGCGCATACTTCGGTCGACATCTTGGAAGCGCAAAGGGATATTCCGGAGACGAAGTAGGGGAAAATGCTGACTCTATTACAAACTTCGCTGTTCGGGATGTTCCGCAGGGCATCCCGAACCTCTGATAAAGAACGGATTTTAAAATCCGTTCTTTATTCCTCTCAAAAAGTTATAGGACCCATTCTAACAATCCATGGAATTTATAAATTCCTTTTATCAACGGTTCGGGATGCGCTTCGCTAACATCCCGAACAGAGAAACAATTTTTGACGTTCAAAAAAACTTGTACACCCAAAAGCGCGGACAAAAAACTTTGTCCGCGCTTTTTTTGAAATAACGACATACAAGATTTTTTGTCCGCCTTGTGGGACGTTCAAATGTATTTGTTCGTCATTTTTTTTGTTTTTATGCGGATAAATAGATTTGTCCGCATTTTTGCTTTATATTTGTCTGACAATCGCATTATGTTCAATACAGACAACGCCGTAAAATATCATTATCACCAGTTTCCACCTCAAAGCCTGGACTATAACAACTTTATCCATGAGTTGCTGGCTGCGGAACAGGCACTGGCACGTTTTGACCAGATGCTCAAAAATCTGCACAACAATGAGATATTGCTCAGTCCGTTGCGTAACCAGGAAGCCGTCCTTTCGTCCCGTATGGAAGGAACGATCAGTACGATGGATGAGATCATGGAACTGCAAGGGCAACTAAAGTCTAACGAAGAAGACGGCAGCTCTGTCACACAGGCGGAAGTCAGGAGCGAAATCGTGGAAACGCTGCTGTACCAGCGTGCGCTCAAAAATGCCCAAAAAGCGATGGAAATTGGCTATACGATTTCGGATAGCCTGATAAAACAGATTCACCAGCAGCTGCTCAGCTTTGGCAGAGGTGCACAAAAATCCCCCGGGCAATATAAAACAGAACAGAATTATATCGGTGACAGCTACGGCCGCGAGATTTCGTACATACCAGTCGCCCCAGAATCATTGCCAGAAGGCATGGAAACGCTCTTTAGGTTTATCGCCGAAAGCGCATTTCCCGTTTTGGTCAAGACTGCCTTGATGCACCTGGAATTTGAATCTCTCCACCCGTTCAAGGACAGCAACGGTCGTATCGGAAGGATGCTGATAACGCTGTTTCTCTGGCAACAGAAAATGATCAGCACCCCCCATTTTTACATCAGTGGCTTTCTGGAGCAACACAAAAAAGCCTATATCGCCAATATGCGTGCCGTATCGGAAAAAGGTGAATGGGACGAATGGTGCAGGTATTTTTTCGTGGCGGTAAAAGAACAGGCAAATAAAAATCTGGCTACCGCCGAAGCCATCACGGCACTTTATGAGGATATGAAAAAACGTTTTTCGGAAATATTGGGCTCCAAATGGGAGCTTCCGATATTGGATTACATCTTCACCTATCCCAAATTTCGGATACCCAATATGTCATTGGAAGTGGAAATCCCCGAAAAGTCAGCCGCTAAAATTATAAAGAAACTATTGGACGAAAACATTGTCCTGTTACAGCAGGAAGCCGCCGGCAGAAAGCCGGCTATTTATTCATTTGAACCATTAATGCAACTCGTAAGAGTGTAAACAGATACAATCGACAATACCAATTCCCTAAAACCCCACACCTCCCACCAACATCCGCACGTCCTCGTCTGCTTTTTTGTCCAACACCACCGCGCTCTGCATCAAAAAATACGTCGCATTGACACGCGCCGCGGTTTTCAGTACGACCGCATCCAAACTCAACTTATATACGTCCGAAGGCAACAAACCACGCGCATCCGCAATATTGGGCGAAACCACAAATACAGGATAACCTTTGGCTTTGCTTGCCTGCAGTACGGAGTTGAAAGCCGCCTTGTTCCAATCCTTAAAGTTTTGCGTGAACACCATCACGTATTTACCCGAATTGGTCAATATGGCGTGGGTCGTGTCTTCGCCGGAAGCCGTTTTCAGTACAAAATCGTTGATAGCCGCCTGCGCCGTTCCCTTGCGTACCACTTTGTCGTAACGGTCCACATATTGGTACGTGGAGTCGTCGAAATCCGCCGGGAAATGTTCACCGTCAAACTCGACGGTTTTGCCGTTGTGCAGGTATTTGAATGTGATGACCGTGCTGTCCGGAACCGCGCCCGTAGGCAGTTCCATTTCTTTCAACAGGTTGTTGCCGATACGGTAAGGCAGGCAGTCTTTGACAGGCAAGTGCCACAACACATATTGCTGGAAATACACTACGCCGCCGACCGTCAATGCCAAGAGCGCAACAGACACAAAAGCTTTTCGTGCCAAGGGTTTGACACGGTTGCGGTACGCAAAAATCGCTACAATCAGCACCAGCAACACCAAGTCCTTGACAAAGGAAACAATCGGCGTCAACGGCAGACAGTCACCAAAACAACCGCAACTCCTGAACTTACCAGAAAGCGACGCATAGCCCGTCAAAAACGCAAACCCAATCGTCAGCAACAGCAGCAGCCAACTGAACAGCGGCATCGCGTAACCCAATATCACCGCGACGCCCGCCAGCACTTCAAAAATGTTCATCGTGTATGCCAACGGCAAGGTCACACCGTCCAGTCCATGCCAGCCCCAAGCCTCGAAAAACTCCTGCATCTTGTAGCTGAGACCGAGCGGGTCGTTGGCTTTTATCAAGCCCGAGAAGATGAACAACAATCCGACAATCCAGCGGAATGCCGTCACGGTTTTCGGTATTTTATGCGTTCTTCTTTTCTGCATTTTCCTTGTTTTTTATCAATGCAAAAATGGCGTAGTTGACAATGTCGGTATAGTTGGCGTCGATGCCTTCGCTGATGAGCGTTTGGCCTTTGTTGTCCAATATCTGTTTGATGCGCAGGAGCTTGGTCAATATCAGGTCTGCAAAACTTTCCTGGCTCATCTCGCGCCACGCCTCACCGTAATCGTGGTTCTTGGCAAGCATCGTGTTTTTGACGAACGCGATTTGCTCGTCGTAAAGCTGCGAAGCCTGTTCGGGAACGAGATTTTCAACGACGGGATTGCCGAACTGCAACTGTATCAGCCCGATGATGCCGTAGTTGACAATCGCCAAAAATTCGGACGGGATGTCGTCCGACACCATCTGTACCTTTGCTTCCTGCAACGTGCGGACGCGCTGCACTTTGATATACAACTGGTCCACTACGGAAATCGTGCGTAATACGCGCCAGGAAGTTCCGTAGTCTTTTGTTTTCTTAATAAAAATATCTTTGCAGGTCTTGACGACCGCGTCATATTGTTCGGATGTATGCATTCTGTATGATTGGTGTCGCTAAATTAAAAAATCATGTTTACTCTCAACTGTAAAGGACGGCTTTTATCTTTAGAAAAACCCATCGTCATGGGAATTATCAATACAACGCCGGATTCTTTTTTCACGGGCAACCGGAAGACAGAAGTGGGTGCGGCGGTGGACATGGCAGGAAAAATGTTGGCATCGGGCGCGTCCATCATCGATATTGGCGGACAGAGCACACGTCCGACCAGCACGCTCCTCGGCGCAGAAGAGGAACTCGAAAGGGTATTGCCGGTATTGGACGGACTGGTCAGCGCGTTTCCGGAAACCATCGTTTCCATCGATACGTTTTATGCCAAAGTTGCATCGGCGACCGTGCAAGCCGGCGCGTCGATTGTCAATGATATTTCGGGTGGTAATCTGGACGAGGACATGATACCGACGGTCGGCGCGATGGGCAACGTGCCTTATGTGTGTATGCACACGCGTGGCACGCCACAGACGATGCAGCAGCTTACACAATATGAAAACCTCTCACGTGATATACTGGATTTTTTTATCCAAAAAATAGAAACCTGCCGTCTCGCAGGTATCAAGGATGTCATCATCGACCCCGGTTTTGGTTTTGCAAAAAATCTGGAACAGAACTATGAACTGTTGCGCCACTTGCTGGATTTTCGGATATTGGACAGGCCGCTCTTGGTCGGCGTTTCCAGAAAAGGGATGATATACCAACCTCTCAACACCAACGGCGAAAGGGCATTGAACGGCACGACGGTCGTCAACACCATTGCCTTATTGCACGGTGCCAATATCTTGCGCGTGCATGACGTAACGGAAGCCGTGGAAGCGATAAGGTTGGTGGAGATGTACAACGCTAAGCGGTAAATCGGGCTATCTTTTATATTAATGCTGCAAGGGTCTCCAACGAGGACAAAACCCTTGTTATCGTATCCCTTGCATCGTCACTAGTTTTTTGTAGATGCCGTTTTCTATTTTTATCAATTCGTCGTGTGTACCACGTTCCTTGATTTCGCCTTGGTCGAGGACAACGATTTCGTCGGCATTGCGGATAGTGCTGAGACGGTGGGCGATGACGAGGGAGGTACGGTTTTGCATCATGTTGTTGATGGCATCCTGCACGACGCGTTCGCTTTCCGTGTCGAGGGAAGAAGTTGCTTCGTCGAGTATCAATATCGGCGGGTTGGTCAATACCGCGCGTGCGATGGTAACGCGCTGGCGTTCGCCGCCGCTCAGTTTACCGCCACGGTCACCGATGTTGGTGTTAAATTTTTGTGGCTTGTTTTCGATGAAGTTGTAGGCGTTGGCAATCTTCGCCGCTTGTACGATTTCGTCCGTGGGGGCGTCCGGGTTACCCAGTGTTATGTTGTTGGCAATCGTGTCGTTGAACAGGATGGGTTCTTGCGTGACGATGCCGACTTTGCGCCGTACCGACTCGATGCTGTACTCCTTGATATTGACACCGTCAAACAAAACCTCGCCGCTCGTCACGTCATGGAAGCGTGTTACCAGGTCCGCCAAGGTGCTTTTGCCCGCGCCGCTGCTGCCGACCAAGGCGACGGTTTTGCCTTTGGGGATTTTGAGGTTGATGTTTTTCAGAACCTTATGGTTGTTGTACCCAAAATCCACGTTGCGGAATTCGATTTCACCCGAGAAATTGTCCAGCTTTTTGGTCCCTTCGTCCGTGATGACGACAGGTGTGTTCAGGAGGTCTTCGATGCGTTCCACTGCCGCGGCACCCTGCTGTACGTTGAAGAAAGAAGTGGACAACGACTTGGCAGGATTAATCATCATCGCAAACATGGCGATATAGGCTATCAGGTCGCCGCCTGTCAACCCGTGGTGCGTGACAATCAGTGTCGCACCAAAATAGATGATGACACACAAAACGACGACACCCAGCAATTCGGTCAGGGGAGACGCGAGGTCTCGGCGGCGGCTCATCCTTTTATTGATGTCCAGTAGCGTATTGTTCATCCGTACAAACTTGTTGCGCAGTATGGTTTCCGCACAGAAAGCCTTCACTACTCTAATCCCGCCCAATGTCTCGTCCAATACGGACAATGTTTCACCAACTCTTTCGGATGCGGCAGACGACTGCCTTTTCAAAGAACGGCTGATGCGTCCAATCACAAAAGCGGTCAAGGGCAACAACAGAAACAGGAATACCGACAGTCCGGGACTGATGGCAATCATCGACACCAGATAGACAATGACCATCACGGGGTCTTTAATCAATCCTTCCATCGTATTGATAATCGAGTTTTCCACGACCATCGCATCATTGGTCATGCGCGACATGATGTCCCCTTTTTTCTGGTCAGAAAAATAACCGACAGGCAGCGTCAATATTTTGGTGTACATGTCGTTCTTCAGGTGTATGATGATGGCGTTCCTAACGGGAACGGAGATTGCGGAGGAAAGGTAGAGTAGGGCGTTTTTCAGTAAAGTAGTGAGGATGATAAATGTGCAGCATAATAATACAGCATATAGCTGGCCATGGTTCTGTATGGCATCCGTCAACACCTGTGTAAATATCTTCATGATTCCGCCCAGTTTGACCATATTGCTGCCTTCGGGTAGGAATATGACGGACATCAATGGACCTAGCGTTGCAACGGAGCCCACCGAGAGCAGGGACGCGACAATCGTCAATGTCAGATACAAAGTGATTTTCCCTTTGTACATCCCAATATATCGGAACAACCTGTTGAATTTTTTCAGTTTCATAGCTTTATTGTAATGGAAGGCGCAAAGGTAAAGGATATTGGGATGATTAGGTCTAGGCTTGGCATTTCTTTATAGCTCCCTTCTTCATGTTTTTTTCTTTTATTAATTTGAACAAATTTTATTTTCCAAATGTTCTTCTTTACTAGTTGACAGTGAGAATGACGTTTTTCTTTATGTTTAAATCCTAAAAAAGTGCCGATTACGATTTTTTGGGGTTTTACTTTTGTCTTTTTAATTAACTTTTCTGTTAATATTATGCCTCTCCAAAATATTTTTTAGTTTCTAACCATTACGGTCGTATTTTTACGGCTCATTTATAACAAATTATATGAAGTTATTTGTAGCAGGGCTTCCCAACGATTTTGACGACGTTGATTTCAAGGAAATGTTCGAACTGTACGGCACCGTGGCATCTGCCAAAGTCATCGTAGACCACAACACCAAAAAAAGCAAAGGTTTTGGTTTTCTTGACATGCCTAACCAGAACGAAGCACAGTCGCTGATTTCCACGCTCAACGGTGTCAAGATGTCGGGTAAACCGTTGGTCATCAAAGAGGCTACCGAACAACCCCAGCAGCGTCCTGCACACAGCGGCTTCCGCCCTCAGCAGAGAAGCAATTTTGGCGGCGGCGGCAGCTATCGCCCTAGACCTAACAACGGAGAACGCGGAGAAAGGGACAACAGGCCTCGTCCATCCAACAACAGGTATTAACCAGCGACTACGGGAACATCATGGCAAAATGGGTATTGATTGTGGCATGCCTATATGGCATCACGGGTGTTGTATTGGGCGCGTTTGGGGCACACCTTTTCAAAAAAATCATTTCACGGGAAAAACTGGAAAGCTTCGAGACAGGCGTACGCTACCAACTGGTCCATGCGGTTGTATTGCTCGTGATGGGGTTCATGTTTGACTTCAGCCAGACGAGCCAGCAGCTTGCCGCTTATTTGTTGGCTATTGGCGTGGTGATGTTTTCCTTTAGCATTTATTTTCTTAGTTTCTCGGAGCAACTGGGCAACAAAGTAAAATTGTTGGGTCCGGTGACACCTCTCGGCGGCCTTTTAATCGTCCTTGGCTGGGCGAGCCTATTGGTCTATTTTGTGCAAGCCTACTAAAGCTCAATGCCTAACGCAAAAGGCAAAGCATTGCACCAAACTTTCTGTTCACAGTTATGTGTTGAGTCAAGCGCAGAATGTCGGCAATTAAATATATCGATGATATTTAGTCGCGCTTTTTGTTTTTTTAATTTTTACTTTTGACTTAACTCAGACATGGAAAGAAAACAGTTTCTTGCAACCGCGTCTTTGCTTTTAGGGGGAACTTTCGTCAACAGCAAAGCAATCGCATATCCTTTGAAGAAAAAAAGGATTGTCCCGCCTTACCTCAAAAGCGGCGACACGATTGGCATTACCAGCCCCTCCGGAGCAATTACCTTGGAAGATATTGCACCCTCTGTCGCACTCATGCAAAGCTGGGGCTTCCAAATAGAAATCGGAAAATCCATAGGCAAAAAAGACGGCACCTTTGGCGGCACCGACACGGAACGCATCGCGGATTTCCAGTACATGCTCGACAATCCCAATATCAACGCCATCATGTGCGCGCGGCGGTTACGGCATTGTGCGCATCATCGACCATATCGACTTCTCCAACTTCCGCCAGAATCCCAAATGGCTCATCGGCTTCAGCGACATCACCGTTTTCCATGCGCATATCGACCGCAATATCGGCGTGGCGACCATCCATTCCAAAATGTGCAACAGTTTCCCAAAAGTCTGGGCGCAGTCCGAACCGTTGCGCCAGGAAACCATCATCTCCCTACAGAAAGTCTTGACGGGCGCATCGATGCAATATTATGCCTTGCCCAATGCTGCCAATAGGCTGGGACAATCCAAAGGCCAACTCATCGGCGGCAACCTGCGCACGTTGGAAAACCTAGCCGGCACGGAATCCGAACTGGAAACGGAGAACAAAATCCTGTTTCTGGAAGAGGTCGACGAGCAACTCTACAACATAGACCGTATGTTCTGGAACCTCAAACGCACGGGAAAACTGGACAAGCTCGCGGGACTGGTCATCGGCGGTTTCAAAATCAAACCCGACGCGCCGGAAGACGACAAGTTTTCGCTGGATTTGCAGCAAATCGTTTTGGAAAAAACAAAGGACACCAGCTATCCAATATGTTTCGACTTTCCGGTCGGACACCAAATCAACAACTACGCCCTGAAATGTGGATGCATACACGAGTTGAATGTGGCTGCGTCGGGTACGATACTGACGGAGTGGCGGGAGGCGTGAGAGTTGCAAGTTGCAGGCCACAGGTTGCAGTTTTTTCACACAAAGGCACAACGGAAAACAACGAGCACGACGTCGTTACTTTGTAGCCTTTGTATCTTTGTGTGAAAAACCATTTTTTATTTTTACCTTTTTACTTTATAAAATGGCAAAGCAACAGCCCAAGGCTATACAAAAAGGAGACAAAGTCGCCATCGTCTGCCCCGCTGGACAGATGGAGGAAATGCGTGTCCAAAACTGTGTCCAACAACTCAATGCATTAGGACTGGAAGTCGCAGTCGGAAAGACCGTCGGCACAAAAGACAGCTATTTTGCCGGGACGGACAAGGAGCGGTTGGACGATTTGCAACAAGCGTTGGACGACAAAAATATCCGCGCCGTCATCTGCGGCCGTGGCGGCTATGGCACGAGCCGCATCATCGGCCAACTGGACTTGTCACATTTCCAAAGACACCCGAAATGGATTGTCGGCTACAGCGACATCACGTTGCTGCACACGCACATCAACCGCCATACCGACATCGCGACCATCCACGGTCCGATGGCTGGCGCGTTTGACAGTTATCCCGATTCCGAATATCCGACGACGCTCTTTCCCGCATTGACGGGCGAGCGTCTCAAATACACATCTGTTCCGCACGCGCTCAACCGTATCGGCAAAGCGGAAGGCGAACTCGTCGGCGGCAACCTTTGCCTGTTGGCGCATTCCATCGGCTCTGCTTCCGAACCCGAGCTAAAGGAAAAAATCCTTTTCATCGAAGATGTTGGCGAATATATCTACAGTGCAGACCGTATGTTCCTGCAACTCAAGCGTGCAGGTTGGCTCGACCATATCAAAGGCCTGGTCGTCGGGACCTTTTCGGATATGAAAGACACGACTTTGCCTTTTGGGAAGGACATCTACACGGTCATCAACGAGCATGTTGAGGAATATGGTTTTCCCGTGGCGTTTGATTTTCCGGTGGGGCATACCGAACGCAATGTCGCGCTGAAAGTCGGTGTCCACCACAAACTGAACGTAAAGGAAAAAGACGTCGTCTTGAAAGAAAAGAAATGACTGCACCGAAATCCATATTACTCACAGGTGTCAATGGTTTTCTGGGAAACTACCTCACGTCGGCACTCTTAAATGCGGGCTATGAAGTCTTTGGTATTGGGAAAGGGATTTGTCGATTGGCAATCGAGGACAAGCATTTCCACTATTACAGCCTGGACTTGACGGACAGCCCAAAACTAGCGGAACTGTTTACAATCCTCGCACCCGGTATCGTCATCCACGCCGCCGCCAACAGCAAGCCCGACGATTGCGAAGATAACCAAGATGCCGCCTACGCTGTCAACGTCCGGACGACACAGACGCTCTTAGAACTTGCGGTAACGATGCAGTCCCGCTTCATTTACATCTCAACAGATTTTGTTTTCGACGGGCAAAAAGGACTGTACAAAGAATCGGACCAAACCAATCCCATCAACTATTACGGTAAGACCAAACAACTGTCCGAACAATTGGTCGCACAATATCCTTTCGCCAACGCCATCATCCGAACCGTCCTCGTCTATGGCAAACCCCTGGCAGGTCGGCAAAACATCCTTTCGCTCGTCCATCAAAAACTCCAAAACGGCGAGCCGTTCCGCTTGGTCAATGACCAGTTCCGCACGCCGACTTTTGTAAAAGACCTTGTCTGGGGCATCGTTCAGATTGTCCAGCAAAACAAAACAGGCGTCTGGCATCTTTCGGGCGACCAACCCTTGATGAGTCCCTACCAAATGGGCATCGCGCTCGCCGAAACTTTCCATTTCGATGCATCCCTGCTGATTCCTGTCAACCACACGACATTCCAAGAAACCGCGCTGCGGCCGCGCACCACGGGACTCGATATCCAAAAAGCAAAAACGGAGCTGGGCTTTCGCCCAACTCCGTTCGCAAAGGCTATGCGGGAGATGTTTATTTTTTCTTCTTAACCGGTTCTTCCGTTACCTGAAAAGTTACTTGTTGTCTTTGTCGATAAATAACCTTTTTTCCTTTCTGTATAGCAGGTTCCCATTTGCCACTTCTCTTAATAAGCCGTATCACTTCCTGTGCAGTACCATAGCCGGGGTCGTTTACCGCTCTGACCTCAGAAACGTTACCTTCTTTGTCCACAATGAACGAAGCAATGACAGTATAGTTTCTTCCAGCGGGCGCGCCGTTTTCAGTAGGGATATCCGCTCTTAGGTTGCGCGTAAGAAAAGTTTTCCAGGCATTAGTGCCACCAGGATAAGAGGCTTCCTTGTCTACTTTGGGGTTGGGTTCTTCTTTCTGTTGTGTACCATAACCGACAACGACAACATCTTCCAATCCGCTGCTATCTGATGTGTGTTGGTGTGGCGAAGCGGAGACGAGGCGGACGTCTTCTTTGACGGTTTTATCATTATTACCGCTTGCGCTTCCTTTATGACCTTTTTTTGTCGTGATAAGGATAACGCCATCTTTTCCTTTGTCTCCATACAAAGCCGTAGCTGATGGTCCTTTCAACACGGACATGCTTTCAATCTCAGTAGGGTTTATAGTTTTCAATGGGTCCGTTTCTGCATCGAGGAGCATACCGTCCAATATAAATAAAGGTTCTCCTTTCCCGTCGAAGATTTCATTCCCTCTGACTCCCCGGATACGTATGCTTGTTACCTTTCCTTGTGGGGAAAGTGAATCAGTATTCTCGCTATTTTGGACTAGGCGCAACTTTGCTGGCGACACATTGGGAACGGTGTCTCTTTTCTTGTCGTCGTGGATGATGATAAGGCTGTCGGGCAATGTTTTTGCCTTGACGGCCGTTGTCGAATCATCGGACTTTAGGTCAATGCCGACGGACTTTGCCATCTCGTTGATATTGATTTGGGGCATTTTCCAGTCCTGTTTCTTTACGGTAAAGGCAAACAAACCCGTAACGACTACCAGCAACGGCAGGAAAAACAGTCGACGCAGGTAGCTGTAACTTGGTCGGGACGAGTTGGCAAGCATCTTCAGGCGGCGGCGTATTGGCCTGTATGCAAACGGATTGACGGGTTGCAGTATCTGTTTGCCGTAATGCGCCTCGAGCAACATTTCCGCAAAGCTCTGCACGTCATGGTCGCCAATCGCTTTTTCGTCCGCGAGGAACTCGTGTATCATGGACAGTTCGCGCTGCGTCAGCCAATAAAAAGGATTGAACCATAGAATGGCGGCGACAATCTGCATGAACAGCTTGTCCCAAGTGTGTTTTTGACGGATATGCGTCAGTTCATGTTCCAATATCTGTTGTCCGACCCGGCTCTGTACGTTGATATTGTGTTTCCAAAACAAATAGTTGAGAAAGGAAAACGGCGCGCTCGCCATGTCCGTATCCAGAAAATCGACGCCTTCCAGCTTTACAGCCGGATATTTTTTTGCCAAACGTAAGACGTTGACAACGCGTACCGCCAACAAAAGTAGCAACAACGCCGACACGCCGACAATGGCATATATGCCGATGCTCGTCCAGTCCGTCTGTTGCGCACCGACGACGACCTCGTCCAAATCGCCCGCATACAGCACACGCACGATGGAATTGTCCGCCGCCCTGTCCCCAAGCGTAAACCAGGAAAGGTGTACGATGGGAACTACCAGGCTAAACACGACGGAAAACAAAAGATAAAACCGATTGTACTGGTGGAACTTCTTGTCGCGAAGTGCCACCCAATAGTACCCAAACAAAATCCCAGAGCATATCAGTACCTTCAATAGGTACAAAAACAGACCGTTCATAAGACAAAGTTTTTAAGGTTAAGAAAAATGGCGAGAAGTATGAGGTTTAAGACGCGTGACTTTTGCAACCGTTGATTTGAGGAGAAAACCTTGCTGGCAGTACTTTACGTCTCTTGCCTCAAGCCTCCCGCCTTTCTCACTTTTTCTTCAGTTCCTTCAGCAGGGATTCCAAATCCTTGATGCTTAGCTGGTCTTCTTCCACAAGGAAAGAAACCGCATTGCGGTAGGAGCCGCTGAAATAATTTTTGACAAGGCCCGTGATGCTTTTTTTAGAATAGGCTTCTTTCGACACGGCGGGCGAATAGCGGTGGATACGGCTAAACGATTCCACGGTTACAAAACCTTTTTCGTTCAGGATTTTCAATACCGTTGCAACGGTATTGGGATGTGGCTTGGGCTCGGGCATGTTTTCCACCACGTCTTTCAAAAATGCCTGTTCCAGACGCCAAAGCACTTGCATTACCTGCTCTTCTGCTTTTGTCAATGTTCGTATGTTCATGTGTTGTGAATTTTACGGCAATATACATATTTTTTTAAACAAACAACTATTTTTTTAGGTAAAATAAAAAATGAAAGCATAAGAGCTAAAGTGCTTGCGGGTGTTATCACCTACGGCTCAATTTAAGGACATGGATTCACGCCTGGCGTGCGCCAGTGACGGATACTTGTTGATTTTAAGCACTAAGTTTTGCAAAAAACTTGCACGCAGGTTGTAGGCCGCATTCGGGACATCTGGGGTTGCGTGCGACGCACACGTAACGGCCATGCAGTATCAGCCAATGGTGCGCGGTATGGATAAGGTTTTGGGGGAAATGCCTGACAAGCTGCTTTTCGGCGGCGAGCGGCGTCTTGGCATTGTGCGTCAGGCCGATGCGCGCCGATACGCGGAACACATGCGTGTCGACCGCCATATTGGGTTGGTGGTCGATGACGGAAGTGATGACGTTGGCGGTTTTGCGGCCGACACCGGGCAGGGTGATGAGTTCGTCCACCGTCATCGGAATCTCGCCGCCGAAGTCGTTGACAATCCTATTGGCAGCCGCGATGAGGTGTCTGGCTTTGCTGTTGGGATAGGAAATGCTTCGGATAAGGGGAAACAGGGAATCAAAATCCGTCTGGCTCAAGGCCTGCACGTCGGGATATCGGTGGAAAACCGCGGGCGTGGTCAGGTTCACCCTTTTGTCCGTACACTGTGCGGAAAGCATGACCGCAACCAGCAATTGATACGGATTGTCATAGACCAGCTCCGTCTCTGCCACGGGCATGTTTTTCTGGAAATAGTCGATTACAAACGCGTAGCGCTCCTTGATTGTCATGAAGCGAAAGTAAAAAGGAAAAATGTAAAAATGAAAAAAGCAGAGTGCGGCCACCTGCGTCCGTGTGAACGGTATTGCGGAAAAATCTTTATTTTTGGGAATGCAAAAGAAGTATTTATGGAAATAATGAATCCGTGGCAGTTGTAACGTGGTCATTCTTTCGTTTCCCGGCAGTTTCCACAAAGAAAGGTTGCCACTGCTTAGCATTAGGGGAGGCGCGCATTTGGATGGAAGTCACGAATATCTATTTCGGGTGCTTATCTTCAAGAACGATTTGTGCAATATCGCGCACTATCTGCGTCGGTGAATTGCAATCGCAGTTACTCAACCCCAGGACATAAATATCTTTACTGGGAATATAAACAGCCATCGACTTAAACCCAAAAACATTCCCTCCATGTTCCCGGCTTGGAAACCCATTTATATTTTTCAGATGCCATCCGTATCCGTAGTCAATTTTTTCTCCGCTGTCGAGGTGGTATCTTGTGAACGCTTTTTTAAGGCTTTCTGGTCGCAACAGTACATTTTTGTTGAGGGCATTTTGCCATTTTAGCATATCCTCCAGCGTGGACATTAAAGCACCTGAGGAAAATGGAACACTAAAACTTATGATTGTCTTGTTGACGTATCCATCACGTTTTTTATGGTAACCATAGGCTCTGTCCTTGATTATTTTTCTGTCATTGGCATAATAAGAGTTATCCATTCCTATTTTATCAAAAATATTTTTCTTGATAAATGCTTCGTAGGTCTGGTTGGAAATCAATTCTATAAGGTATCCAAGCACAACATACCCGGAATTGTTATATTCAAATTTCTCTCCCGGGGCAAAATCAGGAGGTTCGTTTTTGAAAAAATCTACCATTTCTTTTGGGGATATTTCCTTTTGGGCAATAAGGGGCAGTGTTTTCATTTTTGTGAAATCCTTAATCCCTGATGTATGTGTCAGCAGATGATGGATGGTTATGGATTGCCCGTTGGGATAGTCCGGAATATAGGAAGAGATAGGGTCATGGATATTTAGCTTGCCTTGTTCTTCCAGCATTAAAACCGCAATTGCGGTAAACTGCTTTGTCATGGAACCAATCTGAAATACACTGTGAGGCGTTAATTTCACGCCCAATTCCAGATTGGAAAGTCCAAAAGCTTTTTCATAAAAAGGTTTTCCGTTTTTTGCCACCAGGAAAGCACCTCCTGGTCCGTCGGATCGATTAAAAACCGTATGGATGATACTGTCGATTCTGCACTCCAGATTTTGTGAAAAAGATACGCTGGAAATGAAAAAAGAGAGGGATAGAAATATTATTTTCTTCATTCGTGCATTTTTTGCTCGGGCTATCTCAATCAAACAGTCGTCAATGGTCACAAAGGCTTTCCGTACCAGCTATGGCCAGGTGCTCCGTTGCCGGAATATTTGCAGGGATAATGTAAAGCCTAACGCCAAAGGATTCAGATTTCGGCGTTAGGCTTTAAGCAGCTTTCCGCGCTAGGCTTTCTTCGCTTCCTCGTCCGCAATCCACCATTTCATCTCGATTTTGTACGACAGGAAGAAACCCAGACCGCCCAGCATCGTAATCAACCCAAAGTAAATACCTGTCAGTTCCACGTCTCTTCTCGCAATGTTAAGGTCAACGATGCTGGCAATCAACAACCCCAAACCGACGCCAATCAAGGGCATGCCGATACGCAGGCTCGCAAAAGGTTTAGGTCTTGCCTTGGGGACGGTTCTGTCGGCATTAGGGTTGATGCCGCGCTCTATCAAGGACAGGTTTTCCTTGTTTTTCAAATAACGTATCCCAAAAATGGTTGCCAAAATACTTACACAAGTGATTATCAACCATATTACACCCAATTCTGGCGTTTCCATAATTATTGTTTTTTATTGTTACCAAAATTTGTTTCTGCAACCTATGACGCAAGGTTTGTGCGTTAGGTTACAAGATAATTGCAGAAAATATAACTATTGTACTTTACGATGCATAAAAGGTGCAATATTTAAATTCTATCGTTTGGTGTCCCCTCCGACCGAAACAATTGCTGGTCGGTGGAGACACCAAACTGTGGGTAGGAGAAAAGGTGCCTTTCCATTCATCTTTATTAATAATTAAGCATCTTTGTATCGGTCGGTGAAGACACCGACCGATAGAGAAATAAAAGGTCGTCCGCCGTGGTGGACTTTTTTCCCTGACGTGTTTTTGCTACCAAAAGATAGTCCTTACGGGACATTACTAACGGGTATGCAAAAATGTTTATGGTTGCGCATAGCTCCGTAGGAGCGGACTTTTGGTAGAACCGTTGCGACAAAGGCATTTAAGCTCCATCGGAGCGACCTTATCTAATCTATATTTATCTGACGTACAGCATAGCAGCTCCGAGGCAATAACTGATAGTTGCGTTGAGAAGCATATTTCCTTTTTATTTTTAACTTATTTTCCAAAAACGGTAACCTGCAACTCCCATATTGCGTCCAATATAGTATTGATGTCCATAGACAACGACATATTGGTGATCAACGAGGTGCTGGGCGGCGACGTCCAGGCTTTTGCGCATCTGGTCAACCGCTACCAGCAATATGTGTTTACGCTGGCGTATCGACTGGTCGCCAACCGGGAAGACGCGGAGGAGATTGCGCAGGACAGTTTCGTGAAGGCGTATCGTTACCTGGCGGACTTCCGGCAGGAAAGTAGATTCAGCACCTGGCTGTACACGATTGTGCAGCGCAACGCCATCAGCTTTCTACGCAAAAGACAGCTCGACACGCAGCCTATGGACAACAAGGAACTGGAGGTGCAGGACCATGCCAGTTCGTTCCAGTTATTGCAATACAAATCCGACAAGCAGATGCTCAATGCCGCATTGGCGTTGCTCAAACCGGAAGAAGCATCCGTCCTTTCGCTTTTCTATTTGCAGGACCAAAGCCTGGACGAGATTGCGCAGATATTGGGCGTGGAAAGCAACACCGCCAAGGTACGCCTCTTCCGCGCCCGACAAAAGCTGAAACAGGTCATCGAAACGCATTTCTTGGAACTCAAACAAAACATTCATTAACTTTATTGGACCAATACATGAACAAAAATCCGCACGATATGCA
This sequence comes from Chitinophagaceae bacterium, assembly GCA_047606825.1. GTDB lineage: Bacteria > Bacteroidota > Bacteroidia > Chitinophagales > Chitinophagaceae > Rhizosphaericola. The sequence goes on from JASGDY010000091.1 coordinate 21,413, forward strand.
ACAGGTCAGCGACGAAGAACGGGATTTTTTGCTGTGGCGCTATCTCCAAAAGGACTTGATGCCGCAGGAACTTGCACAGGTACAGACACGACTGGACACAGATGCGGTATGGCAGGAATCACTACGCGTCCTACAGCGGGAAGAAGCGCAGTTCCAATTGCTGGAATCCGAAACGCCCTCCCTGCGTTTTACCAAAAACGTCATGGAGGCCATCGAACAAAAAACTATCGCCAAGCCTGCACGCAACTATGTCAACAAAAATATTGTCAAATGGATTGTCGGTAGTTTTATGGTCGTCATCGTGGCTTTCGTCGTGTACGCTGCTACGCAGGTTCAATGGACAGGAGGCAACGCGGAAAAAATAGATTTCAAATTGCCGACGATTAGCCTTTCTTTCCATCCCAATGTCAATGTCGGCAGCGAATGGATTTACGGTTGTTTTGCGATTGTCGTCGTCTGTTTTTTTGTGCTGGTGGACAGGTTTTTGTTCAGTAAAAAGGAGATGCGGCGGCGTGTGGGAAGTTAGTTGTATCAAGATTAAAAGTTGAAAAAAGTCCGCCGTAGCGGACGAACTTTTGGTAGCAACAATTAAAAGAACCCAATGGAGCTCCGTAGGTGCGACCTTATCGTTTCATAAGGTCGCACCTACGGAACCTTATAACGAGTGTTATCGCCAATACTACCAAAAGGACACTGCTATGGAGTTAAACACAATATCCATCCATTTGTCCATTTTCTTTTCAACCTTTCATTAACATTATTCCCCACCAAAAAAGCCACTCAACATCGAGTGGCTCGTCATTTAAGGGTTTATATGCATTTCATTTATAGAAAAAAAGCTAATCAACGATTTCTAATTCGTACCTCACAACTGGTAATACGGTTTTCCTTTGTAATAGGGATAGTCCGGCAGTTCCACCGGAGGATGCGGCGCGATGAACGAAGCATCGTCGTTGATCATCTGCTGGAGGTCTCGCTGGATATTGTTGGCAATCGTTGACACCGGCGTATCGGTCGGTTTGTTCTCAAATGGATCCTGTAGGTAAATCGCCATTTTTTCAATCAACAAAAACATCGCCGCAATCAATATCACCATCGGAATCTCAAACAGGTTGAAAATCTGAAACAACGAGAAAGGCAGGAGCATCAGGAAAAAATTCAATGCCAGATGGATGTATATACTGTAGGTGGACGGGAATATCGTGTTCTTGATACGCTCGCACTTGCCCATGCTGTCGCTGAAGCGCGTCAGGATTTCGTCCATGTTGCCCTGTTGGTAGGGATTGAGCCAGCCTTTTTGATAGGCGTGCCCGATAGCACGTCCTTGGAGCTCCAGTATCGCGTTGGGGACATTGGCGTAGCGTCCCACATATTCGTAATCTTCAACGGAAAGCAACGAATGCAGGTATTTCATCGGATCGCGTCCACGCAGCGCACGTCCCAAAGCCTGGCACCAAGCCGCCTGGCGAAATGTGTATTGGCGTTTAAATTCCTGCAATTCCGGGTCGTCAACACCCATCGTGAACGTTATCAACTGCCTCACCGTACTCCGCGAATCGTTGACAATCGCACCCCATATCTGGCGCGCTTCCCACCAACGGTCGTAAGCTTGGCTCGACCTGAAACCCAGCAGCAAGGAAATCACGGTTCCCATCACCATCGGCACGGCAATCGGTATTTCTGGCAAAGGATTGTTGCTTTTTTCCAAAAAATAGAAAAAAGTACCAATGACAACGGTATAAATGGATATAAATAGTATCTCCCATTTGATGGTTTTGAGCAGATAACCAATGGGTATATTCTTCTTTAATAACATAATCGAGTTAAGTAAAAAGGTAAAAAGTCAAACGCCAAGAGTTTAACGTTGTTGGTATTTTTACCTTTTACAAAGGTAATTAGCGTTTTACTGTAATTGTGGGAAAACGGATTAGAATGCTATTAAAATAATTGAAGGAAATGCTGATAGACAATAGCTGTTGGGAATGTGCCGCTCTTCCGGATGTTCCGCAGGGCATTCCGAAGGACAGAAGAGTCTGATTCAAATCCGTCTTTATCAATCAACTGTTCGGAATCCGCTACCCTAACATCCCAAACAGCATAACGCACGGTCGTAGTGACAGGGCATGCATGCCCTGTCACTACGAATACCTTCTCAACGCCGGCAACCGCACCACGACTTCCGTCCCCTGGCCCACGACCGAATTGATGACGATCTCGCCCTGGTGCATACGGATGATGTTGGCGGCCAGCGGCAATCCAATACCAAAACCAGAAAAGGGATGGGTGTTGGACGCACGGAAATACGGATCAAATATTTTGGACAGTTCCTCGTCGGGAATGCCGACGCCCGTGTCTTTTACCGTAACCTCAACGTATTTTCCCAAGGACACCAGCGTCACCAGCACGGGTTGGTTGTGCGAATATTTGCTGCCGTTCACGACAATATTGCTCAATGCCAAATGCAGGAGCGACACGTTGCCCGACACCGTGACATTGTTGGCGTCGGAAGGCAGTTGGTCGCCGGGAAAAAGTATGGACGAACCGGGATAGATGCGCTCCTGTGTCCGCTTGATGTCCCAAAGCAGTTCGTCCAGGCGTATCGGTGCCATTTGGATTTCTTGGTTGACGTATTGCGCTTTGGCGAGCCGCAACAGATTGGACGTCAGGTCGCGCAGACGTTCCGCCTCGACCAATATGACATGCAGCGCGTCGCGGTACTGTCCGAGGGGACGTTCTTTTCCCAAGGCAAATTCCGCCTCTCCGATAATGGTCGTCAACGGGGTATTGAACTCGTGGGACGCGTGGCTGACAAAGTTTTTCTGTGCCTCGAATGCCGTTTCCATGCGGTCCAGCATTTCGTTGAAAGTCTCGGCGAGGTTGGTCATTTCGTCTTTCCCCTTGGGTTTGGGAAGACGCAGGTGCATGTTGCCGGTTCCTATTTTCTTGACCTGTTCGGTAATGTTGTGGACTGGCGTGAACACGCTCCGGGAAAAGATAAACGCAAGGGCAAAAAGAAACAGCAACGCTATCGCCAGACCTGTAATCAGGATTTTTTCCAGACTGCTCAGATATGCTTTTTGGTATTCGTCGACGGCGCTGACGATGAGGATATAGTCTTCTCCCTTTCCGCTATATACCTCACCGATATAGAAAACCTCCTTGTCTTGCCAATAGGCGTGGCCATCGAGCAATATGGATTTTCGGAAAGATTCGGACCAGCCTTTCTGTGCAAACGCCACAGAGTCCGTGCCTAGGCGGAGAACATAGTTCCGTTCCTGCGGAAGTTTTTCCCCTTTCTGGTAACGGTTTCGGCTGATGGAATCCGTCAACGAACGTTGAATCAGGTGCGCGCGGTAAGACAGTCTTTGGTCAAAACTCACACTCGTGTCCTTGCTCACAAATATGTAAACAAAAGCCGCCAACGACACCAATATCGTCGTCATGGCGAGCAGCAGCAAAAGGGCGATTTTATTTTGTATCCGCATAATCTGGTTTGAGCATGTAACCGCGTCCAATGACTGTCTGGATTAATTTGGGTTCATAGTCTTTGTCGATTTTTTTACGCAGGTAATTGACGTACACATCGACTACGTTGGTGCCCAAGTCAAAATCGATACCCCACACACTGTCCAAAATCTCGGTACGCGAAAGCACTTTTTCTTGGTTCTGTAAAAGAAATTCCAATAGTCTATATTCTGTCACCGTCAAGGCAATAGGATTCCCGGCACGCATGACGGTCTTGGCATCGCTGTCCAATACGAGGTTGGCAGCCTGTAAGATTGTCTGCGGAGGTTCAGTCCTGGCATCTGGACGGCGCAGCAACGAACGTATGCGCGCCTGTAATTCCTTGAGGTTAAAGGGTTTGGTCAGATAGTCGTCCGCGCCCGTGTCTAATCCGTTGACGATGTCGTCAGGTGTCACCATGGCGGTCAGCATGAGTATTTTGATGGGGTTTTTCTCTTCCCGCAGTTGCCGACACACTTCCAGTCCGCTCATCGCAGGCAGCTTGCGGTCTAGCAGCAGCAGGTCGTATTGGTTGGCCCGCAACCGTTCATAGCCGCTCTGCCCGTCGTAGGCGATGTCTACAACGGCACCTTCTTCCTTCAACAAACGGGAAACCAGCGAAGCCACGTTGACTTCGTCTTCCACAATTAAAATCTTCTTTCCGTACATGATGATGGGCAAACTACTAACTTTTTGGGGAAACGACAAAAGGGAGGCATGAAAGGATTTGCGAAAAGAATTTTTAATATGAAGGCAATGGCCTATTTTTGCTGCCCCATTGCGGAGGTGGCGAAACTGGTAGACGCGCTACTTTGAGGTGGTAGTGCCTGCAAGGGCTTGGGAGTTCGAATCTCCTCTTCCGCACCGATTTTAACATTTAAAATCCTGTAATTCAATGAGTTACGGGATTTTTTATTGCCTGCTTATTTGAAGATGTTTTTTTCTGATTGTTCGATATCCTAAAGCCCCGTTTTCCGGTAGAGATCCTTGAAAGTTGTGTTCCATTCCATGGCAGAACGTTTTGTTTCCTTTCAAAGTTGGCACGTCCTGCGCGTTACCGGTGGACGGACCGGGGAAGGAAAAATGGAGAATCGGGAACAACTTTCAGGTGTCTCGCCTCTTTACCCAAAATTTGTCGTTCTTTCTATGTATGTGTATGAATAAGAAGCTGGGCAGTCGGGTTGGCTGCCCAACGATTCTTCATGATTGGCCACTTACCTCTACCTTTTTGCGGCAATGGTTGCCAGGACAACATCGATTGTGCCGATAGTGGTTGATGTAATCGTGGTAGGGTCCTGTGTTTCCGTAGGATTGCAACATGCGTTTCATGCAGCGAAAATCGTCTTCCATGTAACCTCTCCTGTATTTCGAGAAGTTATCAAAAATCATATTCATAATTGTGCGTACTTAGTGTATTGTTAAACCAAAAAATATACAAAAATGACAAACAAAAAATTCAGTCTTCAGGACTTTAAAGGCGGCCGTTCCCTTTCAAGGGAGGAAATGCGGAACGTAGGCGGTGGAAGGGCAGTTGTCCCTGGATGCATACTGTACTGTACAAATGGTACAGAGCGTGATCCCTATAGCAGTGCGCCGATAGTAGTTGAAAGCTGCGACAAAGAGGACACTGAGGCTGCATGCTTTGGAGTATATGTCTGACTGCGAAACATATGTATTTAACTGACAAACCGCAACGCGACTTCTTCCGTCAATCCTTGGCTCGACCAGAAGAGGGGGCAGACCCTTTTTATTTCTTGTCCCCATATAATGATAAAGTAACCAGCCTGAAAAGTATTATTAATGAATAGGACGCAGCTACGATACATATCTATCGCCCTCCTATCGCTGTTGACGGTTAGAGCCTTTGGCCAGCGGGTGGATTCTCTCCTACGGTCGATGGCGCCCTACCAGCCGGAAAGGGTCTATCTCCATCTGGACCGGGAAGCCTACTTGCCGGGCGATACGGTCTGGATGCAGGGTTATGTCGTGCGGGGGCTGCTGCCATCCCCCCTGAGCAGGACTTTGTACGTCGATTTTTACGATGGCACCGGTAAGGCCTTGCAACATCTGGCCTTCCCGGTGCAGGGGGGCACCGCCGAAGGACGGACGACACTGCCGGCAACGCTGCCGGGCAATGTGGTCTTCATGCAGGCCTACACTAAATGGATGCTTAACGGCGACAGCGGTTTCTACTTCCGGAAAACGGTCGCACTGCTGGGAAGAAGGGCTTCGGACAATGTCCGAATCCGCGGCTCCACGGTGAATTTCTTCCCGGAAGGTGGCGGTCTTGTCGCCGGCGTCGAAAACACCGTGGCTTTCAGGTCCGCCCCCGGCGGAGGCGTATTCCTGTTGCTGGACTCCAGGGGAAACGTACTCCGGGAGACACGTGGCGACAGCTCGGGGACGGGCAGGTTCAGCTTCACGCCCCAGCTGGGTGAACGTTATTCCCTTGTCCGGCAAGATTTGTCGGGTATCTCTCCTTCACCGCTGCCGGCAGCACGTGTAAAAGGCGTCGTGCTGCACGTGGAGCAGAATCTGGACGGCGTTCGCTATACCGTCCGGCGGAGCAGGGAGGCTCTGGAGGCGTGGCAGGTGCTGCATCTGGTCGCCACCCTCCAGGGACAGGTCCTCTACATGGTCAACATAAAAATGTCCGGCAGGGACAGCGCCGGTGGCTTCGTACCGTCGGCGGGCCTTCCGGGAAGCCTGGTGCAGTACAGCCTGTTCGACAGGGACTGGCAGTTGCTGGCGGAAAGGGCGGCCTACACCTACCAGACAGAGGAGAGCCTCTTGCCGCTGGATGTCCGTTTTTCCCGGCTCGACACCATGCCCCATGGTCTGAACGAACTCTCCCTGGAACTGAGGGACACGCTCTCCACGGTGCTCTCCCTGTCGGTGACGGACGCCGGACTGCCGGTCGGCGGCTCGGGCGACATCGTCTCCTATCTGCTGGTAGGCTCGGAACTGAGGGGAGGCCTGTCCTGTCAGGGTAGTTTCGGGGACACGGGCCGGGAGGCACGGGAGAGGCTGGACCGGGCTGTGCTGACCCACGGCTGGCGCAGGACGGACTGGGGGCAGGTGTTCTCCCGCCACCCGCCATCCATCCGTTACCCCGCGGACTCCGCGTACCTGTTCTTCAGTGGCTGGGCAAGGGGGACACCCGAGCAGGTCAGGTCTGCAGGTGCTTTGTTCATGTCCCTACAGGAAAAGACGAAAGACGGGACACCCGGGATACGGCAGGTCCTTGTCCTCCGGCCGTCGGACGACGGATATTTCTCGGACTCGGGACGGGTACTCTTCGACTCGGTCTCGGTGGCCTACCGATTTCTGGGGAACAGGAAAACGGCCCGCAGGGTGGAGCTGGAGTTCCTGCCGGGGAAAATACCAGGACCGCGGTCTTTCCCGGCAGACATGCGGGCATCCGCCTCCGTGGGCACCCGTCCCGTACCCAACCAGCTGGTCGATGCCTATGCGTCCCACCTACGAGCAGCGAGGGGGCTGGCCGAGGTGGTCGTGCGGACGAAGCTAAAACCAGTGGCGGAACAGCTGAAAGAAGTTTACACTTCCGGTCTGTTCGCCAATGTGAACGACTACACGATACTGGACGTCGAGGGGGAACCCATCAACGCCACCTACTTCAACGTGCTCCAGTACCTCCAGGGAAGGGTGCCTGGACTAATAATTAAAGGAGCAAACTCCGCAAACCCCTCTGTAACGGGCAGAAATGCCCATTTCTATCTGGATGAGATGTCGGTGGACGTTCAACTTCTGGCCACCGTCCCCATGTCCGACGTGGCGATGGTGATGATATTGCCAACCTCCTTCCTTGGGTCGGACCACCAACTGGGTGGCATCGCCGTCTACCGTAAGAAAGGGCAGGATACCGTCCATCGGAGCATGGTTGACCAGCCAGATCTGGAAAAGACGACGGTCATGGGTTATACCTCTGTGGGAAGATTTTATTCTCCTGACTATTCCGTCCCCGGCAGTGTCACGGGGGACGACTACCGCCCCACGCTGCTGTGGCAGCCCGGCATCAGGCTGGACAGGCTTCGGCACTCACAGTCGATCAGGTTCTACAACAATAGTCTGTCCCGTTCTTTCCGCGTGGTGGTGGAAGGGATTGCGGAGGATGGCAGGCTCGTCCACTTCGAAAAGGTGTTTTGACATGGCCTCCAATAGTTTAATGTGGCGGGACAAAAGAAAACGAGTTTTGCTGGTGGTAATCTGTTGGACATCTTATGTTTTGAATTATATTTGTAAAATATATATGCTGTGGTTAATAGATAAAATTACCAGTAAAGAATAACAAATAATGAAGTGTATCCCACAAATATGTATAATGGTATTTTTTATATATCCAAGTAGTTTGTTTGCCAAAAACATTAATGACAGCCTACAGATATTATTCTTATATCGAAATGTTAAGGGCAGACCAATCGTTTATCCGCGTACAATGGACAATAGTTTTGGAAGTTTTGATATGAACATAAGCTCAAAAAAGGAATTGAACGACTCCGCAATAATGTACAAAGTACCCCTCGGAGATCAAAGACTCATATCGATAGGTGATTTTACCTTTTTACCCCAAAAGTCAAAAAAATGTATAAAAGTATATATTGATACGTCCTTGTTGCCTGGGGTTCGTTATTCTATAGCCCCCGATAGTACGAACGGGTTAGAGGCCAATCTTTTTTATATATATAAAGAGGAGATAAATAAAGCCTATTTTAGACATAGGATAATTAATGATTCCAGTAATTCCCTATCCATATTTGAAGAGCAAAGATATAAAATTAAGGAATTTGTCAATAAATATGAAAAAATATTTCATGAAGACAATACAACCATGCAGTTTTTACGTTTTACGATAATGTGGGATCTATATAGCTGCAATTTTAAGAATATACCTAGCGTATATGTTAATTGTTTAAAAGATTCCATAAAGAATGAATATTTTCAAAAAATACAACAAAAGCCCGTATATTCCCATCCGGCATATGTGCTTGGATTGTATATACTAAAAGACGGCTACTTGAAACAAAAAAAGATAGATACGAATAATATACACTCCACAATAAGTCCATTTTTTATCCATATTCCTGGCGGCCGTTACAAAGATCGTTTATATGCCGGCCTATTCGACCAATTTATGTATTCTGGAAAATACAGTTATGCGGAGCTTCAAAAAATCCGAAGTTGTATATTGTCCAATGTTGGCGGGTTAAACATAAAAGGTGAAATAAATTCTAATTTTAGAAAAAATTATTTTTTGGAGGGCAACCCAATCCCAATCTATGTTCTGAACAATACCATGTTCGAAGATACGTTGGGGCAACAGGTTTCCCTGAATTCACTTTTGACGTCATTAAATAAAAAAGGAATCAAAAAGCTGTATATAGACTTTTGGGCAACTTGGTGCAGTCCGTGTAAACAAGATATTGTCAACAGCAAGAATCTTATCGACAGCGTCTCCTGTAAAAATACCGACTTCTCCTATATATATTTAAGTATAGACGATATAGATAAGTACAGCATAGCAAGAACATTTATCAGGGAAAATGCTTCCAAAAGTTCTTTGTTATTTTTGAAAAACAAGGAAAAATCCCCTTTTTTTAGTTGCCAAAAGATAAACGGTATTCCCTTCTTTTCTTATATAGACGTAAGTAAAAAAACTATTATCTCGGATGTTTCTCGTCCCTTGGACGGTGGATTTGCCAATTTGTTTGATTTCGGGATTAAAAGGGATTGATTATTGATGTAGATTTTAAAAAGTGCGATTTTTTTTGTTTCCTTTGTGCAACATACATCAATGCAGTCTCCAAGATATCCCGAAAGGTCTATTCCACCTATTTTATCCGATGACGACGACCTCAAAAAAATATATGGGATGCCTGTGTGTCCTTGTCCTGTTCGTAGGTACGGTAGGTAACGCCCAACGCATCGATTCGCTCCTTGTGGCCCAGGAACCGTACCAACCGGAGCGGCTCTACCTTCATCTGGACAGAAGTTTTTACAACAAGGGCGACACAGTCTGGTTCCAGGGCTACCTGACACAGGGCATGTTCCCCTCCCCACTGAGCAAGACGGTCTACGTCGACGTTTTTGACGGGGCGGGGCAAAACATACAGCACATGATGTTTCCCGTACTGGGACAGGGCATCGTCGACGGTCAGTTCAGTGTGCCGTTTTCGTTGGGTTCGGACATTGTGACCGTCCAGGCCTACACCAAGTGGATGCTGAACTTCGACAGTGCCTTTCTTTTCAGGAGGCAGGTGCATATAGGGATACCGCTAGAGGCCGACCCTCCAAAAGAGAAAGGAGCCGCCCGTTTGCAGTTGTTCCCGGAGGGCGGTAGGCTTGTGTCGGGCGTGGAAAACACGGTCGCTTTCAAGGCCAGTGACGACAACGGGAACCCGCTTTCCGTTTCAGGTACATTGTTCGACGGGCAGCCGCTACAGGAAATGCATACGACACACGACGGGCTTGGAAAGTTCCGCTTCACACCCTTACCCGGCCGAAACTATTCTATTTCCTGGCATGGGGACAGGGGCGATACATCTACCACCTCCCTTCGCGGTATCCTCGACGCAGGGATTGTGTTGCACGTCAGCCAGGACGGGCAAGGGGGACGGTATACCGTCAGACGGAGCGGAAACGCACCCGACAGCCTGCGCTTCCTTTACTTGACGGCAACCCTGTACGGCAAGGCTGTCTACATGGCGCACGTCAACCTAAAGTCCAGCGACAGCGTATCCGGTTTTGTCCCGACGGCCGGCTTCCCCGCCGGAATACTCCAGTACACGCTCTTCGACAAGAACTGGACACCTGTGGCGGAAAGGATTGCCTATACCTATAAGACCGTTGAAAGCCAATTACCCATAGACGTGGGGTTTCGTCGGCTGGACACGCTCAGCCACGGCCTGAACGAAATATCCCTGACGCTGCCGGACAGCATGGCGACCGTGCTGTCCGTTTCCATAACCGATGCCGCCCTCCCCTCTGGTGGCGAGAAGGACAACATACTGTCCTATTTCCTGTTGACTGGCGACCTACGGGGCAGAGTTTGCAGCCCGGCCCGCTATTTACATGACACCACGGCAGCCAGCACAGAGGCCGTGGATCTGCTGATGATGACACATGGCTGGCGCAGGGTGGACTGGCACAGCGTTCTGGGCAACGCGATTCCCGTCGGCAGCTATACGGCCGACAGCAGCTACCATTTCCTAAAGGGGAGGGTGCTTGGCATTAAGGGGGACGAAGTCCAGAAATACGGGGCATTGGTTCTGTCCATGCAGCCGCTGGGCAGGGAGGACGGGACGGCAGCATACCACAGGCGGAACGGGGTTTTGCCCCTTACCCCGGACGGAGGGTTTGGGGATGCCACCTGGATCTATTACGACTCCGTGTCGGTCTCCTACCGGTTTTCCGCCGACAAGGGAACGGAAAAACTGAAAGTGCAGTTCTGCGATGATCGGATTCCGACATACGCCCCCCTGTACAGGGAGGTGGGCATGAAAACAGCTATCCATCGATCAGGCAGTGCCCGTGCGACAACGAGCGACACGTTGTTGGCAAGGTTCCGGCCGCAACAGAGAGGCAAAGACGTGCTTGAAGGCGTTCTGGTAGCCACGCAGAAAAAAGCGGTGGAAGAACAGTTGAAAGAGCGTTACACCTCTGGCATGTTTGTCCATGCGGAAGGTTTCGTTTTGGATGTCGAGGGTAGCCCCATAAAAGCTACCTACGGCAACATATTGGCGTTTCTGAAGGGGAGGGTGCCTGGGTTTATGGCCAAGACCTACCCACCGTCGCCAACCGACCACTTCTACCTCGACGAAGCACCTGTGGACAAAGAAACGCTGGCCACTATCCCCGTGTCGGACATAGCCATGGTCATGGTGATGCACAGGTCATTCCTCGGGCCGGACCGTCAACTGGGCGGTATCGCCATTTACAGAAAGAAGCCCGGCGACAACATACACGAAGACAGGGACGGCCCTCCGGGCCTGGAAAGGACAAAGCTGGTCGGCTATTCCCCGGTTAGAGAATTCCATGCGCCAGAATATAAAACTACCAATGATGAATATGCCGTTAGAGACAACAGGGCTACGCTGCTTTGGAAACCCTGTATCCAAATGGCCGGGAGAGAGCCGGTCCTGCTAGGGTTCTACAATAACGACTTTACCCGTTCCTTCCGGGTGGTCATAGAAGGGATGGCCTCGGACGGAAGGTTTCTGCACTTTGAAAAAATTTTCTGAACAAGGAAAGGCAGCCGATAAGGCTGGCTTCCCTTTACCGCAATTCAAACTGCCCCTCGTCCGCTAAACCAACGGTGCCCTTTCCGCTATAGGGTAAAAAAATACGCCACTGCCTCGGCGAACAGACCATGACCATCCATCAACTCCTGCAAAGATTGTCGAAGACACCGACATAATGTCTCTCGAAAATAACGGCAGTTTTGTTTGTGTCTGATTGTCAAAAAGTAAGGAATGATCAAAAGAAGAATGGGTCTTCGTGCAGCCAATAAAGTAGTTCCGGGCAGGATTCTTCGCATTTAAGGAATATTTTTTATTTATTTCATACCACAAATCTAACTTTATAGCAAAATAAGCGCCTGTCTGTCATTCTTTGAAACAGCGTAATGTTTGGTGTGGTATATTGAAAAACCTAACTAAGATATGTAAGCTTAACCAGGATTTTCGAATTTCAATAAACAGAAAGCCAAAAACGTAACATGCATTCAGGTTGCGCATGTAAAAGAAATTTCCTCTTTGGGGAGATAGGGCACACTGTATGGTGTCCGGTTTGCTGTAATTGTAAGTGTCCACTCCTAGTTGTCAATTAATAGACAAACGTATCGTGATGTATTAATAATATCGTGTCGCATGGAATTCTTAACGATCAACAGGCTGCTGTTATTCCATTTCCCTGAGGTTTGTGAAAACAACAGAAATAATAAACATGAGGGGGATGCAGGGCCGTGGGAACCGGGCTCCGAAGGGACATGCCCAAATGCACGGGAAAGGATTGTTCTTTACAGTCGAAATTCTTTTAGCTTTTTTTAGGCGTTTGGCATTTTGGCCACACGAATATTCCACCGACAAGAATAGTTGCTGCCGATTCTGTGTATTTTAGACGTTATCGCCATCGCACATCTTTAAAATTATTTTTGGCATTTCCAGTTGCATGTCTACTAATTAATCCTTTTCTTTACTATAATAAAATAACTGTAAGGATGAAAGAAATATATGATAGACTGTTTGGGAGCTTGGACATAGAACCATTGTTGTTATTGAGAACGCCGATGTATCCGTATAACCATTGGAAGCATAGCCTTTCCAATATGCTGAATGACGACACATTCATTGCGGCCTTGAAAAATGCAAGTCCAGACTTATGCGAAACTGTCGTTAAAAACAGAAATAACGTTGATGCCATACCATTGCAGGCATTAATCAGTTTAAAAAAATACCATAACAGGATTTGCCACAGAACGACTCCATTTGGACTCTTTGCCGGGTTTACCGCAGTTGATTGGACTAACTTTGACTCCATTTGTATAACAACACAAAAATGCTATAATATATATACAAGGGTTGAGTTTGGGAAGACTGTGTTTACCGACAATATACATCAAGACTCATTCGTCGTCAACCCAACGTTGTATAAAGTTGGTAGTACGCTCCGGTTTTTTGCTCCCGAAGAGTGGTCCAACAAAAGCAAGGCTCGATATTCCGTACAGTCGGTACCCATTGAAGAGTGGCTTGTTAATCTTTTGGATTATTGTAAATCTCCGACCAGCTATGCTTCTATAAAAGACTTTATCATAGGAAAAGAATTGGCGGAAGAAACAAATGTGGACAAAGCCATTGTCAGACTGCTTGAAACATACATTTTGCTTCCTTCCTCATTTCCGCACATCACGGAAACGAGCATTTCGACAACACCTATGCACATGGGCAAGTTTCCTCTTGACGCATTTGTAGACAATTGTGGTAAGTTTCCCTTGCATGAACTATATATCAATACAGAGAAACCCCTTATTGCCGGAGGGCTATCCACAAAGTTTAAGCAATACCTTTTAGACGGGCTGCTTGTGGGGAGTCTGGTTAGCGACGCTCAGTCCCCGACGGACTTGGTCGCATTCAGGAAGGCATACGGTAAGAAATTCGAGAAGAGGGTTATGCCGTTATTGTCCGCACTCGACCCGGACACAGGTGTGGGTTACGGAGGTCTTTACCAAGGTGGCAATACGTCGGTTTTAATAGAGGGGATTGTTTTGAAAAACGAAAGTTCCGATGACATGGAGATTGGCTATGGAAAAATGCAGCGAGTTATTTTGGACAAATGGATGAACACCGAGAACAAACAGGAATTGATACTTGAAGACAGCGACCTCCAGTATGACCGTGACGCGGCAACATTTTCCGATGGCATCCCGACAGGCTTGTCGTTTATGTTCAAAATACTAAACGACGGTAAGCTCTATATCCAGAATGCGGGAGGGGGAAACCCTGTCGGCCTTGTCGGCAGGTTCACGCTTTTTGATGAGAAGATTGCTTGTTTCGCACGGGATCTGGCAGAAAAAGAAGCGTCCCACAATCCCGAAGTCGTTTTTGCCGACATTGTACATTTCTCCGGCAACCATACGGCCAACATAGAATCCCGCAAATGCAGCCGTAAGTATGAAATCCAGTTGCTGTGCAACTCTGACAAGGTTGAAAAACATAGGATTCCCGTTTCAGACCTTTGGGTCGGCATAATTGACGACGAGGTTGTGATATGGTCCCATCGATTGAAACAAAGGGTCATTCCACGGATGGACTCAGCCTATAATCATACGACCAGCGACATGCCCGTGTTAAGGTTTCTCTGCGACTTGCAATACCAAAACATCAAGGGCAATTTTTCTTGTCCACTGCAATCCTTGTTTCCCGGACTGTCGCACTATCCTAGGTTTGTCTATAAAAATACCGTACTCAGCCTCGAAGAATGGCATATCCCCAAAAATGAATGGGTTCACCGTGTAATTGGCAGTTCAATACAGGAACTCGCCCAGTATATAACAGAAAAGGGACTCCCTGCCCATTTTGCGATTACCCAGAACGACAGACAGTTGGTTGTTTACCGGGACTGTGAAGATGACCTAATGTTGTTGAAGTCCATTTTCAAGTCAAAGATTCCAGATTACGTCAATGTACAGGAATTTCCCTTCGTCGGGGAGGACAACGGACATTGTGTCAGAGACACGGATGGGAACAGGTTTGTCGGAGAGTATGTAGCCGTACTTTCAAACAGAGGGCAAGTTTACTCCGGCAGAATGCTTCTGGACGATGGACCGTTTTTTAACTTGAAAAGAAGAAACGGGATTGTTGACGGTTGGGTATATTATAAAATATTCTGCAACGAAAACAGCGCAAACGGGATAATTTCCGATTACATAGCCCCATTGACCACGCACTTAGGGAAAGAAGCCGCCATCCGTAGGTGGTTTTTTGTACGTTACAGCGAAGACGGTGCGTACCACCTACGTTTGCGTTTTCTGGTTGTAGACGGGCATTCCCAATATGTCATCCACCAGATGGAGTCTTGTTTCTGCGGATTACTGGACAGCGGCATTGTGTCCAACATTTCATTATATGTCTATGAGAGGGAGCTGGAACGGTATGGTGACGACATGGAAACAGCTGAACGTCTTTTTTGTGCCGGCAGCTGCTTGGTGGCTAGTTTTTTGAACAAGACGGAGTTGACCGATTCAGACCCTCATTACTATACACTTGCTTTTCACAGTATTGACCGTATTCTCAGTTCCTTAGGGTTGGAGGTGGAAGAAAAATGCAGGTTCCATCAAGACGCATATAACACGTTTCGTCTGGAGCAGGGATTTCCTGCTAACATTTACAGGGCAATGCAGGAAAAAATTAGAAAGTTTCGAATGCACGGAGACCTGTTTGGCGACAACCTTATAACAGAAAGCCTACAGGAATGTTTTGCCGATTTCACGAAAGAACTGACAGTGCTCAGGTTCGACGGCAAAAACAACAATGTATTGGCGGGCTCTCTGGTACACATGCACCTTAACCGTTTTTTTGTTTCTGAATTCAGATTTCAGGAAATGGTCGTACATTATCTTTTATGGAAGCATTATGAATCGCAGTTGGCACGGAAAAGTAAAGTCCAATGTACTGATAAACTCTAAGAGTAGTGAATCGTGAACCGATTTATAGGCTATAAAATCATATTACTTTCATACGGCACGCAAGAATGTCTTTATCTTAAGGGCGTATTCCCTGCCGTATTTGACCGATTTGCCATCCATGGAAAACAACAGTTCTCCTCCTTTCACGCATTCTACTTTTTCCATATTGGCAATAAAGGAACGCTGTACCCTGAGAAAATGTTCGGGAAGCCGTCGTTCCATTTCTGAAATGGATAGCCACACAGTTATAGATTTGCCATCTTCGTACGTCAGGACGGAATAATGTTCCTGTGCCTCCACTTGGACGATTTTATCCGTGTCTATTTTTATCCGTTCGCCCCTATTGCCATTGGGAACAAATATAAAGTTCGACGATTGTCTTGTTTTTTCGTTTTTGGAATCGGTAGTGTTCAGATATTTGTTGACGGCGACCATGAAACGCTGGTAGGAAAAAGGTTTCGACAAGAAGTCCACCGCGTTCAGGTCATAGGCATCGGCGGCATAGTTGCGATAGGCCGTGGTAAATATAACTTTGCAGGTCGCGGGTAATTGCGCAGCTATGTCCATACCGCTACAGCCCGGCATCTCTACGTCAAGGAACACAAGGTTGGGATTTAGTTTCAGTATATTGCCGAGTCCCTTTATAGCGTCCGTCTCAGTACCTGCAATAGACAGTACAGATGTACGACCGACGTATTTTTCCATCAGTTCTACGGAAGATGGTTCGTCATCCAACACGAAACAGCGTATCATGGTCGATATATTTTAAGTTTGGTTTCAAATATACCTTTTCCGTCTCGGCTCTCCAACAAAAAATCGTCTCGGTAGAAGTCTTCTAGCCGTTTTCTGGCAAAGGCAAGGCCCGACTGCGGCCTGTCGTCCTTAGTCAAGGACGCCTTTGTTTTGTTCCTTGTCCGGAATGTGAGCATACCGTCCGACACTTGCACATAGATAAGCGCAGGGGTTGCTGAATCCGTGATGTCGCCGTGCTTGAAGATATTTTCCACGAGCGTACCCAGTACCATAGGAAGTAACTGTACTTGGGCCAAATCACCATTCTTCTTTATTTCAATATAGCATTTGTTGCCGAAACGCAGCCTTGCCAGCCGGACCAGGGTCTCAATGTTTTTAATTTCCCCAACCAGCGGGACTTTGCCGGACTTCGGGATGTCCGTAAGGTTGTAACGCAGTATGTCAGAAAGCAAAAGAAGTGCCTCCGCGCGGTCGTCGTCCAGCCCTTCCAGACCATTGTATAAATAGTTCAACGTGTTATATATGAAATGAGGGTTGACCTGTGCCTTAAGGTATCGCACCTCCGCATTTGCTAGGTTTTTCTGCAAATGCAATTTTTCGTTGGCAAGCAACAGTCGTTCGGTTTCAGTATCAAACCGCTCCTTTTCCAGTTCCGTAATCTCTTTTTGTTTTAAATAGGCATAGTAGGTCTTCCAAGTACCAAAGCTTAGCAAAAGAAAATAGATGCCCCTCGCAGTGGTAAGCCCAACACTTTGAGGTCTTAGTTTAGTATGAGTCCATATTGATAGAAGGGGCTCCTTAAAATGATTTATGTAGAAAACAAGGCAATCATATAAAAAAAGCAATAGCAGACTACCCAACAATGTTTTAGTTATTTGGTTTTTATCCATTTCAATATGCCTAAGATATAATAGATGGGCATAGAACAGGCTTATATTGACCATATAAAAGAGGGCAGTTTCGCTAAGCGCGGCAGTTAAAGTTCCCTTTAGGTATAGAATCCATAGTTCATAAGAGACAAGGAGCCCCCATCCCAAAATATGCCATTTAGCCTTACTGTACAGATTTTTCAGCAATGTCCACCGTATTTCATGTAATGAAAATTGTTTTCTATGTAACCTCGGCTGCATTTCGAGAAGTTATCAAATTTTGTATTCATTATTGTTCGAATTTAGTACTGCCATTATCAAAGATAACCAATAAAAAATGATGTATGAAAAGTAAAGTGCTTTATGTCGCAACCAAGAAATTATATTCATGCTCGCAAAAGAACCTTGAGGCTGAAACGACAAATTGTAGGGTCTCTGACCCAACCACTACGGTCCTTACCACAATAATACCGTCTGTTAAGAGTGTAAAAGAAAATAGTAGGCGCGTTGCCCAGCCAATCAATAGACAATAGGCAAAAACAGTGCAACAATAAAGAGTAGTATGGAATTCTTAACGATCAACAGGCTGCTGTCGCCGCTCAACAACTGTGAGCTGTCAACGTATTCCCTGTGCGGCAAGCTGAAAGCGCAGGTGACGCAGACCTATATACGGCAACAACTGGAGGGACATCCCGACTATCCCTCCCTGTTGGCCGTAAGCGACGTGTTGAAAGGCCTCGGCATCCGCAACGCCGCGTTTGAGATAGACATCAACGGCCTCGAAGAACTGCCGGAATATTTCATTGCCGAGATAAAAAAAGATTCTGAAACGTTTTATACGGTCGTCACCGTCATAGACAACGAGACGCTCGAATACACAGCTCCGACAGGCAACAAAGAAACAAAGGCCAGCCTGTCGGAATTCAGGCATATTTTTACCGGGAAAGCCCTTCTCGCAGAGGTGCCGGAAGACCGCATACGGGAAGAGAACTACGAACTGCACGCAAGGGAGGAAAGGTGGACAAGGCTCACACAGTGGCTGATAATTGGCGCTGTTCCTTTGCTCGTGTTTGTCGACTGCGGTGTCGCCCTCGTCCGCCTCCGGTCGTCCGCCGCTGCGTCTGTTGCGTACACTTTGCTGAGTCTGGCAGGAACGATTGTTGGAATCTTGTTGCTGTGGTACGAGGTGGACAAACACAATCCGGCACTGCAACACATCTGTACCGTCGGAAAAAAGACCAACTGTGACGCCGTCCTAAGTTCGTCCGCGTCAAAGATGTTTGGCATCGGTTGGAGCAGTATCGGCTTCGCCTATTTTGCAGGGAGTCTGACGGCGTTGCTGGTCTCCGGCGTTTACAGCCCACCCATGCTGTCGGTGCTTTCGTGGCTCAATGTCGCAACACTCCCCTACACCGTGTTCTCGGTTTATTACCAGTCCAAGGTTGCAGGGCAGTGGTGCGTTCTTTGCCTTGCGGTGCAGGCACTGTTGATCTTGCAGTTCATCACCGCATGGGCTGGCGGTTTCCATGCAATGTCGGATAAGGTATCGATGGACACTGTACTTGTAGCCGTGTTTGCCTTCTTCGTTCCCTTCCTGGTCGTCAGCCTGCTGCTGCCCGCCCTGCGCAGCGCCAAGGAGGGCCGGAAGGACAAAGGGGAGCTCTTACGGCTGAAGCACAACCCACAGATATTCGAAGCACTGTTGGCAAGGCAGAAAGCGATTGCCGAACCCACAACCGAGCTGGGCATCACCATCGGGAACCCTGATGCAAGGTACAAGCTCGTAAAGGTCTGCAACCCCTACTGTGGCCCCTGCGCCAAGGCACATCCCGTCATGGATAGCCTGCTGGACAGCAATCCGGAGGTACAGGTGCAGATTATCTTTACCGCAACGGGCGACGAAGGCGACGGAAGGACTCCGCCGGTACGGCACCTACTGGCAGTTGCCGGGAATGGTGACGGGCAGAGAACCAAGCAGGCACTGGACGACTGGTACATGGCGGAAACGAAAGACTATGCGGCTTTTGCCGGGAAATACCCCATGGACGGGGAATTGAAACAACAGGACGGCAAAATAAAGGCGATGGCGGAGTGGTGCGGCAAAACAGGGATAGCCTTTACCCCGACTTTTTTTGTGAACGGATTCCAGTTGCCGGAGCAGTATTCGGTGACGGACTTGAAATATTTTCTTTCTGTTTGACCTGCAGTAACAATGGAAAGAAAGTCGGTCTTGCTACAACGGCAAGTCTGTATTGTTAAAAATTAAAATCTTAAAAAAATGACAAACAAAAAATTCAGTCTTCAGGACTTTAAAGGTGGTCGCGCCCTCTCAAGAGAGGAAATGAAAAATGTATTGGGTGGGTATGCTTCAGTAGATGATGGTACACATGATTGTGACGACCCGGGCGATTGTCCATCTCATCCTGATAGTGATCCAAAGGGGACATATGATTGGACTGTATCGTGTAGAAGCAACAAATGTGTATGGAGCAGAGTAATAGTTGACTAAAATATAAGATGGAAACTATATTCCTATTGTGTTAGACAGAAAAACTATGAAATCTAGTCTGTTGAATCAAAATGGCAACGAGGCCAAGTGCCTCGTTGCTTTTAAAGAAATGGACATTTTAGTAAATAAACAGTAGGCAAAAACTACATATAATAAATAATGACATATGCAAAAAATTATGTGTGCTTTTTTCTTGCTAACTATGGTTTATTACAATTGTAAAAACGGCACTACTCATTTCGTGTATACCTATGTGTCTATTAATTATGAAGACACTACTACAGGGCATTCGCTCGTGCAGATTGGTATTGGCGGTATTGGTGGTTATGCGCGTTTATACACTATCGAAAAGACGGGACTGAATGCCCGTATTCCTACTACATCAACAGGACTCACCTTATTTCTGAAATATCTGGACAAGGACACTACTGTCCGGTTGTTGCAGCCCGATTCTGTTATTGTCGAAGCAACTGGTAATGGACTTGTCATTAAGACGCTTAAAAAGCCAGCCGGCGATTCCATCTACTTTCGATTAAAAAAGGTGGTAGCTGACTTCCGAGGCAAAAACGACACCATAGACATGCATGTATATCAAGTCAATGACAGTACTACGTTTTTGCAAAAATTTAAACAGGTAAGTAGAATATTGGAAGGCAAATACATCAATGAAAAAAACAATGCGTCATCATTGTGCGCACAATACAGTATTCCTGACAATGTAAAGAGAAAAGTACTAGAGGACATTGACATCTATTATCAAATGCGGTCATATAATCTATATACAATGTATGGACAGTGGCTTGACAGTTCAGCTATCAGAAATGAAGTACTTGTGTTTATACACCAAACAGAAAAGCTGTCCAAAGATGCATTTTGGCGTAACAACGTAACACTTGTGGTGGGCGATATGCTCTCTTACTTACAGGACCCCGATTATACATCTCTTGGCGATGATGGCCAGTCTATACTTGACCGGTATCGTGTTATACAAAAATATCTTAAGAGAGAAAGTGTTGCATACCAATGGTTGATCTCAACGCTGGAGATGTATGCCTATCGACATGAAATAAATATGGATGCGGCTGCAATGGAGCATTTAAAAAAAGAAGCAGACAATTCTGTATTCAAGGACGATGTCATGGCTCAGATTGCCATTTATAAAGCTGCCGACGCATACAATACTGCTATGCAGTCCAAAACCTCATCGAAGACTTTGTATGACGAAGACTGGAAATCCGTTAGCCTAAGCGATGTTTTGGCAAGTTTCAAGGGACGGCCATTGTTGATTGACTTCTGGGCAAGCTGGTGTATTCCCTGCATTCAAGGGCTACCTAGGGTCAAACACTACAATGCTCGATTCCCATCTCTTAATATCCTGTACCTGTCGATGGATCAAGACCACTATAACTGGAAAAAAGCGATAGCGGATCGTGAATTAATGTCCTATGCAAATTATAGAGTTAATCAAAGCCATAAAGACCCTTTAATTGTCGGAATCAATGAGATACCACAATACGGGCTTTTGTACAAGGATGGAACGCTGAAAATATTAGACGAAATTGATGACGAAATCATACAGGCATATGTGAATGGCTTTTCATTATAGGAGCTTAGGATTAGAACATCATATTTGTCAAAGGTTCAAACCAAAGAGGAAACATTTATTGAACAGACTTTCTAAAGATATTCTCATGCTGCCTAAACCCGAGCAACGATGAGTAGAAATTTGGTCTTACTAAAATTGTAAGGCTATATTGTTAAAAATTCACTAGCGTTGCGTTTAGATTTGATTTAGTTCTTTGAAAGTATTGTCATCATTGAGTTTTAAGGTATTTTTATTTGGAAACGATTTGAATTTTTGAAAATATTTTTCAAGTGACTAAAATATTAAA
>JASGDY010000092.1:0-133826 GCA_047606825.1 Chitinophagaceae bacterium
GGCCCGATATATTTCCAGGGCGACCACGGGCCGATACAGTTCCGGAACGTCGTGGTCACGCCGGCGGAGTAGGGCGTATGGATTTTATTTTTAACAGGAGATTGTCGGCGGGCAATCTCCTGTTTTTGTGTTATAATACCCAACAGATGCGGGAGGACCGCCCCAAATATGTTGGCGGCGGCATCAATGGAGGAGGACTACTTGATCTTCGGTAGCTCTATATGTGCCCCATGGTAGAGATTTCATCTTATCAAACATCAAGACAGACACCTGTATCTGTGTTCTCAGTCTACGCATCAAGGCAGTGGCGTACACGGCATGTGCGGTTTCTATGCCGCAAGACAGGTCATCACGATACAAAACAAACGATTGTCCCGAAAAAACACCGCATCAATAAAAAGGTTTAATAACTTTAAGCTGGATTTGCTTAGGGATGTTTTGCATGATGGGGTTGCAAACGGCTAATTGCAGAAGTGATTTTCCGTTTTTGTTCTTCCTCTTGTGATAAAAGGATTATAAACAGTAATACATTGGTCAATTGTCGGGGGTAAACAATAACCGCCTTGAAGAGGATGATTAAAATTTCAACGATTTTCATTGTTTTTTTTCTATGTACGAATGGTGTTTTTCTGCGAGCACAAAGCTTTGACCATTTGTACGTGGACAACGGGCTTTCCCAAAGTACCGTTCTTTCCATCTGTCAGGACGCTAGGGGATTCATGTGGTTTGGAACAAGGGATGGACTGAACCGATACGATTCATATCATATAAAAACCTATCGTTCCTCTCCCAACAACAGATGGTCTATAAGTACGGACGAGTACATCTATGCACTGTTTTCTGATCGTAAAGGCAATGTGTGGGTGGGAACAAGGTGGGGACTCAACAGATATGTACCCGAACGAGATGGCTTTGAGAAGATATTTCGCTCCTCACAAAAAGGTTCAATCAGTGACAACCATATCTACTGTATCACCCAGGATTCCAGAGGACGTCTATGGTTCGGCACGGAATCAGGGTTGAACATGCTCCCCAATAGTGATTCTCGGTACTTTGTCAACTTCTTCGCGGGGAAAAACAGCATAGTCGGCAACCAGGTATATGTTGTCTACGAAGACAAGCAACAACGGATATGGATAGGAACGACAAAGGGGTTGACTTGCATGAAACAATCTGCCGGGCAATGGGACTTCACCCAGTACCGGCATGACAACCACGATTCCTCGAGCCTTTCCGACAACTCCATCAAAGCAATCAACCAGGACAGGCAGGGAAATATATGGATAGGCACGGAGTCCGGAGGTTTGGATAAATGGCACGAAGGGTCGTCCCATTTTACCCATTATAAACATTCTGCCTCAAAAGAGAGTATCGCCAGCAACAACATACGAAAGATATCCGTCGGAGAGGATGGGCAGCTCTGGATTGCCACTATAGACGGTCTTGACATACTAAACACCACCGACGGTACGATTCAACACATAAAACACGAGCCCGACAACCCCCATAGCTTGAGCGACAACTCCATCAAGGACATATACAGGTCAAAGGACGGTATCGTATGGATAGGGACGATGTATGCCGGGGTCAATAGGATGGACGATGGTACTCCTTATTTCAAAGTCTATCATTATAGCAAATACACGAACAGTATCAGTAGCGATATTATCAGCTGTATGTTGGCGGATGACAGCAGCCGTGGGGTATGGATCGGTACGGAGGGGAAAGGCCTGAACTATTGGAACAGAACCACGGACAAGTTTACACATTATTATTACAATCCCTCCAACCCGAATACGATCAATTCCAATTTTATAAAAGCCGTCATGAAAGACGATGCTGGCAACCTCTGGATAGGAACCTATCTTGGCGGCATTGACAAGTTAAATATGAAAGCTGGAACGGTAAGCCACTATAAAAGCACAGCTACCGCCTCTTCTTTGCCAAGCGACAATGTCCTTTGCCTGTTCAGAACACCGACTGGCAATATCTGGGCGGGAACGAGCAAAGGGTTATGTGTTTACGACCCTTCCATTGCCAATTTCCGACCAGCGCAAAAAACATTGGACGGAGTAGCAGCGTACTCCAATCGCACGATACGCTGCATTGAACAGGATGGACGCCTCAACAGGTGGCTGGGCACTTCCAGCGGCGTTATCCGAATAGACTCCAATGGCAAAGAACATTTTTATCTATCCGAAGACATGGATGGAGACCATAAGATAAAATGCTATGTGGACTGCATTTTTGAGGACCATCTGCACAACGTGTACATTGGCACACATGGTAGCGGCATTCACAGATATGACCCTCGGGTCGACGCTTTTGTCCCTTTTCGGGTAAAAGACGGTCTGCCAAGCAAGAATATCATGGCCATCCAGGAAGACAGCGCTTTCAACTTATGGATTACCACAGACCATGGTCTGGTATGCCATAACCCGTTTTCGGGCGTGGCGCGTCGATACGACAACCGCGATGGACTCTCGACCAACGAGTTCAATGCCAATTCTGCGTGTATGTTGCAAGACGGCACCTTGCTGTTGGGAAGTTACAACGGCTTGGTTACTTTCCGTCCCAATGAATTAAAGGACAATGAAAACGTGTCTCCTTCATACTTTACGGAAATGCGTGTCTTTAACCGGACGGTTGGGATTGGCGGCACCGACGGCATTTTGCGTCAAGACATCACAATGACCAAGGACTTGGAGCTCCAGTATAACCAAAACGCTTTTGCATTGGACTTTGCTGCGTTAAATTATGGCAGTGCCAGTAAAAACAGTTATGCATACAGGCTCGTCGGTTTTGAAAAGGAATGGAACAAAACGGAAAAACCTTCCGCTGTCTATATGAACCTGCCCTACGGAAAATATTCCTTAGAAGTCAAAGGAAGCAACAATGATGGTTACTGGGGACCGGTTGCCAGACTGGGCATCACGATATTGCCGCCTTGGTGGAAGACCTGGTGGGCTTATCTTTCGTATGGTGTCCTGTTTATTGCGATTCTTTATTGTGTCATCCGTTTCTTCCGGCAAAGGGCTCGTCTGGAAAGAGACCTGCATTATGAGCATATCAATGCCCTTAGGAAAGAGGAAATCTACCGGATGAAGCTTGATTTTTTTACCAAGATTTCCCACGAGATACGCACACCCCTTACATTGATACTTGCCCCCTTGGACAAGATGATGCATGCCGAGTCCCGCGCATCCCAGGACATTCGCCAGCTACGCAGGGTAAAAAACAGTGCGGAACGACTGTTGAAGCTGGTCGGCGAATTGTTGGATTTCCGGAAAATGGGAAACGATGGATTGGCTCCCCATTTTTCCAATGTCCACCTCAAGTCTTTTGTTGAAAAGGTTTATGAATCTTTTGTCCCTCTGGCAGAACAGAAAAACGTAGGCTTTACCCTCGCGGTATATATAGACGACGACAGTGTCTTTTCATTTGACCCTTCACTGGTCGAAAAGGCGTTGTATAATATATTGTCCAATGCCTTTAAGTTTACGCCCGAGGGCGGCAACGTGGCATTGAGGTGTTTTGTGGACAATAACCAGACTATTCTCTTTGAAATCGAGGACGACGGCATAGGCATTGCTGCGTCCGAACAACAAAAAATCTTTGAAGACTTTTACCAGGGCAACAGTTCGTCCCCAAAAACAAAAGGATGGGGAATCGGCCTGTCGTTTGCCGCCAACATCATGCGTAGCCATCAGGGAAATATCGCTGTGGAAAGCCAAAAACAGACAGCCGCCACCAAAGGACATACGATTTTTACCGTTTCCCTACCCTGTGTAGATGCCCAGGCGCATGAGGCAACGGAGACGATTTTCCATACTTCGACGGAAAATGCCAATAAACCCGACGCCAGGGAGATGCTGCCCGCTGCCCACGACCGACACCGCGCTACCATTCTTTTAGTGGAAGACAACAACGACGTCCGGGAATTTCTGAAGGAATCCCTCTGCATACAATACAACATACTGGAGGCCAGCAACGGGAAACAGGGTATGGAACGCGCTTTTTCAGAAATTCCCGACATCATCATCAGCGACGTCATGATGCCGGAGATGGACGGTCTGGACTTGTGCCGCCATACAAAAACAGATACCAAAACCAGCCACATCCCAGTTATACTACTGACTGCCAAGTCTGAACTGCCGCACCAGATACAAGGTCTTGAAACGGGAGCCGACCTGTACCTTTCCAAGCCTTTCAGTATGCAGATGCTGGAACTCTCCCTAAGAAACATCATTGCACGACAGGAGGCGATGAAACTGCAATACAGCCAACTGATAACACTGGTGCCGCAGAACAAGCATATTACATTGCCCGAGGAAAATTTTTTGCAGGAGTTGATGCGGGAAATTGAACAAAGAATGGAAAACGCTGACTTTAAAGTAGCCAACCTGGCAAGAGCTATGGGCATGAGCCAAACAGTCTTGTACAAAAAAATAAAGTCCCTCACGGGGATGACAATTACCGACCTCGTCAAATCTACGCGCCTTAAAAGGGCTGGTCAATTGTTGCAGCAGCAAAAAATGACGGTCGCCGAGGTCGCTTACACGGTCGGCTTTACCGATCCAAAATATTTTGGGAAAGAATTTAAGAAACAATTCGGGCTGTCCCCGTCGGAATATGCCGTCAGTGCCACCTGCGAAGCGTCCCAATAGCTTTTTGCATAAAAAACACCCACAATAAAACGATTTTTTACCCATTCCCTCTGCCTTTTGTCCATGACCTTTATTCCCATGAACAAAGAGGACGGGTGCGGCTTGCCCGAATAAAAGAGGAAACCAAGCATTCAAATTGACGACTTCTGCCACCAACCTCTCGACAAGAAATATTATGGACTACATAAAAAACAAGATGCCACAACTTTTAAGAAAAAGACGATACCGCAGTGTGTGGATAGGGATTGCCGCATCCATTGCCTGGCAACCATCGCCAACCATATACCACGAAGGATGGATTGACCTGAACAAAAATGGCCAAAAGGACATCTACGAAGATTGGACACAACCCATAAAGGCACGGGTGGACGACTTGGTTGCCCAAATGACCCTTGAGGAAAAAACAAACCAACTGGTGACATTGTATGGCTACCGACGCATCCTCCAAGATTCCCTACCGACGGAAGGCTGGGATAAAGAAATATGGAAGGACGGTATCGCCAATATCGACGAACACCTTAACGGGTTTGTCAATTGGGGCATGGTTGAGAAAAAGCTGGACTTGGTTACAGACATGAAACGCCATGCTTATGCCATGAACGAAACCCAGAGATTTTTCATTGAAAAAACCAGGCTGGGGATTCCCGTGGATTTTACCAATGAGGGAATACGCGGAATAGAAGCGTATCAGGCCACGGGCTTTCCCACGCAGTTAAACATGGGGATGACTTGGGACACGGCATTGGTGCGCCAGATGGGACAGATTACCGGCAGCGAGGCGCGGGCATTGGGCTATACCAATGTATATGCTCCCGTGTTGGATGTTGCCCGAGACCAGAGATGGGGCCGTCTTGAAGAATCCTATGGCGAGGCACCCTATTTGGTGGCACGGTTGGGTGTCAATATGGTTGACGGCATACAGCAAGACAATCAATGTGCTTCGACGGTAAAACATTTCGCCGTATATAGTGCCAACAAAGGGGCACGTGAGGGGCTGGCCAGAACAGACCCACAGGTTGCCCCACGGGAGGTGGAAGACGTGTTGCTGTACCCTTTCAAAAGAGTTTTTGCAGAAACGGACATCATGGGTGTCATGTGTTCCTATAACGACTATAACGGCATACCCATCGCCGGTAGCAACGACTGGCTGATTCATAGACTGCGTAAGGAGATGGGGTTCTCCGGTTACATCGTCAGCGACAGCGACGCACTGGAATACCTGTTTCGGAAGCACCACGTTGCCGCCAATCTCAAGGATGCGGTTCGTCAGGCGTATATGGCTGGGCTGGATGTCCGGACAACTTTTGACAAGCCAGACAGCATCATTTATTGTTTGCGTGAACTGGTTAAGCAAGGCAGCATTCCCGTGGACACGCTTGATGCACGGGTCAGGGACGTATTGGGTGTCAAGTTTAGGCTGGGACTTTTTGACCATCCTTATATCGAGAGTGCGTCCCATACTGCCGCTTTCGTCAATAGCGACAGCAACCAAGCTGTAGCATTGAACGCTTCCAGGGAGAGCATCGTACTCCTAAAAAACAGAAACGACATTTTACCCTTGTCCAAAGAAATCAAAAAAGTTGCCGTAATCGGACCAAACGCTTTGGACGACGACTATGCGCACACCCATTACGGTCCATTGGAGTCGCCGAGCGTGACAATGCTCCAGGGAATTGCCCAAAAAATAGGCAAAAGCAACGTGCTGTATGCCAAAGGCTGCGACCTGGTGGACAAGCACTGGCCCGAAAGTGAAATACTGCCGGAACCCATGTCCGCACAGGAAAAGGCAGAAATGGACAAGGCTGTCGGTATTGCGCGGCAATCGGATATTGCCATTGTTTTTTTAGGCGGCAATACAATGACGGCAGGCGAAAACAAAAGCCGCACAAGCCTTGACCTTCCCGGCTACCAACTCGACTTGGTAAAAGCCATAAAGGCCACAGGCAAACCCGTCGTTGTCGTACTGATTGGTGCGCAGCCAATGTCCATCAACTGGATTGACAAGAACATAGATGGTATCCTCTATGCAGGCTATCCCGGTGTAAAAGGAGGCATTGCAGTAGCCGATGTCCTTTTTGGAGATTATAATCCGGGTGCAAAGCTGACCTTGACATGGCCAAAATCGGTCGGACAGCTACCTTTTAACTTTCCCACCAAGCCCAGCGCACAGACAGACAAGGGAGAACTCGCCAAGATAAAAGGGCTTTTGTATCCGTTCGGGTTTGGACTCAGCTATACTTCGTTCAAATATGCCAACCTGAAAACCCAGGTCAACCAACAAGACGCGCAAAATGGTACTGTTGATGTGTCCGTAGAGGTAACCAACACCGGCAGCAAAGCCGGAGACGAAGTCGTACAACTCTATTTACGCGATGTATTGAGCAGTGTGACCACTTACGAAAAAAACCTTGTCGGATTTGCACGCATACACCTTGATGCTGGGCAGGCGCGTACTGTCCATTTCAGGATATACGCTGAAGACTTGAAACTGTGGGACAGAGCCATGAAGCATACAATAGAGCCTGGCGAATTTACAGTAATGGCGGGTACATCATCGGAAGATATACGCTTAACGGCTCCTTTTATTTGGAAATGATTATAAAAACAAAGAGTATGGGAAAGAAAAAAACGACACTTTCGGCAATTGACCGCACAAAAGGTCGTCTGTTGACAGTGGTACTCCTATTGGGTATTTCGGTAATCAGCCGCAGTCAGCAAACGCACACGATATCAGGGCTTGTCGTGTCGAAGTCATCTGGGCTGATGGTTGAAAATGCAACCATCCAGAACATCACGACATCCAAAAATGTTGTCACGGACGAAAAAGGGAGGTTTACCATACCTGCCAATACCAATGACCGCATAGCGGTGTCTGCGCTCAACTATATAAAAGACACAATAACCGTGGGTGCGGGCAAAACATATTATACAGTTTACCTCAATGATGCTGCCAATAGTCTCAACGATGTCGTTGTGGTGGGCTATGGTTCGGTAAAAAAGGCGGACGTGACGGGTTCCATAGCACAAGCCAATATGGCAGACCTGTTGAAGGCTCCCGTCAAGTCTTTTGACGAAATGCTTGCCGGTCGGGTGGCAGGCGTACAGGTCACCTCCAGTGACGGACAGCCAGGGGCCAATGTCAATATTGTTGTGAGGGGTGCCAATTCGGTCACGCAGGACAATAGCCCACTGTATGTCATTGACGGCTTTCCCATAGAAAATCCAGACAACAACGCACTCAACCCCGACGACATAGAGTCGTTGGAAGTGTTGAAAGATGCGTCCGCAACGGCTATTTACGGTGCCAGAGGAGCCAACGGTGTCATCATTATCACGACCAAAAAAGGGAAAGCAGGGGCACCTGTCGTCAGCCTAACGTCGTCTTACGGCATACAAAAAGCCCGCAAAAAAATCGACATGATGCAACCGGCGGATTTTGTACAGTATATGCTGGACTATAACTCCGACACGACATCTTGGAACTCGTCCATTTCCGTATCCAGCATCACGCCTTACCAGCTTTACTTCAGCGGCGGCACCACGATGGCCTATTACCAGGACACCGCAGCCTTCTATGATTGGCAGAGCCGCGTGTTGAGGACTGCCCCAATCCTAAACACAACGTTGAACGTAAGTGGAGGCAATGGTGGCACACGCTATTCCGTCTCAGGCAACATCGTAAACCAAGACGGCATTATTTTAAATTCCAACTACAAAAGATACCAGGGAAGGGCTTCGCTGGACCAGACTTTCAACAGTAGGTTCAAGGTCGGCATCAATGCCAACTACAGCCGGCTGGAAATGTCGGGGATTTCCGTAGCCCAGTCCACCAACAGCGCGACGACCAACCTTATGTACAGCGTGTGGGGTTACAGACCCGTGCAGGCAAGCCCTGCAAGCCAGGCGGCAACAGGCGTCAACGACGATTATGCCAGCGAGGACGCATATACCGACGAGTCGGTTTCGTCTTCGCAGGACTATCGGTTCAATCCCGTCAAGAACTTGAAAAACGCATACAGTAAAAACAAGACCGACAACCTCATCGTCAATGCCTATCTGGAATACAAGATTATTCCACGGTTGACATTAAGGGTTACAGGAGGCATCAACAATCGCTCCGTCCGACAGGAACGCTTCAACAATTCCAACACCCAATATGGTAACGCTTATACCAATTCCAATGGTCCAAACGGTTCCATATACGACCTGACCTACAATTCCTGGGTCAACGAAAACACGCTGACATATTCGAATACTTTTGCCAAAGAACACTCGCTGACCGCAATGGTCGGCATGACGGAACAAAAGAACACGTCTTCGACTTACGGCTACACCGCTATACAAGTTCCCAACGAATCGCTAGGCATCAACGCGCTAAGTCAGGGAACGGTTTCATCGACGACATCGCTTGCATCTTCATCTACATTGGCTTCTTACTTGGCGCGGATTAACTATGGTTACAAGTCCAGATACCTATTGACGCTGTCGGCACGCGAAGACGGTTCTTCCAAGTTTGCCACGGGTAACAAATGGGGACAGTTTTTCTCGGGCGCGTTGGCGTGGCGCTTTTCCAAGGAAACCTTTTTGCGTAATGTCGCGTTCCTGGACGACGGCAAACTGCGCATGTCATACGGCGCGACGGGTAACAACAAAGTAAGCGATTTTGCCTATCTGCCAGAATATTCCCAGACGGCAAGCAACACCAGTGTCTATACGTTCAACAATACCGCGGTAACGGGAGCCGTGCCAACAACCATTGGGAACACAGACCTTAAATGGGAAACCACGTACCAACTAGACCTCGGGCTGGACCTTACTTTTCTTAGAAACAGGATTTCCTTTACCGGAGACGTTTACAGCAAGGAAACAAAAAACCTTTTGCTCAACGCTTCCGTACCGACATCCACAGGCTACTCTACCGTTTACAAAAACGTCGGCAATGTGCAGAACAATGGGCTCGAACTGACCTTAAACACGGTCAATATTACCAATGAAAAATTTACATGGACGTCAACCTTTAATATTTCATTCAACAAAAGCAAAGTCCTAAGCTTGGCGGAAGACCAGGAATCCCTACTTTCTTCCATCGCCTGGGACAACAACTGGTCTTCCATTCCAGCATACATTGCCAAGGTCGGGCAGCCGCTCGGCATGATGTACGGCTATATATGGGACGGTGTGTACCAGTATTCGGACTTTGACGAAAGTGCCAGTGGTACTTATACCTTGAAGAGTACCGTCACAACCAACGGCAATACAAGGGCCAATATACAGCCCGGCGACATCAAGTACCGGGACGTGAATGGCGACGGCGTTGTGGACGCAAAGGACTATACGGTTATAGGACATGGATTGCCGTTGCATATCGGCGGGTTCGGCAACAATTTCTCCTATGCACATTTTGACTTGAACATATTTTTCCAGTGGAGCTGTGGCAACGACATACAAAATGTCAACAGAATGGTATTTGAAGGCAATGCATTGGGAAAAAGTTTCCTCGAACAATATGCTTCCTACAACAATTACTGGACTTCCGAACGTACCAATACCGACCAGTTCCGTGTCAAGGGCTACTATGGCGGCGGCTATTCGTCCAAGACGGTGGAAGACGGCTCCTACCTACGTTTGAAAACCATTTCATTAGGCTATAACATGCCTTCCGGATGGCTGAAAAAATACAAAATAAAATCGTTCAGGATTTTTGGCTCTGCCCAGAACCTTGTTACCTGGACAAGATACAGCGGTGTCGATCCGGAAGTGAATGCATACAGCAGCGTATTGACAGGTGGATTTGACTATTCGCCCTATCCTCGGGCAAAGACCTATGTATTGGGAGTCAATGTTTCTTTTTAATCGTAAATGTCATAAAAACAGATAACCATGTATAAGTATATTGCAACGTTGTTATTGGCCGTGCTGTCCTCGTATGGCTGCAACAAGTTTCTGGAAACCACGCCACAGAGTTTCCTGTCGCCTTCGGAATATTATACCAGCGACAATATCACAAGTGCGTTGGCGGGCGTGTACAATCCATTGTTTAACAGCTATGTATATGGCAACTATTATTACAGTTCGCTGCAAGCCTGTACCGACGAAAATTTTTACGGCGGTTCGGGACGTACATTGACAACAGGGCTGGAAGTGTACAGTTTTGACTATGGCAATGCCAACCTCAACGGATATTGGACGACATTGTACACGGGCATTGAACGTGCCAACGAGTTGATGAAATATGTAGACCCCACCGACACGTCCGCCACGATGAAGGCGGCGTATGGAGAAGCCTTGTTTTTGCGTGGGTATTACTACTATATGCTTGTGACCTATTTTGGTGGTGTTCCTTTAAAGTTGACGGCTACGGACGATGCGGATAGCCTGAGCGTGGCACGGTCCACCGTCAAGGAAGTGTACGACCAGATTGTGTCCGACATGACAACAGCCGAAGACATGGTGTATACCGCAAGCGAGTTGGGGTATAGTAGCCGTGTATCCAAGACAACCGTGGAAGGCATATTGGCAAGGGTGTGCCTGTCAATGGCCGGGGAACCTTTAAACGATGCGTCGCAATATGCTAACGCCCTGTCGTGGGCCACTAAAGTAAAAGCATCGGGCATACATAGTCTTAACACAAGCTACAAACAAGTCTTTATCAACGAAGCCGCAGATGTGTACGACATCGCCGAATGTATGTGGGAAGCCGATTTCTCGGGCAACAACTCGACGACGCAGACCGCGGCAGGACGTAACGGCAATGTCAACGGTATTCCTTTCACCAGTTCCGCCACATATACATCCGGCGGGACGGATTACCTGTACCAAGACACGGGCTATTGCTATGGATTTGAATGGGTTACCAAAAAACTGTTTGACTTGTACGACGTTTATGATGCACGGCGCAACTGGAACATCGGCAGTTTTTCTTACGTGGTCAATACCAGCTATTCGTCCCCGGCGGTTTACAGGACGGTATTGACGGGCGATTTTGTGTACAACAGACCGGTAGCCAAATGGCGGCGCAACTATGAAACCGTATATCCCAAAAACAAAAACTACACGCCCATCAATTTTCCGATTCTGCGTTACTCCGACGTATTGCTGATGTTGGCTGAGGCGGAACTGCAAGTGAACGGCGTAACCCAGACTGCTTTGGATGCTATCAACGCAGTACGCGAAAGGGGATATGGTATCTCGGGCAGCACGGCACCTGCCAAATCCCTGACGCTGCTCACTTCCGGAAGTGGCTATACGGCGACTTTCGAGTTGGGCGACGACAATCTTGGTACGGGTATCGGCTATACAGCGACCGTCTCGTCGGGAGCTGTTACGGCATTGACACTCAAAAGCGGAGGTTTGGGCTTTACCGATGGGCAAGTTGTCACGATAGGCGCAGCATGGTATTCCGATTATTATTATGCCGCCAGTACACAAGTGGTATATGATGGAAATCTATATACGGTGGCGGCGGCAGGCATCTCGTCGTCGGTGCCGCCTACCAATACCAGTGGTTCGTCTGACGCGTCGTCGACGGGTGTATCATTCAAATATGCGGGCGTTGCAGCCACTGCACAGGTCGCAGTAGCAACCGTCGCAGACGTTGACCTTACCACATTGACGCTGGAAGACATACAGGACGAAAGGTCAAGGGAGCTATGTTTTGAAGCGTTGCGCATTCCGGACTTGTTGCGTTGGGGCAATTTTATTGCCAACATGAAAGCCGTGGCAACTCAAATGGCAGCCCAAACCACTTTTTCCACCAATACCCAGACACAGGCATCGTTAGGCTACAACAACATTGCCGACCGCAATACCTTGTGGCCAATCCCGTCCAGCGAGATGACTACCAACAAACTGGCAACACAGAATACGGGCTGGTAAAAAAATCACACATCACAAAAAATGACAACCATGAATAAAATAATTTTTATGTTACTCCTGTTCCTCGGCGTATGGAGCTGT
This sequence comes from Chitinophagaceae bacterium, assembly GCA_047606825.1. Taxonomy (GTDB): domain Bacteria; phylum Bacteroidota; class Bacteroidia; order Chitinophagales; family Chitinophagaceae; genus Rhizosphaericola. The sequence goes on from JASGDY010000092.1 coordinate 12,624, forward strand.
AACAAGAAAGAAGTCGAGGACCTTTCCTTTGACGTGTCGGTTAGCGACACGGCCGTACAAGTGGGCAGCGATGTTGTTTTTTCGTTTTCCGGAAACCCTTATTTCATTACTTTTTATTCTGGAGAGACGGGACACAAATACGAGTACCGGAACAGGACCTTTGCCGAAGGCACGCCGAATATGTCGTTCACGTCCTATCGGCAATATGGCACACATGACAGCACGTTGAAAGTGTATGTTTCCCCCGATTTTTCAGGAACTTATACGACCGATGGAGCCAATAGCGCGTCCTGGGTCAATATCACCGGAAGGACGACGTTGTCCACAGGTACCGACAACACCCCTTCAGGAACGGTCGACCTGTCTGATTTTGTCAATGAAGACAACAGTCCCATTTACGTTGGCTTCCGGTACACCGAAACGGACACGACCGCAACACTCAGAACATGGACGATTAAGAATTTTATTGTGAATACGATATTGGAGGACTCCTCGGAGATTGCCGTAGCGACATTGGCGAGCGCAGGATGGACAAACGTCAACTTTTCCAATGCAACCAATATATGGACGATAACCACCACAGGAACTCCACAGCTCAAGATACAAGGCGGTGCCGCAGGTGCACTCAAAAACGACAATATGGTCGTATCTGGTGCACTCTACCTCAACAAAGTGTCCCCCGACACGGGTGTCGTCATCAAAAGTATATCGGCAAGGTTGGACAGCTACACTTATGCATTTGACACGGCAGGCACATACACTGTTACTTTTATTGGCGCCAACGAGGATATTTATGGTCGGAAAGAGAGCGTCAAAAGCTTTACAATCAAAGTGTCGGAATAGAAAACGTATTTAAACAAATAAAAGCACAACGGAGATGTCGTGCAAAAACAATGGATAAGGATGAAAACAAGATATATAGCCTGCTTATTTTTTTTGTTGTGTGATGACAAAATCTCTGCACAAAAAATACTTAAAGACAATCATCCCAATATTCTGTTGGTAATTGCGGACCAATGGCGGGGTTCGGCAATGGGTTTTATAGGCAAGGAACCCGTCCACACACCGTTTCTGGATTCTTTGTCGCGACATGCATTGGTGTTGGAACAGATGGTAACAAATTATCCACTTTGCTCACCCTCCCGCGCTATGCTGTTTTCTGGGAACTATCCTTTGAAAAACCATGTCTACACCAATGTAAACTCCAGCTCTGCCCCCGACAGCGTTGAGTTGCCCACAGATATGCGTTGCTGGTCTGACGTACTGAAAGACAACGGATATTACAATGGCTATATCGGGAAATGGCACTTGGACGCACCACACCAGCCCTACGTCGATACATACAACAATCGCAACGGCGTGGCATGGAACGAATGGACACCACCTGCAAGAAGACATGGCTTCGACTACTGGTATTCCTACGGTACGTATGACAAGCATTTGCATCCGATGTATTGGGATACACAGGACAGCCGGGACTCGTTTCACTATGTGGACGCGTGGGGTCCGATACACGAGACCGACAAAGCGTTGGCGTTTATGCGAAACAAGAGCAACAACCGACCGTCCCACAAGCCTTTTGCATTGGTCGTGTCCTACAATCCGCCGCACAGCGAGTACCAAGCCGTACCCCAACAATATTACGAACCGTATAAAACGATGCCGGATTCCGTTTTGTTGACACAGCCCAACATTCCTCCTGCGGACAGCACCATGGGAAAGGAATACCGCAACATGATTCGCTATTACTATGCTGACATTACCGGGATAGACCAGCAAATTGCCCGGCTATTCGACGGGTTGGAAAAAAACGACCTATTGTCCAATACCTTGGTCGTCGTCATGGCAGACCACGGCAATTGTCTCGGCATGCACAATGAAATCAGCAAAAACAATCCTTACGAAGAAAGCCTTTCCATTCCGTTTATCCTATATTGGAAAGGGCACATCGTACCTGCAAAAGATACGCAGTTCATGGGCAGTATTCCTGACATATACCCCACACTGTTGGAACTCGTCGGATTAAAAAGTAAGATTTCCAAAGGTATTGACGGTGTTAGCTATGCGCCCTACTTTCTTGGACAAAAGGAAAAACATCCAGGATACCAATATATCATGGGAGGTTTGCCCAGTAAAAAAGCCAACATCAATTCAGGTTTCCGTGGTGTACGCACCAAGCACTATAAACTGGTCTATATACGCAAAGGGAACGATATTTTGGAACAAATGTTCGACCTTGCGCTTGACCCGTTTGAAACCAAAAACATAGCAAGGGAACAAGCATGTTCAAAGGTCAAAACAACATTACAGGAGAAATTAAAATATTGGTTACGCAAGACGAATGATTCTTTTCAAATACCTTAAAAAATAAAGATGAAAAAAAATTTTTTCCTTCTTGTGTTCTTGCCCGTTACCTTGTTGGCAACGGGACAATTTACGTTGTACAGCTGGGTTCGGTACAAAAACACACCGGAAGACCTGATGCCGTACCTCCATCCCATAGGACTGAGCATGCAGAACCTGACAGCACCAGACAATACACTGAATCCATTGGCAATGCAGAAATTTGCCGTGTCCCGATACGGTGTGCGCCCTGTCGTTACGCTCGACATCGAAACGTGGACCCATACGCCTGACAGCCTGACCGAGACCATAAACAGGTATATCAATGCCGTTGCAGTTTTTAGAAGTGTCAACCAACATTCCCAAATCGGATTCTACGCGGCACCACCTTACCAACGCTACCAATGGAAAAATCTGGAAAAACCAGGTGCCTATAAACACTGGCAGACAGTAAACGACAGCCTTAAAAGGTTTGCGGAAAAAGTCGACATATTTTTCCCATCTGCCTATTGCAGGGACACCAACACCGTAAACTGGGAAAAATACATTGCTGCAAACGTTGAAGAGATACGCGAAAAATACAGCAAGTCCAAGCCTATATATTTCTATATAGACCCGCAGTACATCATAAAAGACACAATAGGCGGCATTACCAACCACCAGTTTATTGATAGGAAGCGTTGGCGCGAGCTACTGGAATTAGTGTATCGATATGCCAACGGTGCCGTTATATGGACAAGCAACAAAGACATCCATGACAAAACAATAGAATGGGACGACAACATGGAATGGTGGAAGGAGACCAAACTGTTCTTGAAAGAAAAAGGATTAGTCCAATAGATTCTTCCGTTGATGGATAAGGTATTTTCAACAATCGGATTATATTGATTCGCAAAACAATCGTGTCACATGAAATTAAGAATAAAAAAGTCGTTTTCTTGTATATTGTTATTCTCCGTGTATGCTTCACTGTACGGTAGTAAGACATACGCACAATTATGTCCTATCGTACCTAAGCCCATATCGAGCCGTGCGGCACATGCCGTATTTGAACTATCCAGCCAGACCTTTATCACATACAATGACGATTCTCTACAAAAGGCTAAAGACTATCTTACCAATATGCTTATTAAACAATACCATTGGCAGTTTCCCAATAAGCCTATCGGCAAAACAAAAAACAAGATAGTGCTACGGATTGTCCATTCTAAAAAACAAAAAACCACACCGGAGTCCTATACATTAAGTATGTCAAAAGACGAGGTCCACATACAGTCTTCTTCTTTTAAAGGCATCATTCATGGCGTCAACAGTTTGTTACAGTTGGTCTATCTGGGCACATCGTCCGCCGACAGCACCAAAGTGCAGACCGCCTGTTGGAACATAAAGGATGCGCCCAGGTACGGATGGCGGAGTTTTATGTTGGACGAATCCAGACATTTTTTCGGCAAACAGACCGTAAAGACAATATTGGATGTCATGGCGCTTTATAAATTAAACAAGTTCCACTGGCATCTGACGGACGAGACTGGCTGGCGCATACAGATTAACCAATACCCATTGCTGACTTCCATCGGAGCGACCGGAGACTTTGACAACCCTAAAAAAACAGCCCGATATTATACGCAGTCCGACATACGGGAAATCGTGGCGTATGCGTCCGAAAGAGGCATCGACATCGTCCCCGAAATAGATATGCCCGGACATGCTTCCGCTGCTGTACGAGCCTACCCGATTGTGGACGGCGGCGGGTCGGACAAGCATCCCAATTTTACGTTCAATCCGGGATTGGATACGACCTATACTTTTTTGACCAATATCCTAAAAGAAGTAGCCGCACTGTTTCCGTCCAAGATGATACATATCGGCGGAGACGAAGTCAGCTTTGGCAATGAAAAATGGACACATGACAGTGCAATAACCGTATTGAAAAAAGAAAAGAATCTGGCATCCAACCTAGACGTGGAGCATTATTTCATCCACAGGATGGCAGATTCCGTCAAGCGCCTGGGCTGTAAGGTATTGGGATGGGACGAGCTTGCGGACACCGATTTGGACAAGGGAAATACCGTCTTGTTTTGGTGGCGTCACGACCATCCCGAACAAGTAAAAAAAATGATTGAAAAAGGTTATCCGTTCGTCGCCTGTCCAAGACTTCCGTTCTATTTTGACTTTGTCCAGACGGAAAGAGACAAAGTAGGTAGGCGGTGGGACAAAAAATACAACCCTATCGAGAATGTGTATTCTTTTACATTGGACAGCACCATCGGAAACGCCTCTTTGTTAGGTGTACAGGCTGCTGCGTGGACGGAACAGATTGCTTCCGTCAAAAGGCTGCACTACATGACATTCCCAAGGCTGTTGGCAATGGCAGAGAACGCATGGACGCCAAAAGAGACACTGGACTTTAGCGATTTTTCCACGCGCATGGATTCACAGATGCGGATTCTTGGCGCAATGGGAGTTTACTACTATGATTTTTTATGCCTAGACAATACGCCGGAGGTTGTGGATTCGGAAAGGGACCTACAATATTTAGATAACGCAAAATGAAAAAACGACACCACTAAAAAAAACAGCTATAAATCATTGATTTATAGCTGTTTATATAATTAAGTTGCGGTGAGGAGGAAGCCCAAGTGAACTACTTATACCTCTTTTGACCTTCTTGAATGATGTTAAGTAATTGATAAGCAATATTTTAATTTCTATTTAGCTCAAAAATGCCGATTCCAACATTCCATGCTTCACACAGGAAACGGATGGTGCAATTTTAGTGCAATTAAAAATATTATATATTTCTTAGAGGCTGTTTAAGTTAATTGTGGAAAAAGTATTTTGGGATAAATGAATATGGTATTGTTAATTTAGCATAGTTTTCATCTATTTATACGATTCTAATATATTGATAATCAATGATGAAAATTATTAAAACTATCTTAGATTAACAATACCATATTTATTAAGAAGTAGTCAAAAGAAATAAAATCGGCGGAATATAGTTTATGCAAAAAAATTATCTGTTGACCACCAATTTTCAGTGGCAGGTTATAGGAAGATTATTTATCGGGAAAAGAAAACCCAAGTGGACTTACCAAAGCATATGGGAAAGTATCTGTTATGTGACAAAGACAGGGTGTCAATGGCGAATGCTGCGCGGGAGTGCCCCGTGGATAACCGTCTATCATTATTATGGGCGGTGGAAAAGAGACGGGACGATAGAGTAGGCGCACGATTTATTACGCAAGACCCTCCGCCGCCTGACGGGCAGGAAAGCATCGGCGGGCGTAGGCATCATAGACAGCACCAGCGTAAGAATGGGTTGTACGGGGGGCAATGGCAGAAAAGGGATGGACGGCAACAAGAAAGTAAAAGGCAGCAAACGCCATATAGTCGTAGATACGCTGGGATTGGTTATTTGTTCAAGCGTACACCCCGCCCACATCCACGACAGCAGAGGAGCCAATGAAGTATTTGAAAAATTATATGAACTCAGGCACGATGAACGCCGGATCGTAAAAATATTTGCTGATGGCGGGTATCGGGGAGCGTCAGGAAAGTGGGTAAAAACGAATCTAAACATGGATATGGAAATCGTCAAGGGCAATGAAAGCGATAGAAGGGAAGTTCTTCCCAAACGTTGGATAGCAGAATGGACCTTTGTCTGGCTGATGAATTACAGAAGATTGGCGATGGATTATGAGCGACTGCCAGAATCAGTAGAAGTCCACATCCATATCGCTATGATTATGATAATGGGTAAAAAATTTAATTAACTTAAACAGTCTCTAAGTAAGTTGGTTATTTTCATTTAAATAATTAATGAAGATGTTTTGAAAAAATAATTATTGTATAATTACCAAGCCGATTTTTAGTTGATTTTTAATACCAAATAAAGGACACTAAACAAAACAAATAGTGATGAGCTTTATTTTTTATCGATCAGCCGGTTATTCACCGCAAATTCCAGGAGCTGATTCCGGTAATTCCGGCTGAGCGGTATGCGAGATGATTGTATACAGATCTCGTTGCCTTCGATCATGTCTATTTTCCGGACAGATATCATGTACGATTTGTGAACCCTTACGAATAAATGCGGGTCAAAATTTTGTTCGAGGTTTTTCAGATTGGTTAGTGTGGTATATTTGCCCTTTAGCGTAAAAATATTGACGTAGTTTTGCATGCTTTCCAGATACAGCACATCATCAAAAAATATCTTTTCGTATTTGCTGCCACAGCGAATAAAAAAATAGTCGTCCGCGATCGCGGCCTTTCCTGTCCCCGGAACATTAGAGAACTGCTGAAAGCACTGGTAGTCCCTCGCTTTATTAACCGCCATAAAGAAACGTTCGAAAGTCACAGGTTTCAGCAAATAATCTAATACATTCAACTGGAAGCCATCCAGGGCATAATTTGGAAAAGCAGTGGTCAGAATCACCATCGGCGGGTTTTTCGTGATCTTCAAAAAATCAAGGCCGCTCATTTTTGGCATCTGGATATCCAGAAAAAGCAGATCTACCGCAGTGGTTTCAAGGAACTTGATTAGCTGTACCGGGTTTTCACAGAAACCGGCAAGGTGTAGAAAATCCACTTCTCCCACAAAATCGATCAGCCCTTCTCTGGCCAGCGGTTCATCATCTACAATTACACAATTTATCATCGTCTTTTTAATAATTAAGTTCAGGTACAGGCACGGAAGCCATTTCGTTGAGCGTTAATTTCAGGTTAACGTTGTAATTACCGTCCTTGCTGCTGATGTCCAGCAAATGCCGTCCGGGATAGACCAGGTCGAGCCTGCGCTGCACATTTTTCAGCCCAATGCCCCCAACAGTTTTTTCGATCTCATCACCCATGGTATTTGTAACTACCAGTTCCAGTACCCCCCGGTCAAGTGACAGGTGTATGACAATGCTGCTGCCATGCTCCGGGTCTTTCGCCACATGCTTAAACGCATTCTCCACAAAGGTCATCAGTATAAATGGTGCTACACCAAAATGTCCTGCATAAAAATCGCCAGATTCGAAAACAACATCGAGTGCTTTGCTCTGTCGCAGCTTTTCCAACTCAATAAAATTTTTGAGATATTCTATCTCCTTGCTAAGCGGAATCAGGTGGTCATTACATTCATATAACTGATGGCGCAGCAGATCTGAGAATTTAGCTAACGCGGAAGATGCCAGGTTTGGATTCTTGCGGATTAGTATAAATATAGAATTAATGCTGTTAAACAAAAAATGCGGGTTGAACTGGTGCTTTAAAAATTTTAGTTCCGTTTCCAACTTCTCTTTTTCCATTCGTTCCTGGCGCCGTCCTTCCGTTATGCGGTTTTTCAGCAGCTTAATGGTCATGGCCAGTGTCATGCTGGCAAAGGTAGAGGGTAATGCATAGCCCAGAAAATAATAAAAACAATTGGATCCGTTGCCGTACAATTCACGCAATGACCTGCCGGTCAGACCAGAACTGATATAATATCCGGAAACGATAAGCAACGCGGTACTTATGATGGTCAAGCCCAGCAAAGTGAAATAGGTCGCAAATCTTTTCGTGTCGAAATATCGGGGAATAAGAAAATACAGGTTAAAATAAACCGCCAGCGCTTCCAGTACTACGTAAAACAGGTATTTAATGCTGTAAGGCAGAAATACGATATCGGATGCCGCCTTGAAAGGGTTACCAAAGGCTACAGATAGCCAGAGATAATGGTACAGACACCAAAATGGGATATGATAGAGTTTATATTTGAAAAACCAATGCTGACCTGATCCGTCGTTCCATAAATTGTTCATGCGGTCGATTTGAATATAAAGTTAAGCGATTTTAATATCGGGTGGTCTTTCGATTGATGAAAGCCCTTAAACTATTGATGAGCCGCACGACCGGGTACTTAACACGTTATTCTTCCGGTCATCAATAAAATCCTGTGGGTCGTCACACAGATTTTTTTGTCGTTTCGTTACTATGTTCTTTTGCTGCCATAAAAAATGATAAACATGAGATTTATAGCAAAGAAACCATTTTTATTATTTGTGCTGTCCGGGCTGCTGCAATACGCCAGTGCCCAACAGTTGCACAGCCGCTGGGACGAACTGACTGCCAGCGACTGGCCTCAGGCGCTTAAACTGTTAGATTCTACCTGCATCCTGCCCATAGGGGTGTTGGAAAAACATGGCACTCACGCACCGGTAGGTACAGACCTGATCAGGGCTAGGGAATATGCTGCCAGGGCGGTTAAGAAAGATCGTCATTGTCAATACCCATGGCGGTAATTGGGACTTCATGCACTATTTCATGCAAACAAGGCTGGAGAAGCATCGTAACTACGCGGTGTATCTATACCAGCCAAGTAGTAACGACCCCGAATTTGAAAAACAGTTTGCCGCCATCAGCAAAGGCGACCTATCCAAAGGCGACCATGCCGGCGAGATGGAAACCTCTGAAATATTGTATATGCGTCCTGATCTCGTGCAGCTTGATAGGGCAAAGAACGAATCTGGTGCGATGCTGGGCAGGCCTAGCCTGAAAAACATCTATACTCCGATCTGGTGGTATGCCGGTTACCCCAACCATTATGACGGCGACGGCTTTACGCAACCATGGCACTGGGCAAGCTGAAAGTTGAGCATGTGACCAAAGATCTTGCCGAGGTGCTGCGCATAGTTAAAGCCGATCAGCAAACCCTAAAACTTCAACAGGAATTTTTTGACAAAGTTAACACACTACAAAAATGAAAAAGATAATAATGAGCGTATTGCTCCTGATGACAGCTCGATTGGTATTAGGGCAGGTATCCGGTAAATTAGCCGACGCTACCGGGCAGCCGGTATCTTATGCGACCGTATCTTTGTTAAAGGCCTCGGACAGCACCATTGTAAAATCTGTGCAAAGCGGTGAGAAAGGTGATTTTAGTTTTGATAATGTTTTACCAGGACAATATCTTATTCGCCTAAGCAGTATTGGCTATCAACTGCGCTATACATCGATCTTCGACCTGACGCGGGAACAACCATCCAGAAATTTGGGAACGATCCTGCTTACAGAAAATAGGAAACAATTGAATGAGATCGTTATTCGTGCAAGTAAACCATTGGTACAGCAGCGTGCTGACGGTATCGTTGTGAATGTGGAAAGCAGCGTGATGTCTAAGGGGAGTTCTGTGCTTGAGGTCCTCGAACGTTCACCGGGTGTGGTGATCGACCGTCAGAATAATGGTGTAACGCTTAACGGTAAAAGCGGTGTTATGGTGATGCTGAATGGCAAGCCGGTGCGTATGGCATTAGATCAGGTAGTAATTATGCTGGGTGGTATGAGCGCGAACGATGTGTCGCGGATCGAATTACTGGCTAATCCTTCGGCAGCCTATGACGCAGATGGAAGTGCAGGAATGATCAATATCGTTACCAAAAAAAGCAGCAGACAGGGTACGAACGGATCTGTGTCCCTAACCGGCGGGTATGGTTACGGAGAGAAAGCAACAGGAAGCACCAGCCTTAACCACCAAACCGGGAAAACTAATTTGTACAGTTCATATACTTATTCCCGTGACCGGGCATACAGCGACTTTCACGCCATAGGCTCAGAACAGGAACCTTTATTAGGTGGATTGGCGACATCTGACTTCTTAAGTGTTGCCAAACCCGTGCTCAATAACCACCAGGCCACTTTTGGGATCGATACCAAGCTAAATAAAGGCTTGACCGTTGGCGGCAGCCTGAATTACAACAGCAGCACCACGGCGATCAAAACGGTAAATCACGGATATTATCTTATCCTGCCGGATTCTGTTTATCAATTGAATGCCACTATTAACGGGCAAAACTATTGGCGAAACCTGACGACCAGTATTTATGCCGGCCAGCAATTAGGCTCTAGCGCAAAGCTCTTGTTCAACCTGGATCATATCGATTATAAAAATGATTATCCCATCGAGGCACAAAGTGCCTTCCTCGACCGGAACGGCAATCAGGCGGGTAATAATGATACGCTTTTCTCTCCGCGCCTCAAAGGCTTATCAAATACGCTGATCAGGGTTTGGGCACCTAAAGTTGATTATACCAAGCAGTTTAATTCCGGGTTCACTTTAGATGCAGGGTTAAAGGGCACAAGCACCAACACGAACAGTACATCGGAGATCCTCAGTCAGGTCAATAATGTGTATGTAAGCCGTCCCGCTTCGGTAAACCAGATGCAAATGAAAGAAAAGATCGGCACTGCTTATATTTCCATGAAAGCCAAACTTGATTCAACGACCGAGCTCGTGGCCGGGCTGCGGTATGAGTACTCCGATACCCGTATCACCGGGCAATCAACCGTACAGGAAAATAGAGTGCGCAGGCTAGGCGAATTATTCCCAAGCCTCCAGCTCACCAAAAGCACCAGTGAAAATACTGCATGGCTTTTATCGTATTCCAAAAGGATCAGCCGCCCAACCTATGCTGATCTCGCATCCTATGTCACTTACAACGGCCCCAATTCCGTTAATACCGGAAACCCATTACTAAAGCCCACCATTACCAATAACCTGAAGCTTGGCTATAATTACAAGAATTATGCTTTTTCGGTTTTGGCAAGCCGTGATAACAACCCAATTGCAGGAAGCCAGATCGTTTATACAGCCGATAAGTTGCAAATGGCCGTTTCCCCGCAAAACATGGTTTATCAAAATAATTTGACCTTCCAGGCTAACCTGCCTTTCGCTATCGGCAACTGGTGGGAAATGAATTATGACCTGATAGGCGGGTGGCACCAGTTTAAATTAGACTACACGCCCGTGGCTGCCCAAAAAACTTATTTTGGTTATAACCTGCATACCAGCCAGCTTTTTAAACTGCCCTCCAATTTTTCAGTCGAGCTATCCGGCTATTATAACTCGGGATCCTATAGCGGATCACGAAAAGTTGATGGATATGGCGTGATCAGCGCAGGGGTGAAAAAAGAGTTGAAAAATAATGGCGGCAGCTTCCAGCTATCGGTTACCGATCCGTTCCGTACCAATATTTTCAGCAGTTATTTCGGTTCATTAACACAGGAGGCCTTTGACTTGAAAAGCCATGTCGACTTCCATACGGAATCCAGCAAATATTTGATTTTTAAAGTTTCTTACACTAAATCCTTCGGTTCGGGCAGTTTCACCGGGCGTCAAAATAAAGAGAATTCCGAGGAAAATGAACGGATAGGACATTAACATTACCTAAACAATGACTTACAAAAGCAAAATTGCGCAAACATTATCGTAACCCAAAGGCGGAAGACTTACATTTACTTTCAGAATAAGGTATGTAAAATTTGCCTTGAACATTGGTTCTCTATAGACCGTTGAAGGAATAATCCGCATATACACCTGATCAGGGCAGTCATTGCAGTTTTTTGGTTTCTTCAAACGCAACTAAGCTTGCAGCCAATGACAAACAAGATGTTAAAGTATTAAAGCATTGATAATCAAATCAATACAATTCATTCTGTGAGTAAAAGGACGCTCAAAATTAACTCACCATATTGCTCTTTTTTGTTGCGATTTGATGAATATTTTGGGCATTTGACAACATAAAAAGAAAAGTCTGCAATCATTTGATATGCAGGCTTTTAAATAATTTATTATCAAAATCAGCGGAGATTTAGGGTTTTTTACCTCTAAGTAGGGTTGATAACCAATGTCTTATGAGTGGAATAATTGCTTACGCACCACTTTTTTGCTACAGATTAATTGCAAATCTTATGAACTAAAGGTACGAATTACTACAATCTCAACCAAATTTCAGGAATTTTAGTAAGTATTTTGATCAATTGTCCTGTTGTTTTGTAAAGCCAATCACACTCAACAAAAAAGCGATGAAGACGAACCTGGCACTTGCCAAAGAAATACTTTGGATGCCAAATGAAGATGTCACCAGCAGTCCGCAGGCGTAAGAGCCTGTAGCAATGCCGATATTAAATGCCGCAATGTTTAAACTGGAAGCCACGTCTTCAGTTCCAGACAGATGTTTTTCGGCAAGCTGCAGGACATATAGCTGCATGCCCGGCACGATGGAGAAGGCGAAGAATCCCATACCGGCCAGCGAAACGATCATTCCTATTTTATAAGGCGCGGAAAAATATAATCCGATAAATACCGCAACCAACAAAATGAATAATTTCATCAGTACTTTTACCGGGTTGCTACCAGCACCTTTTCCGTCGAATAGGTTACCTATGGCTACGAATATGCCATAAAACAGCAGTAAAATGGTGATGGTGCCCGGTGAAAACCGGCTTACTTTCTCCAATAAAGGCGACATATAGGTGAATGTGCCAAACACCCCGGCAAAGGAAAAAACGGTCAGTGAGAGAGACCTAATAACAAGGATTTGTTTTGCAATATTTTGACCTGTTCTTTGATATGAACAGGCTTACCCATCGGGATTTGAGCAGATACGGCTATATCCGCTATGAGCCGTCATTCAACAAAAACAGGGGAAGCAAGATATATTTTACTGATGCAGACATGAAAATTTAAGGTTTCAAATTGACCGCTGTGGTCATAAAAAAGGGGAGGTGAGCTATGGACAACGTGAAAGAGAATACGACTCCCGTAGAAGAAATCATATCAAAAACCAATGAGGAAATCGAACAGGAAAAAGAGAGAAACTTCGTAAATTTACTGATTGAAATTATTGTGTCGATTACCTTAAAAGAGTTTTATGAAAAGGGCAATCAGGTATCTACGCTTTAGCCAACTGGGGCAAAGCAACGGCTCGATTGAAAGGCAGGAACTGTACACTGACCAATGGGTAAAATACAACAATGTAGAGCTTGTGGATACCTTTACCGACAGGGGTAAAAGTGCAAGGACTTTTGACCGTCCGGACTTTATCAAATTACAGGCGTTTATTGCCAAACACTACAAATCGGTCGATTATTTGTTGGTGGACCAGTTGGACAGGTTCAGCCGGGATGCCGGGGAGGCAATGAGCATGGTAAAGATGCTCCAGCGTAGATACAGTATCCAGACTGTAAGTGTTACCGAAGGTATCATGTTTGACTATGATACCCCGGGCAGTTTTTTCCGGGCAGGGTTACAGTTGTTGCTGGCGGAAGAAGACAATATCAACCGAAGCGTTAAAGTAAAGGGTGGCTTATATACAGCCAAAGCCAAGGAAGGCAGGTTCGTTTACAGGACTGCGCCGTTTGGCTATAAAAAAATCGGGGAACGAAAAGAACGCCATCTGGAAATAGACGAAACGGAGGCAAAGATTGTACGGTTCATCTATGATGCCTATTTACGTGATGTCCCGCTTTATGTCATCAAGGAAAAAGCATACCAGCTTGGGTTTGACAGAAAAGGCAATACGGCAGTGGAAAGGGTTCTTTCAAACACTGTATATACAGCCCTGCTAAGGGTGGAGCCGTACAAGAACTATCCCGGAGGCCTGTTTCCGGCCAACCATGAGCCGATAGTAGACACGACTACATGGCAGATGGTCCAGGGCAAGATGCAGAAGCCGGAAAAGATAAGGACTGTCATCGACGATGCAATTCCGTTGAGGGGTATATTGAAATGCCATTGCGGCAATCCTTTGTCGGGTGCAGCATCACGAGGTAAATCCGGCAAGTATTTTTATTATTATAAATGCCGGCATTCAAGGCACAACAACATAAGTGCCATTAAAGCCCATGATCAATTTTTAGGTGCATGTGATTTGATGAGCCTTTCCGAAAACCAAATTAAAGAAGTAAGGGACGGTTGCCACGCGTCAATTGATGTTGAAATGAAGTCCAACAGGCAGAAGGCCACTGAAAGGAAACGGCAACTTGAGGAGGCGGAAGGGAAACTGTTTGCACTGGAGGAAAAGTGGATTAAGAACGAAATAACCAGGGATACTTACGACAGGTGGTATTCTTCCCACAACCATGGCATTCTCGGTTTCAAAGCGGCCATAGAAAGATTGAGTGAAGACCAGGGAAAAGCATTTCAGATATTGGAAAAGAACCTCTATAAGCTTTCTGACATGCGGTATGTGTTTACGGCTTCAAGTACGATACAGAAACGGGATTTCATAAACAGGGTGTTCGACAGCAACTTGTACCATCAGGAAGGTATTTATCGAACACCTACGATGCTAAGGGTGCTGTCCCATAACGTATTGAAAATGAAAGAGAAAGGGTTTTTGATATACGAAAAAAAAGAGGGACTTCTTGATGAAGTCCCTCTCAGCGGTGAGGAGGGGATTCGAACCCCTGGTACAGTTTAACCCGTACGGCAGTTTAGCAAACTACTGATTTCAGCCACTCATCCACCTCACCGTTCCCGATTTTGACAATCGAGGGCTGCAAAAGTAGGGGACAGAAACCGAATCTCCAAAAAAAGGGGAGAAGATTTTAGTGCTGCAATCCCCAGTGCGAAAGACCCTCCTCCAAAAACGTTTTCACACGTTCCTTGATTGCTGTCATCTTTGTTAAGATATATCTGTTAGCGCAACTATTATGTTGTCAATGAATTTGAATATTGATTTTCCCTTCAGTTCAAGTCTGTCGCCCTTTTTTAGTCCATTTGGGAAGTCAGTTGCTAAAACGGCAGAATAATCAATTTCAACTTCTGTATTGTCTTCATTGTGCCTTATTGCGGTTATTTTTTGTCGTCTGCTTTCAAAATAAGATTTTGCCTGTTCGGCTTGTTGTTTAAACGCTTTTATTCCATCCAAGGCCATATTCACTTCTTCATTTTGAATATTTCTAAAAATGATATTGTCGCTGAAATCAGAAGCCATTTTTTCAACATTAAATTCGTTGTAACCGTCGATATAATTTTTGATGATTCTTTCTCGTTCCCCGTTCATTTTCGATGTTTTTGGCTGTTCTTTCCAATTGTTCTTATATCTCTACATTTCAGACTTACAATAGGATAAGCACTTCCACAAGAGTAAGTATAATTCTAATTTTGCACAAGAAATTTTTAAACAAAAAAAAGAAAATGAAAGTAGCGGTAACAGGTTCTTTTCGGAACCGTTTTTGGAAAATCGGAAAACCACATTTCGTGAAAATACTGTCGTAAAGTTTGAATATAGCGGACACAACTCGTCCGATTTATTTCACTACCTCGTCCCGCATCAACTTCAAGAACCTGTACATCGCATTCATATCCTCCATCGGCTGCGCAACCAACAGGAAGTTGGTGCCGACCTGTTTCAGTTTGGCCTTGTTGGTGCCGGTCTGGATATAGGAAAGGATATTTTGGAAAACGGAACTTTCAAAGTACGGGGAGTCGTTTTTGTTGATGAAATAACAGCGCAATACTTTGCCTTTCAGACTCATTTTCTCAAAACCCAGTTCGATACCGATTTTGCGGCAGCGTATCGTCGTAAAAAGGTCTCCCACCTGTTGCGGCATCGGTCCGAAACGGTCAATCATTTCCTTGTGGAACTCCGTCAACTTTTCCTCGCTGTCGTAGTTTTCAAAACGGGTATAAAGCACCATGCGTTCCGCGATGTTTTCGACGTAGGAATCGGGAATCAGTATTTCCAAATCCGTGTCAATCGTACAGTCTGAAACGAAATCGTCCTGCTGGCTGATTTCCTCCTTGAACAAGTCCTTGAAATCGCTGCGTTTCAGTTCGCGTATGGCTTCGTTGAGGATTTTTTGGTACATGTCAAAACCGATTTCCGCCATGAAACCGCTCTGTTCGCCACCGAGCATATTGCCCGCACCGCGGATGTCAAGGTCGCGCATCGCAATCTGGAAACCACTTCCCAGGTCGCTGAACTGTTCCAATGTCTGCAAACGCTTACGCGAATCGGCTGGCAAAGTACTCATAGGCGGCGCCAGCAGATAACAGAAAGCGCGTTTGTTGCTGCGTCCCACGCGCCCGCGCAGCTGGTGCAGGTCACTCAGCCCAAACTGGTGCGCGTTCAGGACGATAATCGTGTTGACATTGGGAATGTCCACGCCGCTCTCCACGATATTGGTGCAGACCAATACGTCGTAACAGTGCTGGATAAAATCCATGATGCGCCCTTCCAGTTCCTTGCCTTCCATCTGACCGTGCGCATAGTGCACACTCAGGTCGGGACAGAGCGACTGTATCAACGCGGCGATTTCCTTTACACCCTGAATCTTGTTGATGACGACAAAAACCTGCCCGCCTCTTTCCACTTCGTAATAGATGGCGTCACGGATAAAATCCTCGCTGAATACCTGTACTTCCGTGTGTATCGGCTGTCGGTTGGGCGGCGGTGTCTGGATGATGCTGAGGTCGCGCGCGCCCATGAGGCTAAACTGCAAGGTTCGCGGTATCGGCGTCGCGGTCAGCGTCATGCTGTCCACGTTGGCACTCAATGTTTTCAGTTTTTCCTTGTGTCCCACGCCAAATTTTTGTTCTTCATCGACTATCATCAGCCCGAGGGTTTTGAACTTGACATCCTTACCCAGCAAGGCATGCGTGCCGATAATGATGTCGATTTTGCCGTCGGCGAGTTTTTGGAGGGTTTCCTTTTTTTCCTTGGTAGACTTGAAACGGTTGACATAATCGACCGCAACCGGAAAGTCGGCCAACCGCTCCTTGAACGTCTGGTAATGCTGGAACGCCAGTATAGTCGTCGGCACCAATACCGCAACTTGCTTGCCGTCCAGCGCCGCCTTGAACGCCGCGCGTATCGCGACTTCCGTCTTGCCAAAACCCACGTCGCCACAGACGAGACGGTCCATCGGAGCTTCCGATTCCATGTCCTTCTTGATGTCGGCAATCGCTTTGGCCTGGTCGGGCGTGTCTTCGTACATGAAGCTCGCCTCCAGTTCGTTTTGCATATAGTTGTCCGGCGAAAAGGCAAAACCCTTTTCCGCCTTGCGTTGCGCGTAGAGTTTGATAAGGTCAAATGCGACTTCCTTGACCTTGTTTTTGGTTTTTTCCTTGAGGCGGCTCCAGTTGTCGGAACCGAGTTTGTGGATTTTCGGGACGGTGCCTTCTCTGCCCGAATATTTGGAAATCTTGTAGAGCGAGTTGATGTTGACGTATAGCACGTCGTTGTCCTTGTAGATGATGCGCACCGCTTCCTGCGTCACGCCGTTGACGTCCAGTTTTTGCAGGCCGCTGTACCGTCCGACGCCGTAGTCGATATGCGTCACGTAGTCGCCGGGTTGCAGTTCCTTCAACGCGCGCAAGGTCATCGCCTTGTTTTTGTTGAAGGCCTGTTTGACATAATATTTCTGGTAACGCTGGAAAATCTGGTGGTCGGTGTAGCACACGATTTTCATCTCGTCGTCGATGAAACCTTCGTGGATGCCCGTCACGATGGGGTTGAGCTTGATTTCGGTGTTGAGGTCCTCGAAAATACTGTGCAGACGTTCCAATTGTTTGGCCTGCTCCGCAAACAGGAAAATCGTGTAGTTTTTCTGTTCGTATTCTTTTAAGTTGGCAATCAGCAATTCAAATTTTCGGTTGAAAGAGGGTTGCGCTTTCGTGGAAAATCCCTCCGTTGTTTTGGACAAATGTGGTTGGTAACCAAACTCTACGATGTCTTTTTCGATGATTGCTTTTTCAATATCGGATGCGGAAAGAAAATCTTCCGGATGCAAATCTTTCAGTATGCGCGTGCCTTCCGTGTCCTCTTCTGTTTCCGTTTTAGCGTCGCCGGAAGCGATTTTTTGCAAAAAATCCCGCAAGTCGCTGTTTTGTTTGTCAACCGTTTCGCGGATGACATCCCAGTCTTTGAGCCAATAGACGGTATTTTCGGGCAGATAGTCCATCAGGCTGACTTTCTCGCTGGACTCAAACTGCGTTTCGATATTGGGAATGATGGAAACGTGCAGCAACTTGCGCTCGCTCAACTGCGTCTCCGGGTCAAACAGACGGATGCTGTCCACCTCGTTGCCAAACAATTCGACACGATACGGTTTTTCATTGCCGTAGGAATAAATGTCCAAAATCCCGCCGCGCAACGCAAACTGTCCCGGCTCGTACACAAAATCCGAACGCTCAAAACCATACATGACAAAGAGTTCCATCAGGCTGTCGAGGTTGAGTTCGTCGCCGACTTTTATCTGGATGATGTTTTTGCTCAAGGTCTTGGGCAGTACGACTTTTTCAAACAAAGCGTCCGAGTATGTAACCAGCGCACCGCCGCGCGCCACGTCCGGTACGGAAGCAAAATGCGTCAGTGCCTCGGTGCGCAACATGACGTGCGAGGAGTTGAGCAACTGGAAATTTTTCTTGGTCTTGAACGACGACGGGAAATAATAGACGTTCAGCGCGTCGGTCAGGTTGACCAATGTGTTCTGGAAATACGCCGCTTCCTCCGCGTCCGTCAACACGAAAACATGGTTGAGCTTCCGTGCCGCAGGATGGTTGTATATCGTCGCCGCTACAAATTCCGGGCTGCTGCCGTAGAGGTTGTTCAGGAAAATAGACTGCTTTTCTGGTTTGCCGGGCATAGCAAGCCCTTCCGCCAGACGTTCAAGGCGGGAATTTTTTTGGTAAAGCCCCAATAAATCGCTCAAGTTCATAAGACGGGGCAAAGGTACGATGCAATTTATGATTTGGAGGGATTTGGGATAGAGCTCATTTTTATGGGTGTCGAAAGTTAAGCGGTACGGACAGCGAGATTTCTCGGGGTGTTAGTCTTGCTGTTAATGAGCCGCGTATTGGCGATGGACGGAATTTTTAGCACTTACGCTGATACGAAGCTGTCCAGCCCGCCATTACGTCAAGCCCTTGTTAGAGGCTGGCGTTGTTATTGTCCGTTCAATGTTTTGTTCACATAGTCTGTCCATTCGTATTGCGGAATACTTTTGTCCAAATAATAGTCCGGTTGCAAGCCTTTTCCGTCTATGGTAAAATCAGGTATCCGCATACTTCTTGAAAGTGAATACCACAATTTAAACTCTTTACAAGGTGATTCCACAGAATACATATTGGAGATGTCTAAAACCCCAAATGTAGTTACTCCGAAAAGTTTTACTTTTTTGCTTTGTTTGGCTGCTAAAAGAAATTGCTCTGCGGTACTGCCGTTGGCTTCATTGATAATAATGCCCACATTTTGAGGATAAGGATAAATTGTATCTTTTTTATCTATGGAAACGATGTCATCATTCAGATTTACAAACTGTCCTAATTTGCTTTCTAATTTGTCATACGAATTTTTCGCCCATTTTTTATCTTCATCACTAAAACCATATTCAGGTTTGTTGATAAAATCCAACATTCTTTGATTATTGAGTTTTGTTGAAAGAAATTCAACACCAACGGTTCTGATAGGATTGGTGTATAGGTAAGGCATAATAGCATTGTAAGAAGCATCGCTTCCTCCTCCGTTATTTCTGATGTCGATAATGAGATTTTTTGTTGAAAGGATTTTTTCTTTATTTGCGTTAATTACACTGTCAATGTTTTTTTTATAGCTTATGTCAAATGACGGTATTCTAAGATACAGTGTTGTTTCGTTCAACTGTTCAATGTAGGGCTGTGTCGCCTTTAATGATTTGAAGTATTGAGCATACTTGCGTTCTTCTTCAATTTTAGGGTAAATCCGAGATAGATTCGTATTTCCTATTTGTAAATGATTTTTTCCGGTCATTATAACCTTGTCGGATTCCACAGCGGAATGGTCTCGCATATAGAATACTGAATTTGCTTTGTCGTCTTTTACACTAAATTTTAATTTTACTTGTCCTTTTGTCCAAGTGTTTGCGCCGGATTCTATAATAAATCCAATGAATTTATCGCCTTCTTTTTTGATTCCGATTTTGTAAGGTTCTGTTTCCCAAATGCCTTCATAGTCAGATGTTTTCTTTTTGTCTAAATATTTCTTGAAATCTTCTATTTTGATGGTGTAGGTTTCCCAATCGGAGAATTGTTGTTCGGGTTTTACCGCATTGGTTTGCGATGTTTGTCTGTTGATGTCTATTCCAAAATGTCCTGAACGGAAGAATTTCGACCATTCATTTAAAATCGAAGCACAATCTGTAAGTGTTTTTGCATCTTGCACTTTGTCTGAAATTCTTTTGTTGTGGTCTGCGTATGCTTGTTCTCCTTTGACTTTTAAGGCATATTGGAATCCTGCATCATTTTCTTCAAAAGTTTTCTTTACCCATTCAAAGTTGGTTTTGCAATCACAGTTTTGAGCAAATGAGAATGTTGTTGTGAAGAGAATAATAATCAGGATTAAATTTCTTTTTGTCATAATGTTATAAAATTTATCGAAGCGTTGTTTTATGCTTGCTGTTAACGGTTCGGGCGGCAATCGAAGCACAAAAGTTTAATTTAGGACTACCGTAGCCAACGCAAAAAAGTATTGGCGGAATAGAAGCAAAAAAGTTGAAGTTGGCACTTCATTTTCATATTGCCAATATTACACCTAAAAAGCTGCCCGATAAATCAGACAGCTTTTTTATAATTTTCCCTGAAAAACATTCTATGCTATCTCCTCGTCCAAGGAATCGATATATGGCGCTTTCCATTCGGAGATATTGCCCCAGCTTTCACCATTGACTTTGATTTCGCTGGAAGTAACGGTGCCGAGCCTAGTGAAGAACACATTGGTCTTATCCAAGATGGTTTCCAGTTCGGTGGCGTTGTCGGGGCTGACGGAGACGATGGCACGGCTCTGCGTTTCGCCGAGCCAATAAGCGTCGGTGCGGACGCTGTCTTCCTTGCCCGCCACGTCAAATCCGAGCCCACGGTTAAATCCGCTTTCCAAAAGCGCGACGATCAGTCCACCTTCGCTGAGGTCGTGCGCGCTGAGGACGAGGGTTTTCTTTTGGATGATGTCGTACAGTACGTTCTGGAGATGGAACTCCACATCTAGGTCAAAATGCGGGCAGTTGGAATATTCCACGTTCCTGATTTTCTGGATGTATTCCGAAGAGCCGATGTCGTTGCGTTGCTTGCCGACGAGATAGATGATGTCGCCTTCGTTTTTGAAGTCCAAAGTCATCCGCGTTTCGATATCGTCCAATATACCGACCATGCCTATGGTCGGCGTTGGATAGACTGGACCTTCGGGATTCTGGTTATAGAAGCTCACGTTGCCGCCTGTTACTGGCGTGTCAAACTTGCGGCAGGCATCGCCCATGCCCGTTACCGCTTTTACAAACTGGTAATAAACTTCGGGGTTGTACGGATTGCCAAAATTGAGGCAGTTGGTCACGCCGATGGGTAGGCCGCCGCTGCACACGATGTTGCGCGCAGCTTCCGCCACGGCAATCATCGCGCCACGGTAAGGGTCGGCAAATACATAACGTCCGTTGCAGTCCGTCGTCATTGCTAAAGCTTTCCCGGTTCCCTTGGCCAATACGATGGCTGCGTCGCTCGGTGCGTTGGTGCTCATGTTGGCTGTACCGACCATGCTGTCGTATTGGCGTGTAATCCATGTCTTGGCGGCGATATTGGGCGAGGATATCAGCGTGGAGGCGATTGCCTTCAGTTCCGTGTTGGACTCGATGTCTTTGACGCTTTCAATGTTGAAGTTGCGGACATTTTCGAGGTAGGTCGGTTCGTCATAGTCGCGGTCGTATTGTGGAGCACCTCCGCCCAGTACCAGTTCGGCTGCGGGAACGTCGGCTTCCAATACGCCGTTGAGGTAAAACTTCAGCCTGCCGTCGTCCGTCACGTAACCAATCTCGCTGCACGGCAGGTCCCATTTTTCAAATACTTTCTTGATTTTATCTTCCTGTCCTTTCTTGGCGACGAGGAGCATTCTTTCCTGGCTTTCGCTGAGGAGGAGTTCCCAGGCTTTCATGTTTTTCTGGCGTGTCGGTACTTTTTCGAGGTCGATGTGCATACCTGCACCGCCTTTTTCGCTCATTTCGGCAGTCGAACAGATGATGCCCGCCGCCCCCATGTCCTGCATACCGACGACGGCATCCGTCTCGATGACTTCGAGGCAGGCTTCCAACAGTTTTTTCTCTTGGAAAGGGTCGCCGACCTGTACTGCCGGGAGGTCCTGGTGGCTGTCTTCGGTCAAGTTCGCAGATGCAAAACTTGCGCCGCCGATACCGTCCTTTCCTGTCGCGCTGCCCACGAAGAAAACAGGGTTTCCCACGCCGTGGGCCGTTGCGCTGACGGTTTTTCCGGCTTTGACGATACCCACGCTCATCGCGTTGACGAGTGGATTGGTATGGTAGCAGTCTTCAAAATAGACTTCGCCCGCGACGGTCGGCACGCCGAAGCAGTTGCCGTAATGGCCAATGCCCTTGACGATGCCGCTCACGAGGCGTTTCGTTTTTTTGTCCTTGATATTGCCGAAACGTAGGCTGTTCAGCGAAGCAATCGGTCTTGCGCCCATCGTGAAGATGTCGCGCTGGATGCCGCCGACGCCTGTCGCCGCGCCTTGGAACGGTTCCAGTGCGCTGGGGTGGTTGTGGCTTTCGATTTTGAAAACGACACCGTAACCGTTGCCGATGTCCATGAGTCCAGCATTTTCCTCTCCGGCGGCGACCAGCATACGGCCACCGTCGCGCGGCAGGGTTTTGAGCCATTTGATGGAGTTTTTGTAACTACAATGTTCGCTCCACATGGCACTGAAAATGCACAGCTCGGTGAAATTAGGAGTCCTGCCCAGCTTTTGTTTGATAAGTTCAAATTCTTCGGGTGTCAAACGCAGCTCCTCGGCTGTTTTTACGGTAATTTCCATGAATATCAGGAATAAAGAATGATGTTAAAAAAGATGCGCGAAATTACTGATAATTTGAAGGAAAAGGCAAAAGTAAAAAGGTAAAAGTAAAAAAGAGGGATTTCGCGTCCCCTCTGGCTCTGTTCCCTTTCACTTGGGAAAGGGTGAGGCTCTAACAAAATACGGAAAGACAGGAGGACGCAGGCCTACCCGTAGCGCAAGCAATGGGCTATCCAAAATCTTCCGACTTACGGTCCCTCGGTCTTTGCTTTCTTCTCCGGTCTTTCTTAAAAGTGGCTAATTGTCCATTTGTTGTGGCGGACGGAGCGTCTATAACCTGAATCATTGTTTATATTTGTAAAATGTAATGGTTTTTTATTCTAGCGTCTCTCTGTCGTTATACCAAGTCAAGAAACATCTATCTTAATATAAATAAGTTGAAGTGTATGTAACCATGTCCCTGTTTCCTTGCTTTGGTAACTGAAAAGAATATCTTGGTCTTTTTGCAGCGTAAATCGTCCATTGACTGTCGGAGCTATTTCCCCAAAAATATGCTTGGCTAGAACAGTCAGACGCTACTTATTTTTAACGAAAAGCCTTTGTATGATTATCCAATTATGTGGAATGTCTGGTGCCGGTAAGACGACCATATCACGTATCGTCCAACGGGAAGCCGCCAACCAATATGGTATTAAAGTCGAGGTGATAGACGGAGACGTCTACCGAAAGACACTATCCAAGGATTTGGGTTTTAGCAAACCGGATCGTATCGAAAACATGAAACGGCTGGGGAAAGAAGCCTACCGGTTGTCAAAAGAAGGTATAGTCGCCATCATAAGTGCGATAAACCCATATACCGAAGTGCGCGACGAGTTGAAAAAAACATATCCTTTTGTCAAGGAGGTCTTTGTGGACTGTTCCCTGGACGTGTTGGTACAGAGAGATACGAAACAACTGTACAAAAAAGCGCTTTTGCCCGAAGACCATCCGGACAAATTGAAAAATCTTACAGGTGTCAACGACCCTTTCGAAAAACCGCTACACCCCGACCTCCATCTGCATACCGACAACATGGGCGTGGACGAGTGTGTACGGCAATTGCTCAACCTTATCGTCGAAGATTAGGTCAAAAAAATATCGTCCAATGCCAAACACTGGAAAGCATATCAGAGAGAAAAATGATGTCCCGTTCCCATTGATTGGATAGATTGTTATCCGTAAACATTAAATAAGAAAGTAAAGGCGGAACGCGGAAAGCCAAAAAAATATGGATAATAAAATCGTTGTCATACTGGGAATGCACCGCTCGGGAACGTCACTGATTGCGGGATGGCTACACAATTGCGGACTATACGTAGGCCAAAGGCTGCTCGGCGCGGGAATCGGGAACCTGGATGGACACTATGAAGACCTTGATTTCTTGGAACACCACGAAAACCTACTCCAGGCGCACGACCTGCCTCCCGACGGACTGACAACCCATGATTTGCCGCCGTTGCGGGAAAACGAAATGGACCAACTGCGGGCATTGATACAGACCAAGAACGACGCACATGGTACCTGGGGATGGAAAGAGCCAAGAACCTGTTTGTTTACAGGTGTTTATCGGCAACTCATCCCAGATGCTTTTTATGTCATTGTTTTCAGGGACTACAAGTCCGTGGTTAGTTCGCTCATCACCCGTCTGCACAAAGCAACCATCGATGAAAGTGGATTGTCACGACGTGGTTTCAAGGCCGTTTGGACGTATTTTAAAAGGAAAAAAAGGCTAAGGGGGCTTCTAAGCCAGCATGCGACGCATAATTTACAGATTTGGATACATTACAATAAAAAAATACTGGAGCATATCCAGCAAATACCTGCACACCAATACCGTTTTGTCAACCAGGACGCACTGTTGCAGTCAGGCATTTCTTTTATCGAAGACATCAAAATCAAATGGCAGTTGGACGGTCTCCAATACGTCCCACTCAAACAACGTTACAAGAAAAAGCTCCAAAGCCACGTGTTGAGGATAGCACCTTACATACAGGACAAACGACTGCTGACAGAGGCCAAGGCATTGCAATCGCAGTTGATTAAGATGCTCGATGCGTAAGCTGCGGCAGTGACTGCGGTTGGTATTGCAACTACGTCTCTACCATCTCCGTTCCTGATTCGTTTTAACCGCCCGTTTGCGTATGTGGTTCAGGAGAAAAGCAGCGGCGTGGTTTTGTTTGCGGGTGTCGTCAACGACCCGTCAAGCGACGGGAAGTGATGGAGGCAAAAAGCTCGGTGTACAACCCTAACGTCATAAATAGCAACGACAGTAAGAAACGCTCCTTGAAAAAAGCATTCGGCTTTTTTCAAGGAGCGTTTCTTAACTTCTGCCTGTTGCCTTATGTCAAATTTCAATCTTTGCTCCCAATGCTTCCACAAAAGCGCGCAGCAAGGTCTGGTGTCCTGGCCATGCCGGAGACGTGCTCAGGTTGCCGTCAACGACTGTTTCTGTCGGAGCAACATCGACGTAAGTGCCACCCGCAGCGACAACTTCGGGTTTTACCGCAGGATATGCGGTCAGTTTTTTGCCTTTGACGACATTGGAAGCCGTTAGGATCTGGATGCCGTGGCATACCGCACTCACGGGCTTGTCGTGTGCAAAGAAATATTGCGTCAGTTCGATAATCTTCGGGTTCAGTCTTAGATATTCCGGTGCGCGTCCACCGACGATGAACAATCCTTCGTAATCGGCAGGATTGACTTGGTCAAAATCGTAGGTGAGCGCAAAGTTGTGGCCCGGTTTTTCGCTATACGTCTGTGCACCTTCAAAGTCGTGGATGGCGGTATGTACGGTGTCGCCTTTCTTTTTGCCGGGGCAGACTGCATGTACCGTGTAGCCTGCAAAACCTAAGATTTGGAAAGGTACCATCGTTTCATAATCCTCCGCATAGTCGCCCGTAAACAATAGAATCTTTTTTTCTGCCATGGCTTAAAATTTTTGTTTCCAAAGGTAGGTTAAAGAGGCAGATGGGTAAGGAAAGCGTCTGTTAAATTAATGTGCCTTCTTCAAGCATAACATGTCAATCAATTCCGGGCTATGGACATGTCTACCCAGAACCAGCTTTAAGACAATTGGTTCATCCATCGACTTAGTTCTATTTTTGCACAAAACGATATTGGATGATTGAGTTTCGACGGTTGGATTTGTTTCAGTTCCGCAATTATGGGCAGGCGTCTTTTGCCTTCACGGAAAAGGTTGTCGGCATTAGCGGCAGGAACGGAAGCGGAAAGACCAACCTGCTGGATGCCGTCCATTATCTCTGTTTTACCAAATCCTATTTTCCGAGGACGGACGCGCAGAGCGTGATGAAGGATTGTGCTGGTTTTCGTATTGCCGGCAATTTTTTGGAGAACGGCGAACCGCTCGAGGTTGCCTCCATCTTGCGCGAGAACGGCAAAAAAGAGTTGCAGCTAAATCAGGAACCTTGCAGAAAGTTTTCATCACATATCGGACGGCTGCCCTGCGTTATGATTGCGCCTGATGACGTGGAAATCATACAAGGCGCATCCGAACTAAGGCGCAAGCTCATCGATGCCATTATCTCACAGATGGACAAAGACTATCTACAGGCGTTGATTGACTATAATAAGGTATTGCAGCAACGCAACAGCCTGCTCAAGGCCGAAGGCGTTGATTTTGGCCTTTTGGACATATTGGATATGCAGCTGGTCGCCAAGGGCAATGTCATTTTTGCGAAAAGGAGAGATTTTGCCGTACAATATGCGCCGCTCGTATTGGAGCAGTACCTCGCCATCGCCGAGGAAACCGATAATGTTGCCGTCCAGTACGTTTCCAAACTAGCAAACGAACCTTTTGAAAAACTGATCGTGCAGGCAAGGCAAAAAGACCTATTGTTGCAAAGGACGACGGTCGGCATCCACCGTGACGACCTCAACCTGTTGATGGACGGCATACCTTTCAAGAACGTCGCGTCGCAGGGACAGCGTAAAAGCCTGTTGTTTGCCATCAAGTTGGCCGAGTACCAGATGTTGCACGAGGCGAGGAGACAGCCGCCGATACTGCTGCTGGACGATGTTTTTGAAAAACTGGACGCCGATAGGATGCAGCATCTTCTACAGATTGTCTGTACCTACCAGGACAGCATGGTGTTCATCTCCGACACGCACGAGGAGCGGTTGCGGACGGCCTTTGATGGTTTAGGCATTCGGTATCAATTGGTTGCGTTGTAGTAGGACGTCGGCTTGGTTGGACAAGAAAAACAGGGGACGTTTTTTTGACAAATTTTAAACATTTTTTCCTTGTTGCTTTCAAAGCAATCCTCTACCTTAGATGTAAGAATCAGCCAAGTCGGCTTTCCGGTTTGCGCTGGTTATTTTTTCACCATTAAACTATGTATTATGAACGTGAGCATTCAAACAGTACGTTTCGACGCAGATTCTAAACTGACCGATTTTGTCAGCAAAAAGTTGGAAAAATTGAATACGTTCCACGACCAGATCCTCAAGGTGGAGGTTTTTTTGAAGTTGGACAATGTGGTACATACAATTAAGGACAAGATCGCCGAGATCAACGTGCGTGTGCCCAAGCACAATTTCTTTGTGAAGGCAAGTTCCAAGTCCTTCGAAGAATCCTTTGATGCGGCGATGGAGTCCGTGATTAACCAGATAAAGCGAAAAAAAGAACGACAAGCAGCCTAATATAATTTTTAGAATAAATACTTTTGACGCCCGGAAGCAACTCTCCGGGCTTTTTTTATGATGTTGAAAATGAAAAACATAGCGGTCGGGTCGATGCTCTTTGTCGTATCGTGCCTTTCCTGCAAAAACCGGGAATACAGGACGACGCAGGCAAGGATCGTGGAGCGCAGGGATGTGGGCAACGGCAAGATCAGGTTGAGCTACCTGTTCAAGGCGGGCCAGACGACGATTGCCGGAGTCAAGACCGTGGACAACGCAGTGGTGGTGTCTTCCGATAGCTGTTCCGTGGAGTACAAAGTCTCCAATCCGCTTGAAAACAACCTCATGTTACCATAGCTTTCCGTCCGAAAAAAATATTTGAAAAAAGGCGGCAAAAATTTTGCTGTTCTATTTTAACCGTTACCTTTGCAATCCCAAATCCACAAACAGTGAATTAAATGTGGATAAAGTTCTTTAGAAATAAGCCGATTTAGCTCAGCTGGTAGAGCAACTGACTTGTAATCAGTAGGTCGTTGGTTCGATCCCGACAATCGGCTCGGCAGAGACATCTTTGCGACGGGCAGGTTCCAGAGCGGCCAAATGGGGCGGACTGTAAATCCGCTGTCTTTCGACTTCAGTGGTTCGAATCCACTCCTGCCCACAAGTCAATTTGGTAATTAGTCGATTTGATAATTTGGTAATTTTTTTATTATCAAATTGACAAATCATCAAATTAATATATGCGGAAGTAGCTCAACTGGTAGAGCGATAGCCTTCCAAGCTATAGGTTGCGGGTTCGATCCTCGTCTTCCGCTCATTGCAATCATAGAAATAGCATGTCCGTCAGTTTTGGAGGAGAGGTGCTCACATTGCGACGCTGCTGTTGTAGCTCAGTGGTAGAGCACTTCCTTGGTAAGGAAGAGGTCGTGAGTTCAAGTCTCATCAACAGCTCTGATATAAAACAGGAACTTTGTCTGTTCCTGGCAAAGCATAAAAATTTTTTAGGTCTGTAGTCGGTGGGACTGTGGACCATTAATTGTTAAAAAAAACCACAACAAAAACCGATAAAAATGGCAAAAGAGACCTTTAAGAGGGATAAACCCCACGTAAACATTGGTACTATTGGTCACGTTGACCATGGTAAAACAACTCTTACCGCCGCTATCACCAAGATCCTTTCTGAAAAAGGTCTTGCAGAAGCGCGCAAATACGACGATATTGACGGTGCACCCGAAGAAAAAGAACGCGGTATCACCATCAATACAGCGCACGTAGAATACCAGACGGCCAACCGCCACTATGCGCACGTTGACTGTCCAGGCCACGCTGATTATGTCAAAAACATGATCACTGGTGCTGCCCAGATGGATGGTGCCATCCTTGTAGTTGCGGCTACGGACGGCCCCATGCCCCAGACTCGCGAACACATCCTTTTGGCAAAACAGGTAGGTGTACCTCGTATTGTCGTATTCATGAATAAAGTAGACTTGGTCGACGATCCTGAATTGTTGGACTTGGTCGAAATGGAAATCCGTGAACTGTTGACTTCCTACGGTTTCGACGGCGACAACACGCCTATCATCCGTGGCTCTGCCGCAGGTGCATTGGCTGGTGACGCTAAGTGGGTCGGTGGCATCGACGAGTTGATGAATGCGGTTGACGAATATATCCCTCTGCCTCCACGTGCTATCGACTTACCATTCCTGATGCCAGTTGAAGACATCTTCACTATCACTGGTCGTGGTACAGTTGCTACGGGTCGTATCGAAAGAGGTATCGTGAAAGTAGGCGATCCCGTTGAAATCGTCGGATTGATCGAAAAACCATTGCAATCTACTTGTACCGGTGTCGAAATGTTCAAAAAATTGCTCGACGAAGGTGAAGCTGGTGACAACGCTGGTATCCTGCTGCGTGGTATCGAAAAGAAAGATATCAAACGTGGTATGGTTATCTGCAAACCCAAAACCATCACGCCACACACCGAGTTCAAATGCGAAGTCTACGTATTGAGCAAGGAAGAAGGCGGACGTCATACACCGTTCTTCAACAAATACCGCCCTCAGTTCTATTTCCGTACCACTGACGTAACAGGCGAAGTGACCCTGCCAGAAGGTACTGAAATGGTAATGCCTGGCGACAACGTAACATTGACTGTTAAGTTGATCACCAACATCGCCATGGAAAAAGGTCTTAAATTCGCTATCCGCGAAGGTGGACGTACCGTAGGTGCCGGTCAGGTTACTGAAATCATCAAATAATTTTCCGTTATTTGAAATAAACAAAAACCATTAGCTCTTTTGCTAATCACAAATCTGCTAATGGTTTTTTGTTACGGGAATAGTTCAATGGTAGAATAGAGGTCTCCAAAACCTTTGATCAGGGTTCGAATCCTTGTTCCCGTGCTTCCAGATATCAGCGTCCCATTTGGGGGGCTGATATTTTTTACGTATAATTGCAGGTGCTAAACAGGAGTGCGTTTTATTTTCTTAGGAAATAAAGCACAAAGATTTTCAGGCGGAAGCCATAAACCCGCAGCGATCAACATTTTTGTGCGGAAACGGAGTTCACTGAAAGTAATTACATCCGATAGTTGAAAAAACATAAAATAAACAGATGAACAAGATTTCAACTTATTTTAGGGAATCGTACGAAGAGTTGCTCAACAAGGTGAGCTGGCCTACCTGGTCGGAACTCCAGCAGTCCACCGCCATCGTACTGGCGGCCACCGTATTGATTACCGCCATTGTATGGCTGATGGACTTCTCCAGTGGGTGGGTATTGAAATTCATCTATTCTTTTTTTAACAAGTAAGGTTTCTCTATGATAGACGAGGATATACAAAACCAGGACATAGATACTCAGGTCGACGATTCGAAAGAGTCGACCAGATGGTATGTATTGCGTGTTGTGAGCGGAAAGGAAAGAAAGGTAAAGGAATATCTGGACAAAGATATCACCAGGAACGGTTGGAACGACGTCATCAAACAGTTGTTTCTCCCGATGGAAAAGATATACAAAGTGCAGAACGGCAAAAAAGTGATGCGCGAAAAAAACTATTACCCGGGCTATATCATGATGGAAGTCGCCGATGGCAAGCTTTCCGACACTATCGTCCAATATATCAGCAATACGACCAATGTCATGCACTTCCTGACCGACGGCAAGGGAAGCAAAGGCAATATTGTCTCCCTGAGGAAGAGCGAGGTCAACAAGATGCTGGGCAACGTGGACGACCTGAACGAACAGGGCGTAACCATGAGCGAGCCGTTCATCGTAGGTGAGACCATCAAGATTATCGAAGGGCCGTTCAACGACTTCAACGGTGTCATCGAAGAAGTCAACGACGAGAAGAAAAAACTGAAAGTCACCGTCAAAATCTTCGGACGTTCCACTCCTGTCGAGTTGAACTATGTACAGGTCGAGAAGCTGATCTGATGTAATTATCAGGGATTGATTTTTTAAGGTAAAATATATTGACAAAAAAGCCGCAATTCTTGGTTGCGGCTTTTTTTATTGCCCTTAACGTATGTCCATTTCAAACGGTATTCTTGTCTGCACCGCGTTACATAGGGAGCCGAGTGACTGGATTTTGGAATAGATGTCGTATTGCCATACGCCCAATGCGTCCTTCAGTATCTTGTTTTGGACAGCTTTGTCGTCTTCCTTGCTCATCAGTTTTTCAAAGAAGTTTTTGGATTGGGGATATTCTTTGATGTAGTAGCTGTTGGTTTTCGCAAGCTTGGCGGCGTAGGTGATGGCGTCTTTGAGTGTTCCGTTGGCATCGACGAGCCCGATGGATATTGCTCTTTTGCCTGTCCACACGCGTCCTTGCGCGATGCTGTCTACTTGCGTAATCGTCTTGTGGCGGCCATTGGCAACCCGTGTCAGGAAAGTGCGGTAAATGGAATCCACATCGTTCTGGAAAAAGTTTTTTTCCTGTTGTGTCATCGGGTGCGTACCGGCACCGAGGTCAGCATACTGTGCCGTCTTGACACCGTCAAAGGTAAGCCCCAGCTTGTTTTTCATAAAACCGGAAGGGTCTACCATCATGGAAAATACACCGATGGATCCTGTAAGCGTATTGGGATCGGCAAATATATAGTCTGCATCGCAGGAAATATAATAACCGCCCGAAGCTCCGTAGGAGCCCATGCTGACTACGACGGGTTTTACTTTTTTGGTAAGGTTCACTTCGCGCCAGATGATGTCACTCGCCAAGGCACTACCACCGGGGGAGTTGACACGTAGCACCACAGCCTTGATGTCTTTGTTGAGGCGTGCGTCCCTGATGAGGTTGCGGAATCGGTCGCCGCCGATTTTGTCGTCGTCCCCTTTTCCGTCCACAATTTCGCCGTTGGCGTAGATGACGGCGATTTTGTCTTTTCCGTCGAAGTTTTTATAGTCCGTAGCTTGCGCATATTTGGACAGGGAGATGAAGTTAAGGTCTTTGGTTTCCTTTACGTTGAGTCTCTGTGCAATTTCCGCTTTGACTTCGTCATCGTATTTAGCCGCATCGATAAGTTTGGCATCGACAGCGTGGCTTGTCCGCCTGATCTGTCCGCTGTTGGCCAATGCGTGTAAGGTAGCCGTGTCGATATGGCGGTCGCTGGACACTGTCTCCAAGATACGGCTGTACAAGTCATTGAGCCAGACAGTGGTCTGCAACCTGTTGGCATCCGTCATCTGTGTGGCGCGGAAGGGTTCCGTCGCACTTTTGAATTTACCGGCATAAAAAATCTCCGGCTGTATTCCCATCTTGTCTAAAAGTCCTTTGTAGAACATCAGGTTGACAGCCAATCCCTTCCATTCTAGTCCGCCTGCGGGGTGGCAATAGACTTTATCCGCTTCGGATGCGACGAAATAGCTTTTTTGGGAAATAACGTTCCCGTAGGCGATGACAGGTTTTTTGCTGGCCTTGAAAGTTTCAATAGCTTTTCGTAGTTCTTCGCTGTGGGCGTAGGAATTGGCGTTGCTGTTGGATTTGATGTACAGCATCTTGATAGTGGAATCCTTAGCGGCATATTCCACCATGCGGACAACATCGTACAGGCTGGGATTTTTGCCCATGTCGGTGGTAATACTGCCGAAAAGGCTGACATTGAACAGGTCTTGGCTTGTTTCGTCAAAATAGGTGCTTAGGTCCAATACGAGGATGCCCTTGCTGCCCAGGTCGGGCTTATCGTCGCTCATTATCACGGAACTAAGTCCCAGCAATAGCAGAAATGCTATGATTGTGAATATGATCAATGCGGACAACGCCGCGAAGAAAATCTTGAAAAAACCTTTCATCGATAATTTAAGTTAAAAGTAAAAAAGCCATTAGCTGATAGCTTTAAATAAAGCCGCGTTAAAAACGTAAAAATAACGATATTTACGCCCTTTTTTAAAATAGTGTATGAACAGAGCATATTTATTGATAGGCGGCAACATGGGCGACCGAATAGCCAACCTTCAGCATGCCTGCGAAGAGATTGAAAGGCGTTGCGGCACTATTACTGCAAAATCTGCCATTTACGAAACCGAGGCATGGGGCGTGGATGACCAACCGGACTTCTACAACCAAGCATTGATACTGGAATCGTCGATCTTCCCCGAAAGGCTGATGCAGATGTTTTTGGACATCGAGACTGAAATGGGGCGTGTACGTACCGAATATTTCGGGTCGAGGACCATCGACATTGACATTCTTTTTATAGAGGATCAGTTGTTCAATACGCATCTCCTCAAATCACCACACCCGCTGATGCGGCAACGTAGGTTTGCGCTGGTCCCGTTGGCAGAGATAGCTTCCGAGGTAAGAGAGCCGCGTTCCTATAGAAAAATCGCCACTTTGCTGGCAGAATGCACCGATCCGTTGGAAGTCCGTCGGCTGGACATAACCCAATAATCCAAGGGCGTATTTACCTTTGTTCACCTACGGTGGCTGCTTCGCGGTCGGTGAGAATAAATAGTTCAAATTTTTGTATGTTACATGAATATGGCGGTCGGTCAGGATACCAACCACTAGTGGTTTTCCTGCTGGCGTGGCATCTCCACCCGCCAGCGAAAAATGCACCTTAATCCATCACGTGATACGACGCTATCGGTTGAGCTATTTATTTAATGGTTCCGGGCTTTCAAGAGGTTCATCAGTGAAGTAAGACCCTTTACCGTTCCTGTGTAATATTCGTCTTTTTCGAAGTATGGAACAAAATCGGAGTTGATGATTTTGTTGGTCTCTTTGTCACTGACGACACCGTCCAGCCCCATTCCGTAAAGGATTTTCACTTTCCCGTAGCCACTGCATATACCTATGACGATGCCATTGTTTTTGTCTTTTTGCCCCACGCCCCAGGCATTGGCCATTCTTAGGCTCAGTGCTTCGAGGCTGTCGGCACAGGACATGGTCGTGTCAAAGCTGATGAGCGCAATCTGGATCGACGTCTGCTTATCAAAATCGCGTATCATGCTGTCCAGCTTTGCGTACTGCACATCGGTAAACAGTTCTTCATAGTCGTTGACATAGCCATCGGGAGCAGGAGGGTTGTCATAGACATTTTGACGATAGGCTGCGAGGTCGTTGTTGCCGGAACCTGTCGTTGTTTTTGCAACCAATGGGTTTTGACAAAAAGCGGAAGAAATGCCGAGCATCAGATTGCAGATTATTGCTGCCAATACTTTTGACTGTGTCATTGCCGACGAGATTATGGTTAAGGTAAAAAACTTAAAAACGTCTCCTTTTAAACGATACAATATCAGAAAGACGCTATAAAATTACGAATGTTTAAATAAGAAAAAATCGGTTTGCCGACTATAACAAAACAATGGCTAAAACGGCCAATATCCTCTTGACAAACTCGCGGCTCCTTGAAGGATTCGCATTTTGCATCATTGGCCAATAGTAAAACCTATTTCCTTCCAACCGCATAACCCAACTACCGATTTGTAAAATCTTTCCCAATATTGCTAAATGATTTTAGTTTCGTTACCTTCGTTGTAACTCTTCAATGGAATGATATAATGGTTTCTATGGTATCCAACGGCATCAGGGTAAGTGTGGAGACATCTTACCAAGAGGCGCAGAGCAATCCTCTGGCGCATCAGTTCGTTTTTGCCTACCGTATCAAGATTGAGAACCACAACGATTTCCCTATCAAGTTATTGAGTCGGCTTTGGTACATTTTCGACAGTAACAGCGAGCGCAGGGATGTGGAAGGTGAGGGTGTCGTCGGGCTGCAACCCGTCATCAATCCCGGTAGTTCGTTTGAGTATGTCAGCGGATGCCCGCTTACGACCGAGATGGGACGGATGGTCGGATTTTATTGGCTAGAGAACCAAAAAGATATGAGCCGCTTTGAAGTGCAGGTTCCGTCCTTTGAACTGATTGCCCCGTTGAAGATGAACTGATGGTCGAAACAACCTTAATCTTCCTATTTTACCTGTTCCAATCCCAAACTACTATAACCCATTCCACGTTGTCGGGAGACACGTAATCTTTTATTTCTTTAAACCCCACTCTTTTATGGGCATTGAGGGAACGGGTATTGGTCCTGGCTATTTCCGTTATAGCAAAATCGTATTTGTCTTTGTAATATTCTTTGTAGGTCTCATAGCAGTTGTCAAAAAGCCCTTGTCCTCTATAGGATTTGTCAATACATACTTGTCCGACGACAATGTAGTTATAGTCTGGTATTGCCTTTCCGTTTAAGCATGTTTCATTAAAAATTCTAAACATTGGAATCAATATCGGAATGTCCCATTGAGATGCTTGTGTCATTGCCAGCAGATAACCAACGATATGGCCATCGTCTTTTGCCACGATATGTTTTTCGTTGTTGTTGAGTTTGGTCAGTTGGTCAAGCGTATGGTTAACGGTCACAAATCCTTGGCTACTTATCTCTTCGCTGGTCAGACTATCTGCCAAGTTTTTTCTTTGTAGTTCAAGGATGCCTTCCAAATCGTTGGTTGTGTTTGCTGTTTCAAAAGTTATCATGGGTGAACGTTGTTTGAAAAGGTGTATAATTGTTGCTGCTTGCTTTGTGGAGTCGCAGTCCACATCAAATCCATACAGCTTATCTCGCCAGCATGATAAGCATTTGCATAGCTCGTTATATATGTCGAGCAACAGGATTCTTTTGTTTAACTCGAGTTATAATTTTATCAACCCCAAAAGTTGATATTTTTATAACTCTCCAAATAAAATACTGTTCAATAAAATACTATCAACAAAAAAATTACTGCTGCTATGTATAGCTGTCTTTTCATTTAAAATGGCTACTAATCCACATATATGTAACCGCTACAACTCCAACCTCAAAAACTCCGCTGTCGGATTTTCTTCTGTTGATGACATTGCGTCCGCATCAGTAGCGTTTATTTTCTCTTTGACCATTTTCCAGGGTCGATGGAAGTGTGAAAAATGGCAAGTACGACGATGTTATGGTCTTCTACGATATAATGCACCGCCGTAAGGAAATATTTTTAGATGAGCGATTCTCACGTTTTTGTAACGGACGGAATGGGACAATGGGCGTTGATGTACCTGCGCTATCACTATTTTGACTTCCTCCATGAATCGGTTAGGCAACAAAACGTTTTTCTTTTGATACCATCGTTTTGCATCTCGTATATCATGGCGTACTTCCGGTGCGGCTTGCAATTTGTACTTATGCATTTCCGTCCAATTTTTCTTCGATAAAGTCATCCCAGTCTATCATGGATTCGGGATTGTTCCGATATGATTTCAATCGTTCGTCTAGTATTTTTTTCTGCCATTCGGGAATATCGAGATGTATTTGCTCGGCAATGGCATTCCAATCGTCTATCGGTAAAAAAACACCAACGGGATTCCCCATATTGTCAAAAGTATATTGCGGATGTATTGGAAGTTCCATAAAATTTTATTTAATGCCCCAAAGGAAATGCGTTATCTCTTATAACTATATCCAAAGATACTAAAACTTAAAAGTAAAAAAAGACAAAGGTTAATGTAAAAAGCAACGATAGGATATCCTTTTACGGTTCGTGCGGACACGAACCACGGCTATCTGGGTTTCACAACTCCGACCTCAAAAACTCCGCTGTCGGGCTTTTCTGTTTTTTAACCATTTCCTCCGGTGTTCCGGAAAACAATATCCTGCCGCCTCCGGCACCGCCTTCCGGGCCGAGGTCGATGATAGTGTCCGCCATCTTGATGACGTCCATGTTGTGTTCGATAATCAGCACGGTGTTGCCGCGGTCAACGAGTTTGTTGACGACGTTGAGCAACAGTTGGATGTCACTGAAATGTAGGCCCGTCGTGGGTTCGTCCAATATGTAAAACGTTTTTCCGGTGTCTCTTTTGCCGAGTTCGGTGGAGAGCTTGACACGCTGCGCTTCGCCGCCGCTCAACGTCACGGCGGGCTGCCCGAGCGTGATATAACCCAGGCCGACGTCCTGCAACACTTTGATTTTGCGGTAGAGCGACGGCACCGGCTGGAAAAAATCAATCGCTTCGTCCACGGTCATGTCGAGCACGTCGCTGATGGATTTGCCCTTGTAGCGGATTTCCAGGGTCTCGCGGTTGTAGCGACGGCCGTTGCATTTTTCGCAGGGAACGTGTACGTCTGGCAGGAAATTCATTTCGATGACACGGATGCCCGCGCCCTCGCACATATCGCAACGACCACCTTTGACATTAAAGGAGAAACGCCCGGCGTTGTAGCCACGGATTTTGGCTTCGGGAATGGCGGCGAACAGCGTGCGTATGTCCGTGAAAAAGCCGCAATACGTCGCCGGGTTGCTACGCGGCGTGCGTCCAATCGGCGACTGGTCGATATCGATGACCTTGTCGATATGTTCCAGACCAGAAACGCTTTGGTAAGGCATCGGCTTTGAGCGCGACTTGTAGCAATATTGGGACAATATTGGATAGAGCGTCTCATTGATAAGTGTTGACTTGCCGCTGCCACTCACACCCGAAACGACGATCAACTGTCCGAGTGGAAATTGCGCATTGACGTTTTGCAGGTTGTTGCCAGACGCCCCTTTTATCTCGATGGACTTGCCGTTGCCTTTTCTTCTTTTTTCCGGGACGGCGATAGTCTTTTTTCCGTTGAGGAAAGCCGCGGTCTCGGACTGTTGCTGCATGATCTGCTTGGGCGTGCCTTCCGCAACAACTGAGCCGCCAAGCCTTCCTGCGCCGGGACCGATATCGACCAGATAATCGGAAGCTAACATGATATCCTTGTCATGCTCGACGACCAGGATGCTATTGCCGATATCGCGCAGATTTTCCAAAGCTTTTATCAGCCGCATGTTGTCACGCTGGTGCAACCCGATGCTCGGTTCGTCCAGGATGTATGTGATGCCTTGCAGTTGCGAACCGATCTGTGTCGCCAGGCGGATTCGCTGGCTCTCGCCACCGCTAAGGCTTCGGGTCGGACGGTTCAATGTCAGATAGGTCAAACCTACGTTGAGCAAAAATCCCAGCCTGTCACGGATTTCTTTCAATATGTCCTTGGCGATGACGTTTTGCTTGTCCGAAAGTCTTTTTTCGATATGGGTAAACCATTTTTCCAGTTTGGTCAGGTCGAGGTTGCTGAGTTGGGCGATGTTTTTTTCATCGACCTTGAACCAAAGGCTTTCCTTGCGGAGGCGTTGGCCGCCGCAGGTCGGGCAGGTTTTGAGTTCCATGAATTTTTCGACCCATTCCTGCATGTTGGCAGTCGCGTCGGAAGCACCAAACCAACGTTTCAGCATGGGAATCACACCTTCAAAAGCCTGTGCGTACATGTTGCCGACCACTGTGTCCATGTCGATTTCCAGGTCGGTATTAGCTTTTTCGCTGCCATAGAGGAGAATGTTGAGTTTCCCCTCGGGTATTGCCGCAATCGGTTTGTTGAGGGGTATGCCGTTCTTTTTGGCGATGTGCTTGACCTGTTGGTAGATGCCCGCGTCCCTTTCCGCACCCAACGGCGTGATGCCACCGTCCTCGATTGCAACCGAGCGGTCGGGAATCACAGTGTCCATGTCGATACTGTAAACAGTACCCAAACCTTTGCAGTGCGGACACGCACCGTAAGGCGAGTTGAACGAAAACGAGTTGGGCGACGGTTCCTCGTAGCTAATCCCGGTGTCCTGACAGACGAGCTGCTTGGAATATTGGACGATTTTGTTCGTGTCCTGCAACAGGAAAAACACGAGGTCGTTGCCCATCTTCAATGCCTGTTGGATGCTTTGGCTCAGGCGCACACGCATGTCTTCCTTGACTTGCAGACGGTCGATGACAATCTCGATGTCGTGGATTTTGTAGCGGTCCAGCTGCATTTTGGGTGTGATGTCCTTGACCTCGCCGTCCACGCGGACTTTGAGAAAACCTTTTTTGCGGATGTCCTCAAAGAGTTCGCGGTAATGGCCTTTGCGCCCGCGTACCAATGGTGCCAATATGTTAATTTTTTCTCCGGGGTATTTTTCAAACACGTTGTGGAGGATTTCCTCTTCGCTGAACTTGACCATCTTCTTGCCCGTGTTGTAGCTGTACGCCTCGCCGATACGTGCGAACAGCAGCCGCAGGAAATCGTATATCTCGGTAATCGTCCCGACGGTCGAGCGCGGGTTTTTGTTCGTCGTTTTCTGTTCGATGGATATGACCGGGCTGAGCCCTGCAATCTTGTCCACGTCGGGACGTTCCATGTCGCCCATGAACTGCCGCGCATAGGCACTGAAACTTTCCATGTACCGCCGTTGTCCCTCGTTGTAGATCGTGTCAAAAGCCAGCGACGACTTGCCGCTACCGCTCACGCCGGTGAAGACAACGAGTTTGTTTTTGGGTATGTTGATGGATATGTCTTTGAGATTGTGTTCCCGTGCGCCGATGATTTCGATTTGTTCTGCAATGTCTGGGATCTTCGCTTGCGTTTGCTTTGCCATAACACTTGCAAGTTAAGGAGAAAATCGGGTCTTTATTCGTGCATTCGCGGCTACTTTTATCGAAATGCCATTACTTCTGCAACGAATGAATTTTTGCCATAAAAAAGAAATGCTTAATTTTATGACTACTTATCTAATTAAAAAGTGCGTATGAAAACGATACAAAAAATAATGATGGTCGCTTGCGTGATGTTTTGCTATTATGTGCAGGCGCAGAATAACGGAGATTTTGTCGCTAACCTCAGAATATTCGTTGACAAATACGACATCAAGTCTCCCGAGAAAGTCGACGGAGTCGTTGTCTATCAACAGACATACAGACCGGACACGCTCCATCTGGACAGTACGCAGGTCGATACGATGGCACTGTCTTATAGTATCCATTTTTCGGACTATCGAGCCAAAGGCAAGCGCGAACTTGACTCGACGGTTTCTATCATGATTGACCGTATATCAAAACTGGATCCTGCGTCGCCCCGTACGGAACGCTTTCCTTCTTACAAAGGCCGTCTTTCCCGAGACAGGTTTTTAGGAAATGATGGCAAGATGTACGAATATCAAGATGTTGTACAGAACTATTACTTGGTAAAATATGTCTCGAAAAAAACAGACTGGAAAATTGAGGATTCTACCAAAAATGTCTGTGGCTATCTCTGCCAAAAAGCGGAAGCCGATGTATTGGGACGGCATTATATTGCGTGGTTCACGACCGATGTTCCAGGCACATTCGGACCGCGGACATTGGCGGGATTGCCGGGAATGATTTTGCAAGCGTATGATAATACGGGACAGATAACATATAACGCCATTCAGGTGTTCGCGAAAAACAATCCTAATACGACGATAGGACTTCCCGCCAAGGGCATCGTTTGTACGAAAAAAGAATATGACGCGATGATGGAAGCTTTTGAGAAAAATCCCCAGGCTTTTTTCGCTGGACAAAAAAATGTCGTGGCCGGAAGTGCTGTTGGAGGGCGCGGCGGCGGCAATCCGAACAAGCCCAAAAAAGTAATCCCACAAAACAGTATCGAGTTGAAGATGGAGGAATAAGCCATTCAACAAATTTTTATCCCGCAAATGATGTCTGTTGGGGATATTGTCCGGTAAAAGCGACAAGCCAGTTATAGAAAAAAAAATCTCTGCACAGTCTCCTGAAAGGGACTTTGCAGAGAAGAAATGAATTTGATAGATATCTTAGCAAAGTCTAAACAACTTCACGAAGATAGAACTGATTTAAACGTTTTCATATAAGTTCAAGTACGAATTGTACATCCGAGAAGGCCATCTCGTCATCCTTTTGAAAAAACTTAAACGACTTCATCTTATAATTTTATAAACTCCTTGTATTGTCCCCGGGTGTTGCGTCCATGAACAGGCCGCCATCCACTGTTATAGACTGTATGGGTTTGTTGTTTTTATATTTAAAGGATGTCGTTGTACTGTTTTTCCAAACGGCAGGTGTATAGTGTGTACGGGTTTCCGTTCCGTCTTTGTATTTAATGATTACATCAAATGGAACTGCAAAACCGCCAATATTGTTTACTAGAACGGAATTGTCTTTTTTTAATTCCAATTTTAAGTCAATATAGTTGTTGGTAAAAAACCAATTATTAAAAAACCAGTTCAAATCCTGTCCGCTACCTGTATTCATCGAGTTGAAATAATCCCAGGGAATCGGGTGTTTTCCGTTCCAGTTGTCGATATAGTTGCGCAACGCTTTTTTAAATAAATCGTCGCCCAGCATATCTTTCAACGCGAGATAGGAAAGTGATGCTTTGCCATAAGAATTGTTGCCGTAACCCGCGCCGGAAACCTGCGAGGACATCAATATAATCGGTTGGTCTTCTTCGGTAGAAGGGTCGTTGATATAACGGTTGACGCGGAAATTTTTATATAGGCTGTCCGCATTTGCTTTTCCATATTCGTCAATACCGATCAGGTATTCAAACGTCGTCGCCCAGCCCTCGTCCATATAGGCGTAGCGCGTCTCGTTGATACCCATATAAAATGGAAAATAGGTGTGCGCCATCTCGTGGTCCTGCAACATCTGCGCAAAACGAAATTCTTTCCCAACCGTGGCGTCGTTGACCATCATCGGATATTCCATGTCTGCCTGTCCTTGTACGGCGGTCATTTTTGGGTAAGGGTAAGCGACACCAGGCCACTTCGTGGAGAAACTTTTTAACGCATAAGTTCCCCATTGTACAGCGTGCGGAAAGTCAGGCGTCGTGTCGTTGTATGCCGCCTGCATACTGACCCTGCGCTTAGTCGCGTCATCGACGATGACACTCGCACCGTCCCACACATAATGGTTGCCAATCGCAAAACATACGTCTGTAATGTGGTTGGCGGCAAATTTCCATTCGTTCCAATCGTTCTGTGCGGTAACTTTTCCGGCTAATAGTTCGGGTAGAGTGGCGATATGTATTGTCGAATCCGAACTGTAAGAGTCCTTCAAGCGTTTGGCAATATTGGGTTGCAGTACTTCGTCTGGATTGAGCAGGTCGCCTGTTCCCCACACGACATAGTTCTTCGGAGCGGCAACCGAAACCTTATAGTCGTTGAAATCATTGTAAAACTCCGCACGGTCAGAATGTTCCAACCTGTCCCAACCATTGTAGTCGTCATACACCGACACACGCGGATAGCTATATGCCGCATATATCGTCGTGCTGTCGAGCATGCCTTCGCGCCCGCTCTGTTTGGACAGAGGATATTCCCACTCGATGGCAATATGGCTACTCGATTTTGGCGATATAGCTTTTGCTAATCTTATCGGACAGATCGTGGAAAACTGGTCGTCTGGGATTGCGTATTTATAGCCGTCGATAATGCAGGATTTTAATTTTAGTCCTGAGGTTAGGAAATCGGCACCAATAGGTCCGGAATGCGCAGCCGTTGGTTTGTGTAGGTTGTTGACAAAGCGCAAGACGAGTGTCTTCAATGTGTCCGTGCTGTTGTTGGAATAGTCGATGGTTTCGGAGCCTGCCATTTTTTGTTCGGTCGGATAGGCCGTCAACTTAATGTCGTAAACGCCTTTGTTTTGCCAATAGTTGCTTCCGGGTTTGCCGTCTGCCGCGCGCGTACCGTTATCAAAAGCTTTTTTGATGTTGCGTGGCATGTAGAGCGACTGGGCATTGGCCTGATGCTGTACCGCCAAACCTATTGTGCAGAATGCGATGAATTGTTTGAACATGGTTTTACATTACTTTTTGAGGGAATAAAGATAGCAGTTGCTAAGGTAAAAGTAAAAAGCATTGGGCCTTTTTACTATATTTAACTTCAAATAAGAGAAAAATATGTTTAGCGAAATCATTACGCCGCGCTTTGGCGACACCGATGCCTGCGG
Organism: Chitinophagaceae bacterium; assembly: GCA_047606825.1. GTDB lineage: Bacteria > Bacteroidota > Bacteroidia > Chitinophagales > Chitinophagaceae > Rhizosphaericola. The sequence goes on from JASGDY010000092.1 coordinate 55,455, forward strand.
CCATATCAACAATGCCGTATTGCCTGTCTGGTTTGAACACGCGCGCAATCCAATTTTAAAAATCCTGCATCCATCGATGGACTATAAAACATGGAATACCATCGTGGCACATATAGAAGTTGATTTTGTCTCGCAGATAAGACTGGAAAAAGAAGTGGAAATACGCACCTATATTTCCAAAATCGGAAACAGTTCGTTTGAAATATACAACGAGGCATGGCAGGCTGGAATCCTTTCTGCCAAAGGGAAAGCAGTATTGATACACTATGATTTCACACAACAAAAATCCGTGACGTTACCGGAAAATATCAAAACGGAATTTAAGGAGCATTGGATTGAGTTGGAGATAAAGTAAGAATTGAAGCTTGCGACAGTGAAGGAAGGAAAATTTTTACTTTTTATAGAATCTCCCGCAATTCCTCCAGCGAGGTAATCGTAAACTTGGACGGAACAACCTGTTCCGCGCCGATATGGTTGACCCAGACCGTATCTATTTCGACGTTATTGGCACCGGCGATGTCGGCATCCTGGTTGTCTCCGATCATCATACTGGATGCTTTTTCCGCTTTTGCCGCGTTGAGCGCATATTGAAAAATTTCCGGGTTGGGTTTGAGGCTGCCGCTCGTTTCGGAGGTGACGACCTGTTCAAAATATTTTTCCAGATTACTACTCTTCAGTTTCCCCGCCTGTATCGCGTCAAAACCATTGGTAATCAAGTGCAGGCGGTAATTTTTTTCCGACAGATAGTCCAGTATTTCCAGCGTGTACGGAAACAGCTTGCTTTTGGTCGGCAATAGACTTAGGAACTGTTTGTCCATTTGTCTTGCCAGTGCTTCGTCGGCAATCTTGAAATCCAGCATCGCAAGGTACATACGTTTCCATTTCAGGACGTCCTGCTTGATATGGCCTTTGGTGTACAAGCTCCAAAGCCTTGTGTTGTGTACGCTGTAACGCTCAAAGAAATCGTCAAAATCTTCGATGCCTCTTTCGCGGAGATTGGTCTGGAGGAATATTTCTTCGATAGCCTCTTTGGCATTGGCCTCAAAATCCCAAATCGTATGGTCCAGGTCAAAGAAGATATTTTGGTAAGTCATGTGCAAAGTTATGATTTCATTGGCCACGAATATACAAACCCTGCATGCATTCGTGGCCTATTTCTTACCTTGCGGCAAATCGTCCAAATATGGAATACATCATCAGAAATGCGCAGATTGTCAACGAAGGGCGACGATTCTATAGTGACGTCCACATCAAAAACCAACGCATCGAAAAAATCGCTCCCAACATTGAGACCCTTGCCAACATTAGGGAAATCAATGCGGAAGGGCTGACGTTGCTGCCCGGCGTGATTGATGACCAAGTGCATTTCCGAGAACCCGGACTGACACAGAAAGCCAATATCTATACCGAAGCCAAAGCCGCAGTCGCTGGCGGCGTGACGAGTTTCATGGAAATGCCCAATACCAAACCGCCCGCGCTGACGCACCAGCTTTTGGAAGACAAATATGCCATCGGCAGAGCCACCTCGCTTGCCAACTATTCTTTTTACATGGGAACTTCCAACGATAACTTGGACGACATTTTGGAAGCCAACAACTATAAAAACGATATTGCGGGTGTCAAGATTTTCATGGGTTCATCGACGGGCAATATGCTGGTGGACGACCCGAAGATTCTGGAAAAAGTATTTGCGGGTTGCGAGATGCTGATTGCCACGCACTGCGAGGAGCAGTCTGTTATCCAGGAAAACTATGAACGCATTTTTGCGGAGCGCAATGGACACCTGCGTGCCGAAGACCATCCGCTGATACGCAATGCCCACAACTGTTTTGCGTCGTCGTCCAAGGCGATTGCCCTGGCAAGACGCCACGGAACGCGGCTGCATATTTTGCATATAACCGATGCGCTGGAACTGCCGCAGTTCACCAATGCGGTTCCTTTAAAAGAAAAGAAAATCACGTCCGAAGTCTGTGTGCACCACCTGACTTTTTCGGATGCCGACTATAAGACAAAAGGCTACCAAATCAAATGCAATCCCGCCGTGAAAACCGCTGACGACCGCGCCGCATTGTGGGAAGCCTTGCTCGACGACCGTATCGACGTGATTGCGACCGACCACGCACCGCACCTACTTTCCGAAAAAGGTTATCGGCGCAACGCCAATCGCACATTGGAACTGTTGCCCGATGCCAACTATGACAATGCGGCTGCGGGTTTGCCCTTGATACAGCATAGTTTGCCCCTGATGTTGCAGTACGTACAGCAAGGAAAAATCAGTCTGGAAAAAGTCGTGGAAAAAATGAGCCACGCCGTTGCGGATTGTTTTCAGATCAAGGAGCGCGGCTATATCCGCGAAGGTTATTTTGCCGATTTGGTATTGGTCGACATGGACAAACCGTTTACCGTCACGCAGGAAAGTCTTTGGTACAGATGCGCCTGGAGCCCCTTGGAAGGCATGACATTTCCGGCAAGCGTCCAATATGTTTTTGTCAGCGGACATAAGGTTTATGGAAATGGACTGTTTGATGAAACTGTAAAAGGGGAAAGGCTGAGGTTTGAGAGAAGATAGTTTTAATTTGATGATTTGAAAATTATTATAGTCGAATATTTTTTAATTAAATAACTCAAACAGCCTCTTATATGATTACGCAAAATTATTAAGGGGTGAACAAGTATGTCAATAGTGGATGCGCCAGCCTAATCATAAATCATTAAATCACAATTCCCTTGCACATCGACCAACAGACACTCAATGATTTAGGCATTTTCAACAGGCACGAGGAAAATTCTGTTTTCCATCTGTTGAACTATACCACCACGTCCTATGGCCGCGAGCAACTGCAAATCCTATTGGCGCGGCCGATGGAATCCATCCGGCAGATCAACGACCGCCAACAGGTCGTCCGGCATTTTACCAAACTGATGCCGACCTGGCCCAAAAGGATTACAAACGGCACTTTGTTATTGGTCGACAAGTTTTACCATACGCGGCTTGCGCCGATTCCGTATCCCGCCAACAAGGTCAATGCGGCGGTTTACCGTGTGTTCAATCCCAATAGCTACGGTGCGGTGCGGTATTCCGCCAAGCAGTTTGCCGATTTCCTGAAAGGCATTGACGAACTGCATGATCTGTTGGAAGAAGTCAACGAACTGACCGTTGTCCGCATCTCGCTTTTGGCATTGAAAAGGCTGTTGGACAAGCCGCAGTTGCAGCCTTATTTAAAAAGAAGAAACACCGCCGCCGATGACCTTAACCTAGGCTACCTGATGCAAAATTTCAAAAGCGACATCCAGTCGGCGTTGCAGGCTTATGGCGTGTTGGAAGCCTGGATGAGCTTGGCAATCGCTTGCCAAAAACATGGTTTTGTCCTCCCAAAATTCATCGAATCGGAAACACCGTACCTCAAAGCCGAACAGCTTTTCCATCCGCTTTTGTCCAGTCCTGTTGCCTACGATATTGGTCTGGAGCAGGACAAAAATTTCCTTTTCCTCACCGGTGCCAATATGGCTGGCAAAAGTACGTTTATCAAAGCCGTTGGGTTGGCAGTATATTTGGCACATTTGGGTATCGGCGTCCCCGCGAAGGATTTGGAGCTTTGCTATTTCGACGGCTTGTTCAGCAACATACAGATTACCGACAACATATTGCAGGGCGAAAGCTATTTTTTCAATGAAGTCAAGCGTATCAAGGACACGGTCGACCGCATCGCCGACCGCAAAAAATGGCTGGTGTTGATTGACGAACTTTTCAAAGGAACCAACGTGCGCGACGCGATGCGTTGTAGTGTTGCCGTCATCGAAGGTTTCCGCAAAGTGCGGTCATCGTTGTTTCTCCTTTCCACGCACCTGTACGAAATCGAGCAAGACATCAAAACCTATCCCAATATCCTTTTCCGCTATTTTGAGATGCACGACACCGACGGACAGTTGTCTTTCAGCTACCAGTTGAAGGAAGGTGTCAGCAACGACCGCATCGGCTATTTGATTTTGCAGCGCGAGGGCGTGATTGACGAGTTGGGACGGTTGTAGTTGCGATATTATTCTCTTTTTAACGTCATCTTACCAATATATGGTTTGACTTTTGAAAATAACCATTATTGTAGAACGGAAGATTTTTGACAACCTTTAAAACAGAAAAAATGAAAAGGAAAAATACACGCATCGCCCTGTTGGCGGTTGCGCTCGCAGCGGTAACATTAACCTCATGTATCTTTGGTAATCCAAGACATGCTCGCAGCCGCAATAACGACCAGTCCCACCAGCAAGACCACCCTCCTGGTAATTAACAAAAAAGCCGCTTGACAGTTTCAAGCGGCTTTTTTGTTCCAAAATCAGCTTTCTATTTCGTCTTCACCAGATAATAGTTTTTCTTTCCTTTCTGTATCAAGAGATATTGCCCGTGCAGCAATGTTACGGTTGACAGGTCTAGTTGGATGTCGGTCACTTTGTTGCGGTTGATACTCACGCCGCCGCCCTGCACCATTTTACGCGCTTCACCCTTGCTTGGGAAGATCTTGGTGTCGGCAAGGAAACTGACGATATCCGTTGCCAGCTTGTCTTTTTCGAAATCAATCTTTACGATACCGTTCATGCCTTCCAGGTCCTCGACGGAAAGGCTTTCCGGTGGAGCGTTTTGTGCGGAAAACAGTTTTTCGGTCGTGGCGACCGCCTCGTTGTAGGCCGCTTCGTCGTGGACGAAAATCGTCACTTCTTTTGCCAAAGCCTTTTGCAGGATACGTGCTGCGGGATTTTGTTCGTGTTCTGCGATCAGGTTTTCGATGGTTTCCCGGGAGAGGAATGTGAATATCTTGATCCATTTTTTCGTGTCGTCGTCGGAAGCGTTGATCCAGAACTGGTAAAACTGGTACGGCGTTGTCCTTTCCGGGTCGAGCCATACGTTGCCACCTTCTGTTTTACCAAATTTGCCGCCGTCGGCTTTTTTCAGGAGCGGGCAGGTAAAGGCAAATGCTTCGCCGCCGTTTTTGCGGCGGATGAGTTCGGCGCCGGTCGTGATGTTGCCCCACTGGTCGCTGCCGCCCATCTGGAGCTTGCAGTTTTGGGTTTCGTATAGATGGCAGAAGTCATAGCCCTGCATGAGCTGGTATGCAAACTCGGTGTAGCTGATGCCCGTCTCGCTGTCGATTCTTTTCTTGACGCTTTCCTTCGACATCATGTAGTTGACCGTCAGCAACTTGCCGACGTCACGCAGAAAGCCGATGAACGAAATATTTTTAAACCAGTCATAGTTGTTGACTAACACCGCGTTGTTGGGACGGTTGGGGTCAAAGTCCAAGAACTTGGTCAGTTGCTGCTGTACGCCCGCGACGTTGGCCGCCAAGGTTGCCTCGTCCAAAAGGTTGCGCTCCGCACTTTTTCCGGTCGGGTCGCCGATCATGCCGGTCGCGCCGCCAATCAGTACGTATGGTCTGTGTCCTGCTTTTTGAAGATGGCAGAGGAGGATGATAGGCACGAGGCTTCCGATGTGTAGGCTCGTCGCCGTGGGGTCAAAGCCGATATAGCCGGAAGTCATTTCCTTGTTCAACTGTTCCTCTGTACCGGGCATGATGTCCTGTACCATGCCGCGCCAACGCAATTCTTCTATCAGGTTCATTTTTCCAAAAAATTTGTGCAAAAGTAAACCAATGCACTTGAGATACCATGAAAATAGGTGCCACGGACAATAAAAAAAGCCCCCGTCGTTTGACGGGGACTTACTGTTGTTTTGTATGTAATTCTATGTGTGATGTCCACAAATAATTGAATTACAATATTGACTGCTGTAGGGGTAGGAGTCGAACCTACACGGAGAAGTTAGCCAAAACACAAATGAGGTGGTCAACCCCGCGACTCTTGCGAATCTCTATGTATCGTTTATCCTTGGATCTCCACCCCCGAGACGAGAGGGTATGTCTGCCAAATTTCATCACCCCACATTGTGTGATTTTGTCTTTGCGACTAAGACAGCGCGAAGATATGTCTATAAATTTTTATATTGCAGAAAGTCTAATGTTTTTTTTAAAAATTTGATTCTTATATAATAATTTATTTACTTTGTTAGATATTCATAAATATTAAAGCTGATTACCATGTCAAAATTAAATCTTGACAAACTTGACTATCAAATCATACAATCCATGATGGAGAATGCCGAAATCTCCTATGCCGACCTCGGCAAAAAATTGTTTGTCTCCGGCGGCACCATCCATGTACGCATGAAGAAACTACAGGAACTTGGCATTGTCAACGGCACTCGACTGAACGTAGACACGCATTTACTTGGCTACAACGTGATTGCTTTTATCGGTATTTTCCTTGAAAAAAGTTCCCTGTATGATCAAGTTGCCGACGAGCTTAAGCAAATTCCACAAGTCATACGCGTCAACTACACGACCGGCAACTACAGTATGTTTGCAGAAATCGTATGCAAAGACATCCCGGAACTGAAAATCGTCCTCCACGAAAAACTCCAAAACATCAAAGGTATCGAACGTACGGAAACGCTGATCTCTCTGGAAGAAAGCTTTAACCGTAACGTGCGGGTAATGGCGGAAGTGGAGTGAGGAAAAATGCTAAAAGTATAAAAATGACAGCTATATACAATCTCGTCTTGCGATCAACCCAATTTTTCCAGAAATGCTATTTGCCGCCCGGATAAATAGTATGGTTTCTGTCAAACCATACTAAATAAAAAATGCCTTTGTACAAAAAACCGCAGGCTCTTGCTTTCTGATGATAATGTAAGTCAAATTGGTACAAAGTTGGTAATTCTTCATCCCGAATTTCATCGGGTCTATAGGACAGGGCCTTTTTGAAATCTTTTCGCTTTATAGACACATTATCCGTATCAAAATTTATGGGATGAAATCTATAATAATTTGAAGTTCTCAACTGACTATAAGTAAATTGTGAATTCTTCTTAAGTGCTGTTAGAAGTCCTAAATAATCCTCAATCTTAAGAGAGCCGCAATTATAACACAATTCAGAAAAGTTTAAGGACAAGTAATCAAAAGCAAAAACTGGTTTCATATCTCTAATTTCATAAAAAGACACGCCAGTTGCACCAATTTTATATTTATCAATCTTAATCTTATCTAATTGCTCTTGAGGATTGGCAATTTTGAACTTCTTCCCACTCTTTGTCATTTATATCAAAGTTGAGAATAAAAATCAAGCATTGATGCCTTAGAAATAATATTTGTACATCTTTCGTGAGGTGCACAGTTACCTCTTGCTTCAATCCAGGGTTTTTCACTATGAGAAAGTAATTCTAGTTCAAATGAACTTAAAGAACCATAATTATCAAGAACAGAATAAATAAATTCAAGTTTATTGGCATCTAGCCCATTCTTTTTGATTATTGCTTTAATTTCTTCGTCCACAGTTTCTTCTTCTTCATTGACAACCGCTAAATCATTAAATCCAAAATCTTTAAGTCTTTGGTAAAGTTCAGGAATTACAGGGCCATGAACCCAAGCTTGAAAGTCCTCTTCAAGTATTGGTTCATTAAAATTAACCAAATGCCACGCTTCGACATAATACAAGAGTTTTTGCAACTTCTTATGCGAAACCGTATCGCCTTTTTGATTAACATAATTGGTGACAATATGCCCTAAATCCAAAGAATTCATACTGCAAAAATAAACAAATAAATACAAAACGCGTGAATCTAATATATTTGGGCGCATTTCATCCAACTTTTTACCTACCACGGTCTTTAATGATTACCCCCTGCAACCCTCAATATTGATTTCTTCTTAACATCCTTAGGGAAAGTCGATGACGCGTTTGCTTTTTTTTAAAGTAAATTTGCATCGCACTTTTAATGCTGATTTCAGATGAAGAAGATATATGTCGTTGCCCTGGTCGTCATTGCGGTGGTTATCGCGTTGCTTATCAGCCAGTTGGGTAACTTTTCCACTTATGAAACAATCGCTTCGGCGAAGTCCAAACCTGGCAAAATCGTCACGGTGATAGCCAGGCTCGACACGACGACGATGGAGTACGACCCCATCAGGAATCCCAATTTCCTGGCTTTTCAGGTGCAGGACACGCTGGGAGAGCGCATGAGTGTGGTCTATCATTTTGAAAAACCTATGGACATGGAAAAAAGTGAACGCATCGTCCTGAAAGGCAAGATGGAGAACGGTATTTTCCAGATACGCGACCAGAGCGGCATCCTTATCAAGTGCCCTTCCAAATACAAAGACGACCCGCGCGCTGCCCGCAACAACCTCAACGCGAGCCTTTAGCAAAAAAACTGAGTTCTTTCCGCAAAGTTCCCTTCGCGGGACTGTGCGGGAAAGAAACGCGAAACTTTAGCAAAAGTAAAAAAGCTAATGGCTAATAGCTTTCCACAACGATTTTCCTCACAACGTATCGACAGGCATGACTTATACAGGCGAACATTTACTTCCGGGACAGATAGGGCATTTTGCCATCGTATTGTCGTTCGTCAGCGCGCTGCTGGCGACTTTTAGTTTTGGCAAAGCCAATGCGCTCCAGAATCCGGAGGATAAAAAAAGCTGGATACGTTTTGCGCGGTCCCTGTTTCTGGTGGAGACGGTGGCGGTCGTGGTGGTTATAGGTTTGTTGATTTATATGCTGTCGGCGCACTTGTTTGAGTACAAATATGTGTGGACGCACAGCGACAAGACCTTGCAGCCGGAATATCTGTTGAGCTGTCTTTGGGAAGGGCAGGAGGGAAGTTTTCTGCTGTGGACGTTTTGGCATTGTGTGTTGGGCTGGGTGGTGATTGGTCGCGGCGGCCAATGGGAAGCACCTGTGATGATGGTCATCAGCGCGGCGCAGGTCTGTCTGGCGACGATGGTGTTGGGACTGTATTTTGGCGAACACGTGCGCATCGGCAGCAATCCGTTTATCCTGGCGCGCGTGGACGGACTGTTTGACATGGCACCGATGTTCAAGGACGCGGACGGGAATCTCCGTGTCGACTATATGAATTTTTTGCGGGACGGTTCGGGGCTCAACGCGACGTTGCAAAACTATTGGATGGTCATCCATCCCCCGATTTTGTTTCTGGGTTTTGCATCGACGCTCGTGCCTTTTGCATTCGCATTTGCGGGATTGGTCAACAAGGACCACGAATGGTCAAAAGCATCGCTGCCTTATGCTTGTTTTTCTGGTGGCATATTGGGTTTGGGTATTATGATGGGTGCGGCCTGGGCTTACGAAAGCCTCAACTTTGGCGGTTATTGGGCTTGGGACCCGGTGGAAAATGCGTCGCTCGTCCCTTGGCTTGTCATGGTCGCCGGGCTACACACCAACCTGGTCTATAACAAAACGGGTTATTCTTTAAAGAGTTCTTATCTCTTTTATATACTGAGTTTTTCGCTGGTGCTGTATTCCACGTATCTGACAAGGAGTGGCATATTGGGAGACACTTCCGTACATGCGTTTACCGGAGCGGACATGGACATGCAGTTGATTTTGTTCATTTTGGTATTTTTTGTTCCGGGGATGGTTTATTTTTTCCTGCGTTTGAAAAATATTCCCAGTATCCAAAAAGAAGAAAACACGTACAGCCGCGAGTTCTGGATGTTCATCGGTTCGCTGGTGCTGTTTCTTTCCGCCGTTATCATCATCGGAAAAACGTCTTTTCCGATTTTCAACAAAGTCTTCGGCACCAATATCGCCAAACCCGAAGACCCGCCGTTTTCGTATAACCAGATACAGGTGTTCATCGCGATTGTGATTGGCTTATTGACCGCAGTCGGTCAATACCTGAAATACAAGGATACACCGAAAAAATACCTTTTGCAAAAAATCCTGCAACCGACGGTCATCGCGCTCGCCATCGCGACGCTTATCAGCATTTTTGTCAAAATCGGTTATAGCAAACACGGTCTCGCGTTCCAAGTCGCGCTGTATGTCGCCTTGTATATGGCAGTATATGCGGTCGTCGCCAATATCGGTTACATCTGGATTGTGCTGCGCGGTAAAGTCAAAGCTGCCGGGGCTTCCGTGGCGCATACCGGCTTTGGGTTGATATTGGTCGGTGTGTTGCTGAGTGCGGGCAATACCAAGGTCTTGAGCAAAAACACGACAGGCATCGCACTTTTCCAAAAAACAAAAGAGGAAGACCCGGCGGAGAACCTTACGCTTTTCAAAGGTGTCAAAACCGACATGGGAACCTACGACGTGACTTTTGTCGGCGATACGCTCAACAACCATGACCGCAAGCAATATTTCCAGATAGACTTTGACGGTAAGGGAAAACGTTCCGATTTCACGCTGCACCCTGACCTGATTAAAAATAACAAAGGTGTGGAAGGCATGGGCGCCAATCCCGACAAAGAGCATTACTGGAACAAGGACATATTTGTGTACGTGAGTGCCTACCGCAAAACGGAGCAGGACACGGCGCGATTCCTCCCGGCGGAAATCAAGGTCGGCGATTCGCTGTTCTATTCCAACGGTTATATCATATTGAACAAAGTGGACGTGGACGACGGCGCCTCTGCATCGTCCAACCCGGAAGCACTCAAAATGGGGCTGGACATGACCGTCGTTTCCAAAGAGGGCAGCCGCTATCCGCTGCATCCTTACGTCGAAGTGTCGCAGCAGACGGTGGAAAGTTTTCCCGATACGGTCAATGCGCAAGGGCTTGTCGTGCGTTTCAACAAGCTGGTGGACGACAAAAAACACAGCTTCGAAATCGGCGTGAAGGAAAACCATTCCATCGGCGATACCATCACCTTGAAAGTATTGGAGTTTCCGTTTATCAACCTGCTGTGGATTGGCGTCATCGTGACCGTGGTCGGGTTCTTTATGAGCGTCGGGCAGTATCGGAATAAGTCAAAAGTCAGAAGTAAAAAACAAAAAGCGTAGCCTATTGTGCATGGTATGATTTTCGCTAATTTTATATGTGGAATCTCTTTTGTAAACAATAAAAACAGTGTGCTATGGGCAACATTATCTCTTGGATTGTTTTTGGATTGATTGCAGGTGCGATTGCGAAAGCCATTCATCCCGGTAAGGATCCCGGCGGTTGGATTGTCACGATTATCATTGGTATCTTGGGTAGCGTGGTCGGCGGTTGGGTCGGTTCTTTACTGGGCATGGACGAGCCATCGGGTGTATGGAGTTTCAAAAATTTTGCCCTTGCAGTCGTGGGTGCGATTATCCTTTTGTGGATTTATGGACGTTTCATTCGGAAAAAAGCATAAACGTCGCAGGTGTTGAATTGTTGCCGTTGCTGACATTGGTCAACAACGGTTTTTTTATGCGTTTTTTGGGAAAATTGCCTTTTGGATGCACAAAGAAAGAACGGAAAACATTCATTTTCAAATCCTCAAGTTTTCAAATCATTCTTTCTCCGTCGCTTCCATGTTCAACCGTTCGATGTAGTTCAATACTTCGTCGCGTCCAATCTTTTTCTCTGCGGAAGTAACAAAGCTAGCGGGTAAGAAATACCAGCTTTCGCGCATCGTGTCAAGGAATGTTTTCACGTTCCGTTCGACGACGGCGGGCTTTTCCTTGTCGGATTTGGTAAATACGATGGAGAAAGGAACTTCCCATTTGGCGAGGCTTTCCAGAAATTCAAGGTCTATTTTTTGCGGTTGGTGGCGGCTGTCGATCAGTACGAAAAGGTTGATGAGGTTTTCCCTTTTGCGTATATAGTTTTCAATCATCTGTCCCCAGGTGCGGCGGTTTTTAATGGCGGTTTTGGCATAGCCGTAACCGGGAAGGTCCACGAGGTACCAGTCCGACAGTTGGGACTTGCCGCCAGTATGGATGGCAAAATGGTTGATCATCTGCGTCTTGCCGGGCGAGGACGACGTTTTTGCCAAGTTTTTGACATTGCAAAGGAGGTTGATCAGCGAGGATTTTCCCACGTTGCTGCGGCCTATAAAAGCATATTCCGGTCTGTCCGGAGCTGGACAGTTGGCTACGTTGGGGCTGGAAATAAGGTATTTTGCTGATTTGATTGTCATGCGGCAAAGATAATGGATTCCATCCTTTGGCGTTTCCTGCCTTTTATGGAGGGTGTATTTACCTTCCGTGAGAATAGTTCAGATTTCCGCTTTTAGAAAATAGTGGTCAGAACAACATTGCCCCAAAAATCAAACATAAAAGAATCTTACCGCGAAAATTTGAAATACGCCCTTTACAGAGTGCGTTTACCTTTTGGGTAACGTCTGAATGGAAAATTTTATGTACGTTTGCCTCAAATTTTTTAACGTGGCAGTAAATACCAATTTCACAAAAGAGCAGTATCTGGAATGGTACGAATTGATGCAGACGATTCGCCAGTTTGAACTGAAGGCGGAGGAAATGTACAAGATGGCTGGCAAAATCCGTGGTTTCTTCCACTCCTACGTGGGACAGGAGGCCGTCATCGCCGGCTGCATCTCCGCAACCAAAAAGGAAGACCCGTTCATTACATCCTACCGCGACCACGGTCCAGGTATTGCCAAAGGAATCAGCCTCAACGCCGCAATGGCAGAACTATACGGCAAGGCTACCGGTTGCGCCAAAGGCAAGGGCGGTAGTATGCACTTTTTCAGCAAGGAACACTATTTCTTTGGAGGACATGGTATTGTAGGCGCACAGATTGGTGTCGGCACAGGTATCGCTTTCGCGGAAAACTACAAAGGCACGGACAACGTCGTGCTGTGCTTCTTCGGCGACGGCGCCGCACGCCAGGGCATCCTGCACGAAAGTTTTAACTTGGCGATGCTCTGGAACCTACCGATTATCTATATCTGCGAAAACAACCATTACGCAATGGGAACGGCGGTCCGCCGCTCTTCCAACGTCATCGATATCTACAAACTCGCAGACGCTTACGAAATGCCCGCCGACCAGGTCAACGGCATGAAACCCGAAGACGTACACGAGGCAATCGCCCGTGCAGCCAAGCGCGCTCGCGAAGGGGATGGCCCCACTTTGCTAGAAATACAGACGTACCGTTACAAAGGACACTCCATCTCCGACCCGAGTAAATACCGTACAAAGGAAGAACTGGAATCCTATAAGTCACAAGACCCCATCCTCGAAGTGCTGGGCGTCATCAAAGATAAAAAGTACGCTACCGAAGAAGAAATCAAGACAATAGACGACAAAATCGCACAAGCAGTCGCGGAATGCGTACAGTTTGCCGAAGAAAGTCCATTTCCAGAAATGGATGAACTGTACAAAGATGTCTATGTTGACCAGGATTATCCATTTATCAAAGATTAGCCCCACTAAAAATTATATCAAAAAAGTACCCGCTCAGTCATGGATGGGTACTTTTGTTTCTTCATCATATTTATTAAAAATCTACATTTTCAATGTCCCAAGAATCTAAAATAGAAAGAAAAGAGGCAAACACGTACACGCAGACCGCGCAGAAAGACCTGAAAAAATACATCAAACCCCTTGCGACCCTTGCTGTCATATTGGTCGCCATCATCGCTGGCTGGTTGGCCTACCAAAATTGGGTCGTGAAACCCAAAGAGTCCAAAGCACAGAGCGCCATCGCAGTCGCACAGCAATATTTTGCGGCAGACTCCTTCCGCTTGGCCTTGAACGGCGACGGTGCCAATAAAGGTTTTTTGGCAATCATCAAGAGCTACGGCGGTTCCAAGACGGGCAATCTCGCACATTACTATGCTGGCATCTGTTATTTGCAGACAGGTGATTTCAACAATGCAGTTAAACAACTGGGTGCTTTCTCCACGGAATCCAAACCCATACAGATGGAAGCCCTCGGCGCATTGGGCGACGCATACAGTGAACTGAAACAGAACGACAAAGCCATCGACTCCTACAAAAAAGCATCCGCGACTTTTGAGGAAGATGAGGCCACCGCTTCCGAATATCTTTTCCGTGCCGCACTCCTGAGCGAAGTCGCCGGAAAATCCAAAGAAGCTGTCGAACTGTACAAAAGCTTAAAGGAAAAATTTCCCAATACGGCAAGAGGCGCACAAGCCGACAAATACATCTACCGCCTAAGCATCGAACCGAATGACTTGAGCGTGAAATAATTAAAAAGGCAAAAGTAAAAAATCGATCAAGTGCAAATTGCCTACAGCACGAAAGGGGTTCTTTCTCTCCGCACAGTCTCTAGGAGAGGACTTTCCCCGGAAGGTTTTTTACTTAAAAAAAATTTCAATATGTCCACACAAGGCAACAACGCATTGACACAAGGCATCCCAGAGCTTGGGGATGCCTTTGTTGTTATCCTAAAAACAGAATGGAACGCCGCTCTTATCGACAAACTCGTCTCCGGTTGTGAAAAGATATTGACCGAAAACAAAGTCGGTTTCCATACCGAAACCGTGCCCGGCGCAGTCGAACTGCCTTTTGCGGTAAGGGCGTGGAATGATGGTTGGGCGCGCCGTCCCGATGCGTATATTGTCTTTGGCATCGTCATACGTGGTGCGACTCCGCATTTCGACTACGTATGCAAAATCGTCAGCGAGGGCGTGACGCAGCTCAATATGACACTCAACGTGCCGACCATTTTCGGTGTATTGACCGTCGAAAACGAGGAACAGGTACTGGAGCGTACCGGCGGCAAAGACGGCCACAAAGGCGAGGAAGCCGCCATTACCGCACTCAAAATGATTGCCTACAACCGTAAGCTGCGCACACAATCGGAAGGTTAGCCACAAGTTGAGTTGCAGTTTATATGTTGGCGTACGGGTGTCCCAACAGCCCAAAACTTCTAACCTCGCGCTTCATACGATCTTACCAAATTATCTAATCATCAAATTACCGAATCGTCATGGCACATTGGTTAATCAAATCGGAACCGTTCAAATACAGTTGGGACCAGTTCGTAAAGGACAAATCCACGTTTTGGGACGGCGTGCGCAACTATCAGGCGCGCAATAATCTCCAGTCGATGAAAAAAGGCGACGAGGCTTTCTTTTACCACAGCAACGAGGGCAAGGAAATCGTCGGCATCGCCAAAGTCGTCAAGGAAGCCTATCAGGACCCGACAACGGAAGATCCAAGATGGGTCGTCGTGGACTTCAAAGCGGTAAAACCGTTGAAGCATCCCGTCCCGCTGGAAATCATCAAGGAACACAGTGCTCTGCAAGGCATGGCATTGGTGCGGCAGCAACGCCTTTCCGTAAGTCCCGTGACCGACAAGGAATGGGAAACCATATTGGCATTGTCGGAACAAAAGGATATTTGATGGAAGATTTATGAGTTGAGAAAGCATCTCCTTTAGTTTAATTTAAAAAAACTAATTTTCCCATCACATATCGGAAAACTGCCTATTTTTAATTTTCGTTATAACAACAAGAAAAAGAATGAATTACGGAAAAACCACCGCAGCCGTCATTGCGCTTGCACTTTGCAGTTCGGCTTTTGCACAAACCACAACCGACGATAAAGCTTGGTACCAGAAAGATTTGCAGACCGACTCCCTTTACGGTATCAGTTTGCAAAAAGCATACGACTTCGTAAAAGGTAAAAAATCCCAACAGATCATCGTTGCCGTCATCGACGGTGGTATCGACACCACACACGAAGACCTCAAATCCGTATTGTGGCACAACCCGAAAGAAATCCCCGGCAACAACAAGGACGACGAAAAAAACGGTTATGTGGACGACCTTTACGGTTGGAATTTCCTCGGCAATGCCGACGGAAAGGACGTGAACAAGGAAGCGGAGGAAAAATACCGCGTGTATTACAGATTCAAGGATTGTTTCGGAGGCAAGTCCATCGACACCAATACCTTGTCCAAAGTCGACAAATACGAATACCTCGCTTGGAAACGCGCGGCCGACGAGATTGCCGACCCTAAAAAATCCAGCGAAGACGCACAGATGGCGGCTATGATGACGCAGATATACGCGCAGATGCATCCCGCCGATTCCGTCTTGCGGAAGGCAATGGGCAAGCCCGAATATACACTGGGCGAGCTGGCACAATATACACCGTCGTCCGACACGGTCGTTAGGGCTAAAAGTGCGTTGCTCTATCTCCAACAGATGATTCCCAGTTTCACAAGCGAAACAACCAATACGGAAATCATGACCGGCATGGCATCTGAACGCGACAAATACCAAAAAGCGACCGAAGCCCGCGAAAAAGCACCTGAACCGGTACGGCAGGAGACTGTCAAGGATGACTATGGCAACTTCAAGGACAGCCATTACGGCAATCCCGACGTGTACGGTGGCGACCCGATGCACGGCACGCACGTTTCCGGTATTATCGCGGCGACACGCAACAACGGTATCGGTATGGACGGTATTGCCGACAATGTCAAGATTCTTTCCGTGCGTGCCGTTCCCGATGGGGACGAGTACGACAAGGATATCGCACTGGCCATCCGGTATGCCGTGGACAATGGCGCAAAAGTCATCAATATGAGTTTTGGCAAACCTTTTTCGCCAGAGAAATATTGGGTGGACAGCGCTTTTGTCTATGCGTTGCAGCATGATGTCTTGTTGGTACACGCGGCAGGCAACGAAGGTGAAAATACGGACAGCACCTACAATTACCCCAACGGGGACTTGATATTCTATCCAGGAAAGACGGCCAGTAATCTTATTACCGTTGGTGCTAGCGGCGACCCGCATATTGGCGGCAAAACGGAAGAAGCGTTCGCTGCCAGTTTCAGTAATTATGGTAAAGCCACCGTTGACGTGTTTGCGCCTGGCGTCAGGATATATTCCACCGTTCCTAAAGGCAACAAATACGCTTATCTGCAAGGAACAAGTATGGCGTCGCCCGTCGTCGCAGGTGTCGCGGCGTTGATACGTTCCTATTACCCCAAACTCTCTGCGGAACAGGTCAAATATGCCATCGTCAACTCCGTCGTGAAACCCAACAAGTTTACGCGGTTGCCCGGAACGCCGGATACACAGGTACCGTTTGAGGATTTATCTGTTTCGGGTGGTATCGTCAACGCCTACAATGCGCTGAAACTCGCCGCTACCCTGAAACCGGAGAAAAAATAGTTACGTTACGGACGTAAAAAATAACCCCTGAATGTACGAAAAATGGAACCATTCGTTCATTCCGGGTTATTTTATTCCTATGAAAATGGACCAATGTTTGACTGTATTTAATTTTCTCGACTTGCCTGCTTAATGAGCCAGCGCATTGACCTCATTCAATGTATCCGACTCGATCAGTCCGTCACGGAGGCGGATGACCCTATGGGCGTAAGCGGCGATGTCGTCTTCGTGTGTGACCAGTACAACGGTGTTGCCGGCTGCTTGTATCTGTCCGAATATTTCCATGACTTCGACGGAGGTTTTGGAGTCGAGGTTGCCGGTCGGTTCGTCGGCCAGGAGGAGTGCCGGGTCGTTGATGATCGCCCGTGCAATCGCCACGCGTTGTATCTGTCCGCCGCTCATCTGGTTGGCTTTGTGTTCGTGGCGGGAGGCAAGGCCTACTTTTTCCAAAGCGGCCATCGCACGTTCCATGCGTTCTTTTTTGGGAACACCGGCATAGACCAGTGGGAGTGCCACGTTTTCCGCAGCCGTCAGTCTGGGCAGGAGGTTAAATTGCTGGAATACAAATCCGATTTCGTCGTTGCGCACGTCCGCGAGCGCATCGTCCTGCATCTTGCTCACGTCCTGCGCGTTGAGGATGTACTGCCCGCTTGTCGGCGTGTCCAGGCAGCCCAATATATTCATCAGCGTACTTTTGCCTGCACCGGAAGAACCCATCAGCGCGACATATTCATTCCTGAAAATGTCCAGGGAGATACCTTTCAGCACAGGGATTTCCTGCCCGCCCATGAAATAGCTTTTCCGGATATTGTCCAAGTGGATGATGGAAGACATACGCTGTTTTATTTTTGGATGACTTTGGGGACTTCGAAAAATATGCCGTCCGTCGCCGGAGCGTTTTTCAGCCCTTCGGTTCTAGGGATGGAACCTTTTACCATGTCTTCACGCAACACGTTGGTACGCGTGCTGATATGTAAAAGCGGCTCGACACCTTCTGTGTCCAACTCGTTCAGCTTTTCCATAAACTGGATGATTTTTTGCAGGTCTGACCGTATGACGGTTTTCTGTGCATCGTCAAATTCCAGACGAGAAAGTTCCGCTAGGTTGTCCACCAGTTGATCTGTAATCTCTATCATAAGACAAAAGTACGGAATGAAAAACCACGGCAAGCCGAAATAGGGAAAAACGGCGTTTTTGGATTGGGAATGGTCGGGAAAAGGCCATGAAAGGCATGGAAGAATGGCGTAATCGAACGATCTCGGGTCAAAGCCTTATTCCAAAAAAAGATAGTAGTCTCTCAACAATGCCGCAAACGCAGCATCATATTGGTTCTCTATATTACGAATAGCCATTTCGCTGGTCCGCACGGGTTGTCCCTGTTTGGAAAAAAATAATATGGAACGGAAAAATCCATGTCGCGGCGATTGTCGGACCAATAGCGCATCTTCAAGAAAAAAGCCGTTTTGCAGGGCAATGTTTTGTGCATCTTCGTGTCGATGGAAAGGCAGCAGTAACGCCAATCTGCCGTCCGCAACCAGATGGTTGCTGGAAAACTGGAAGATTTCGGAAAGCGATAACTGCGTGGAATGCATCGCCGTGTTGCGTGCCGCATCACCCGAACGTAAATCTTTGTCAAAAAACGGCGGATTGGACAGTATCAAGCCATACTGATACTGTACAGTTGTATTTTCATATTGCTGCAAAGCGCAATGATGGACTTGGATATTTTCCGCCCAAGGCGATTGTTCAAGATTCTCTTTTGCCTGGAGATAGGCGTTTGGTTCTATCTCGATGGCGTCAATATGCGCATCGGGATGTTTCTGCGCATACATCAGACTCAGCAGCCCCGTGCCTGCACCAATGTCCAAAACCCTTGCCGCACTTATGTTTTGTGCCACATAAGCACCAAAAACACAGGCATCCGTACAGACTTTCATCGCCGCCCTCGACTGCCGTACCGTGAATCGTTTGAACTGAAAATAATCGTTGCCCATTTTACAAAAATAGAGACGGTTGATTTGATAATTCGGAAATTTGATAATGAAGACCGAAAACCTACCACAATAGACAGACTACCGACTGCTGCCCACTTCTATCACCTTCTCCATCGACGCGCAAAACAACAATGACCAAAATGTCTATATCCAGTCAACACTGCTCAACGGCCAGCCCTATACTAAAAACTATATTACCTGTCAGCAAATGATGCCGGGCCGGACTTTCCGTTTGCAGATGGGCAATGCGCTCAATACGAGTCGAGGCGCCAAGGAAGAAGACCGACCTTTTGCGGTTAGCAATAAGGCTATGGGAAGAATTTTTATGCAAAATAAAAATATCCTTTAGGTTTGTAGCTCAATCGGAAAGCATGCTCAAAGCGGTCAACATACACAAGAAATACGGCGAACTGGAAGTACTGAAAGGCGTATCGCTGGAAATCAACAAAGGCGAAATCGTCTCCATCGTCGGTTCTTCGGGTGCTGGCAAAAGCACCTTGTTGCATATTTTGGGCACACTGTCCGCAGCGGACAGTGGCGATATCTATCTTGACAACCAACAAGTCAACCAATTGAAAGGCAAGAAGCTGGCGCATTTCCGCAATACGCATATCGGCTTCGTCTTTCAGTTCCACCATCTGCTGCCGGAGTTCACGGCTTTGGAAAATGTATGTATTCCCGGTTGGTTGGCCGGAAAGAGAAAGTCCACAGTAGAGACAGACGCTGTCAAGCTGTTGGAAAGGCTGGGACTTGCTGGCCGCTTGGAAAACAAACCCGGACAATTGAGCGGCGGACAACAGCAACGTGTCGCTATCGCAAGAGCCTTGATTAACCAGCCAGCGATTGTTTTTGCAGATGAACCGACAGGAAACCTCGACAGCCAAAACGCCAAAGACCTGCACGACCTGTTCCTGGAATTGCGCAAAGAATTTGACCAGACATTTTTGATTGTCACGCACAACGAGGAACTTGCCGACATGAGCGACCGCATCCTGCACATGAAAGACGGGTTGATTGAAAGTGAGATAGTGAATAGCCCGCTGTTTTAGCTGCGTGGCAAGGTATGCAATTTTTTATTGCTCCGGCATCCACTTGACTTCCTCCACCGCCAGTTGCTGGCCGACATGCCGTGCAAAGACAAAGAGGAAATCGCTCAGCCTGTTGAGGTATTGCAATATGTTTCCGGGAAGTGTTGGATAGCTTGTTTCTTTCAGGGCAATGGCAATGCGTTCCGCGCGGCGGCAGACACTGCGGGCAATATGTATCTGCGAAACGGTAGGGTGTCCACCCGGCAGTATGAAATGTGTCATCGCCGGAAGCGTCGCTTCCATTGCGTCTATTTTGTTTTCCAGTAATTCTATTTTTTCATCTTTCAGCAAAGGGATTTTCGGAGCGTTTTTCTTGTCAGTGTCGAGCGTGACGACCGCGCCGATGACGAAAAGGTCTTTTTGTATTTCCCGGAGAAAATGAATGTCGGGCTGTGACGTTGTCAAATCCGCGACGAACCCAATATGGCTGTTGAGTTCGTCCAGTGTGCCACAGGTTTCAATATGCAGATTTGCTTTGCTGACACGTGTGCCGCCAATAAGGCCCGTCGTTCCATTGTCACCAGTTTTTGTATAGATTTTGAAAGACATGAGGTTGAATTGGAAATTTTAAGATTTGAGAATGAAAAACAAAAATACCCCGACCAACGCTAGTAGTCGAGGTATTTTTTCCGTTTGAATGGTTCCTTTTTACTTTTTGGAAACCTGCATCGGGTTGACTCCGGAGGACTGTCCGCGTATGCCTTGCTTCATCTTGAAGATTTCCAGTTTGGACGGTTGCGTGACTGTTGGCCAAACGTTGTTGCTTTCGTCGATGTCGGCGGTTTCACGGTAAGGATCCAGTTGTATGGAGCTAACCTCTTTGTTCAATATGAACACTTTGGAAAATTCCTTTTCGTTTTTGCGCCAGATTTGGGCGGGGATGCGTTTGATTTCGTTCGTGCCGTCCTTGTAGTTGAAGGCAAGGATGACAGGCATCACGAGTCCGCCTTTGTTGGTAAAATGGAGTTCGTAGATGAATTTATTTTTCCACGCTGCCTGTTCGTCGGCACTGAGCGCATCTGCCGCAATCGTGGATTCCGGAATTCTGTAGGCCGAATCGTAAGGAATGATTTTCCTGTCGTATTTCCAGTAGAAGTCCTGCAAAGAGGTGTCTGTTTCGGTCAGGAAATGGATGTTTTTGTCCTGACGGTTGCGGATTTTGGATATATCGTCATACGGCGGGATGGCAGCCGTGTCGAGTTTTCCTGCGGGTTTCCGCATGGTGAACTGCCGACCGGAATTGTCGTACTGGAAAGCTTTTACGCTGTCCAGCGCAATGTCGCAAGGGGTGATGTCGTAAAACCAACCGCGCCAGAACCAGTCCAGATCTTCACCGCTTGCGTCTTCCATCGTGCGGAAAAGGTCTGCGGGTGTCGGGTGTTTGAATTTCCAGCGTTCCGCATAAGTCTTGAAAGCAAAGTCAAACAGCTCGCGTCCCATGATGGTTTCGCGCAGGATGTTGAGCGCGGTTGCGGGTTTGGAATAAGCATTGGGTCCGAACTGGACGATGTTTTCGCTGTTGGTCATGATGGGTTCCAACTGGTCTTTGGGCAGGCGCATATAGTCCGTGATGCTATAAGCCGGACCGCGGCGCGAAGGAAATTTGTTGTCGTAGAGTTCCTCCGTCAGGTATTCGACAAACGTGTTCAGCCCTTCGTCCATCCATGTCCATTGGCGTTCGTCGCTGTTGACAATCATCGGAAAGAAATTGTGTCCGACTTCGTGGATGATGACGCCAATCATGCCGTTTTTGGTCGCTTCGCTGTACGTGCCGTCTTTTTCGGTACGTCCGTAGTTGAAGCAGATCATCGGATATTCCATACCGTTGGACGCTTCGATGCTCTGCGCGACAGGATAAGGGTAGTTGATGGTAAAATGTGAATAGCTGCGGATCGTGTGCGCGACCACTTTCGTGGAAAATCTGCGGTAGAGGCCGTAAGCTTCCTTGCCGTAAAGGCTCATGCACATGATTTTCTTGTTGTTGACATAAGTCGGCATGGCGTCCCAGATAAATTTGCGGGAAGAAGTCCAGGCAAAGTCACGCACGCTGTCGGCGTAGAAGACCCAGGTTTTGGTATTTTGGTCTTTATTGGCTTCCGCAGCTTTGGCTTCTGCCAGCGTGACGATTTCGACGGGTTCTTTGGACGTCTGTGCTTGTTGCCAACGTTTGTATTGCGCGGGTGTCAGCACCTGCTGGTAGTTCTGTCCCTGACCTGTCGCGCCGACGACGTGGTTGGCAGGAACGGTCATTTTGACTTTGAAATTACCGAATGTCAATGCAAATTCGCCTCTTCCGGTAAACTGGTGGTTTTGCCAGCCCTGGAAATCGCTATATACGCAGAGGCGTGGATACCATTGCGTCATGGTGAAGAGATAGTTGCCGTCTTCCGGGAAATATTCGTAGCCACCGCGACCGCCTTCGGTCATACGGTCGGAGATTTTATAGTGCCATTTGACGTTGAACACGATTTGGGACTTGGCGGCAAGCGGCGTCGGCAGGTCGATACGCATCATTGTTTTGTTGACGGTATAGGACAATGGCTTGCCGCTGGCATCGGTGATGGATTCTATTTTGTCGCCAAAACCGTTGTCGGCATCGGAGGTTTCCAGTTTTTTCAAGGAGTTGAGATCCGCCACTCCTCTTTTGCTGACGCTGGACGGGTCTTGGTAGTTGGCATTGTTGATGGAACTGTGCTCGTTCTCGTCGAGTTGCAGCCAGAGATAGCTCAACGGTCCCGGGCTGTTGTTGAAATAAGTGATTTTTTCTTCGCCTTTCAGCAAAAGGTTTTTTTCGTCGAGGATGCAGGCAATGTCGTAGTCGGCCCGTTGCTGCCAGTAGTTGGGTCCGACGTCGCCGCTTGCCGTTCGGTAGCTGTTGGGCGTCGGGAGTATGGTTCCCAACTGTTCAAATGCGTTGCCGTGGTTGGATGTCGGGTTGTTTTGGATGTTCTGCGCGTGCAATACGCCCATTCCCATCATGCAAAATCCGCAGCCATTAAGCAAGGTTTTGTAGAATGCTGAAATTTTCATGTTTGTCGTTTCTGTATTTTATTTCTGTTTGAGTATTATTTTCTTTTTCGTTTTCTCCAAGCGGCCAGCGGTCGATGCACATTTCCAGTGCAAGTGCGGCAATCGCGCCGCTGACAAAAATGCGGGAATGTAATCGGTCAATCCCCACTGTGGCCAGCAAAGTCAAAAGCGTCAATAGACAGCCGACAATCAGCAATTGTCCGACTTCCAGGCCGAGGTTGAACGCTAACAGTTGTCCGACAATCTGCCGGTCACGCCCCAGCATACTTTTCAAAAGCGTACTGAACCCCATGCCATGTATGAACCCAAAAACCAATGCAAAATAATATATCAACGGATATCGGCGCCGCGATGGCCGTTCCTTTCGGAGGTCGGAGAGCGCTGTGACCAATATCGTAACGGCAATCAGAAACTCGGTCCACACCGTTGGAATGCTGATGATATTGAAAACGCTCAGTCCGAGTGTCAACGAATGACCAATGGTAAATGCCGTGACCAGAAGCAGTATCTTTTTCCAGTCTTTCCAGACATAGCGCAGACACATGGCGGTTATGAATAATATGTGGTCAATCCCTTTCCAGTCCGCAATATGTCCAATGCCCGTTGTAAAAAAAAGCCAGAAATCATCCATCATGACTACACTTGAACCGTAAAATTAAGGAAATGACGGTAATCCTGAATGTTTTTTGTTCGAGCGTTAGCGTTTGTTATAGATGAATTTCAGTTTTTGGTTGGTATATTCCTGAAATTTTTTGTCGGAAGAAACCATTGTCATTTTTTCCGTAATCGCGTGGGAAATGATGGCATGGTCAGATGGGTCGTTGTGGAATACGGTAAGGCGGAGCAAAGTCCCGGAATGTTGCTTTGTGAAAGGGAGTATTGACACATAAAAGTCGTTTTCTAAAATATTTACCAAATCATCCGCTTTGATATTCTTCCTAAAATGTACTTTTCCGATACGTTGCAGTTGTTGTCGCTCAATAATTGAAACGGGACTTGCATAAAGCCTACTGCCAAAATCTTTCAAAATCTCCCGCACTTCAAAACAGATTTCGTCATTTGTCTTGTCTGTAATAAGAAAAACCAAAATATTCGTATCAAGCAAATATCTATCCATGACGACCTATCTCAGCACGGCTCTCATATCCCTAATTTCTGCAATAGGCTTCCCGCTATATTTCTGTATCGCGAGCCATGTTTTAGATACTTTTTTATCGGTATCTTTCTTTTTTGTATTCTTTTTACTTGATTTTTTTCTTTGGTATCCATTTTATTCCCTTTTGTCCAAAGATACGATTTTCCGAAAAATACAGATACAACATCCATTTTTCAGTCTGCCACATAAGAAAAATATCCTTTACGTTTGCATCACAATAAAGCGCAAAAAAATGTACTTGGCATTTCTTCGTTTTTTCCTGTTTTTGCTGCATCCGTTCTTCGTTTCGATGACGGAGGTTGACTACATTCCCAAGGACAAAACGGTGGAAGTGAGCGTGCGCATCTTTACGGACGACCTGGAAAGCACCATCAAAAACCTACATAAGGACTACCCGCTCGACATCATCCATCCCAAAGACCCCAAGCTCGTCAACGGCTGGATCGACCAATATATCCATAGTCGTCTACAAGTGCGTATCGACAATGTGGTGCGTCCGATGCAGTTTGTCGGTTACGAACAGCAGGGTGAAAGTGTCTGGTGCTATTTTGAGATCAAAAACGTACCTGAACCCAAACAGATACATGTGTTCAACACACTTTTGTACGACTACAAAAAGGAACAGATCAACATGGTACGCTTCAAAAACGGCAATGCCGAGAAGTCCAGCAAGTTGCAGTTTCCGGACAATACGGTGGATTTTAATTTTTAAAGACGTCAAGCGTAAAACGAAACGTTTCCTGTTTCTTATAAGAAGCTGCTCTCGATATGACGAGGATTTTTAAAGCGGATGAATTTAGGATTAAAACCATTCCTTATGTTGACGCACGCATCAAACGGCTATCAAAGGACTATGCCTCGGACTTTCCCATGTTCTTCTGACCGCTGAATACGGATTACTCCCCACTGTTAAAAACAGCTATTTCCTTTTCCTAAAATACAGGCGATACGAAAACACCGTTACCAGCATGGCTGACCCCAACACCAGATGCACCGGCTGTGCATAGGCCGGAAAGTCCAGTTTGACCAGCGTAAAGCCCATCGTCAACTCGCCAATCACCAAGACCAGCAACAGGAACCCCAATTTTTGCAGTCTGGTATACGAAAGGCTGCGCCAGAACAAAAACACGCAGGCAAACGACGACAGCCACGCCAGTACTTCGTGGACAATCAATATTGTGCCAGTATTGGACAGCCATTTCCCCCGTTCGGTATATTGCAATGCCTTGGACGTAATATCTACGGAAGTCCTGACCTGCGTCCCAACCAATATCTGTATAAATACCAATGTCAATGCAACACAGCTTATCCATTTCAGTGTCGTGTCCTGGATGCCGTAACTGCCTTGCGCCTTGTGGATCATCAACACGCAGATGCCTGCCATCACATATATCGGCAACAGGTGTATCGTCACGGTGTCAACGTGCAGATTGGTGCGTATAGTCAACCATCCCAATAGCGACTCTACAATGACAACGACCATCAGCAAGACAGACAGCCAAAAGATAGAAGGTTTGCTACGGTAAAATTTGCGGTAACTGTACACAATCAGTCCGATTAGCACAAATCCCAATATGGCCGTACAGAGACGGTTGATATATTCGACCCAGGTATGGAAGGCATTGAACGTATGGTCGATGTCCTGGCGGCTCAGGTATTTTTCATAGTCCTTGGGAAGCTGCCCCGCGTTCATCGGCGGGATGATACGGCCAAAACAGGTTGGCCAGTCCGGACATCCCATCCCGCTATGTGTCGTACGTACGATGCTTCCCGCGAGTATCACGACAAAAATGAGCAACAACACCAGCCTTACAAACCGCACATACGCTTTATTGACCTTCATGGAAACGCCTTATTTGATTCGGTTGTCGGCAAAAATACTAAAAGCAATATTGAAATCTAGCGAATGTTGACAGATACTCCAATTTGTACGGTAGTAATCAAAGTAAGAAAACAAAACCCACACATGTCATCTTCCTTTTTTTGCTTTTTCCTTTTTACTTTTGGTTTCTTATGTTAGAAGCTTATCTGGATGGATTTCGGGTTGAGGCAGGCTGTGACGAGGCGGGACGCGGATGTTACGCCGGGCCGGTATTCGCGGCGGCGGCTATTTTGCCACACGATTTTTACCATCCACTGCTCAACGACAGCAAGCAGGTAAAAGAAAAAGACCGCAACACCTTACGCACGTATATCGAACAAAACGCACTTGCCTATGCCGTCGGCATGGTAACAAATGAAGAAATAGACCAGATCAACATCCTGCGCGCCTCTTTCAAGGCAATGCACCTCGCGATCGACCAGCTACGCACCCGTCCCGATTTTCTCCTGATAGACGGCAACCGGTTTGACCGCCATCCGTCCATTCCGCACCTTTGTGTCGTCAAAGGCGACGGAAAATATGCCTCTATTGCCGCCGCCAGCATATTGGCCAAAACCTACCGTGATGCATACATGACTGCACTCGACGAGGATTTTCCGATGTACAACTGGAAAAAAAATAAAGGCTACGGCACGCTCGACCACCGAAAAGCGATTGCCCGATACGGCTTGTCGCCCTACCACCGGAAATCGTTCAACATATTGCCGACACAGATAGTGCTGTTTTGAACCTACTGCACAAAGAATAAAAATTAGCTGCCTTGTCATTCAATGTGCCAACCGACGGTTATGATTTAATATTATCCTGCTATATATTGCGTATTGAGGGGTTGTCACCAACAATTTTATTGGTTTGTATTCATTGCTCCTCCTTTTAAATGCAAAATTTTCCGTACATTAGCCGAAAATGTACACATTATGAAAAGATTGAATCTGTATTGCTTCATTGGTGGACTTTTATTGGTATTGATGGGCACGGTGAGCATTAGCCATTTTGTCGAAACGCCTAATTTCGGCATAGCCAACACCTCTTCCAAAATTGGTCAATATGCCGGCATGGCATTCATTCCGCTGTTTGGTTTGCTGATGCTGGTGGAATCCATCCGTAGGTTTAAGTTAGAGAATTAATACTCAACCATTTAGTATCAACATCTGTGTAAAAATATTTTCGGAAGAAAAGGCATTTTATTTCGATACCAATCAAAAAAAGGCATAGCTTACGCCGCAAATCATTCTTTCTATGCTAAGCTTTACCAATAAGGTAAGAAGCCTTTCTCTTCCAGCGCTGCTTGCTGCAACTTTGTTGGCAGGTACAAGCTGCCAAAACGGAAAGGACAAACGAAACGCCGCCGACACCACCAAAGTCGATTCTGCATCCATCGCCATCCCGACGGGATTGGGTTCTCCTATCACTTACGAACCGGGCAAACGCTACATTTTTCTCGCGTTTGACGACGGTCCTCAACCGCCGGGCACGGTCAACTGCAAAAACATTTTCCATGAAGAAGGTGTGAAAGCTACGTTTTTTCTCGTCGCTGCACATGCGTTTGACCCCATGCGGAAACGTATCGTGGACTCGCTCAACAACAGCTATCCCGAGTTTGTGACGGGCAACCACAGCTCGACCCACGGTTTCCACGACCGCTATCCTATTTTTTACAAAAATGTGGACAGTGCCGTCAACGACATCCTGAAAGCGCAGAACGACCTGAACCTAAAACTGAAAATCGTGCGTCTCCCGGGCATGAACACCTGGGCCTCCGCAGGACAGATACAAGGGCCAAAGTCATCGCAAAATGTCGCCAAAAAGCTGGATTCCTTGGGCTACACGATTATCGGATGGGACACCGAATGGCAGTTTGTCAAGGGGTCTATACCCAAACAGGGTGCGGAAGAACTGGCAGCGCAGGTCAACAAAAAATTTGACCAGGAATATACCTACCAGCCCAATACGCTCGTGATACTGGCCCATGACCGCATGTTTGCCAAACCGCAGTACCAGGATTCCCTGCGTAAGTTCATCACGATACTGAAACAGGACAAACGCAATGTCTTCGAGACGCTGGACCACTATCCCACCGTACAGAACAGGAAGTAAAATGCCAAGTAAAAAAGGCAAAAGTAAAAACGTTAATTACCCCAACGGCTCTGTGTCATGCACAGAGCCGTTGGGGTAATTGGACAGAACAAAATTGGATTTAATCTATCGGTCAGCGTCCCCACCACGGCTGTTGTATTCTAATAACTATATATTTAGTTTATACGGAACGCACTTTCTCTCAATCGCTTACAACGGAATAAATTCCGTAGCTACAAAATGAAACCGAGATTACGGATCTCTATCCTATGTTGACAAACTTAGAACACCACGGCCGTGGTGTTAAGTCCGAAGGACTGTTATGATTATAGAAAAATAAGGACGCTATAACACAAACCCGCCCTCGGCGGGTGACATTTTCCAATCAGAGGGCGGATAGCATCCTGTAAATATGGCATAGCGAACAATCGAACTATTCTTACCGGTGGCGAAGCGAACAAATGAAAATCCTCCTTTACCAGAAAAGACATAATTTTAAACAATAAAAAAAGGATTATGGCAGGCACATTCACCCAACTCTATGTCCAATATGTTTTTGCGGTAAAAGGAAGAGAAAATTTGTTACAAAAACCGTGGCGTGATGAGGTCTTTAAATATATCGCAGGCATCATCAAAGGAAAAAATCAAAAGCCAATCATTGTCAATGGGGTTGCCGACCATATACATGCATTTGTCGGCATAAAGCCGTCGATGAACATTTCAGACTTAATCAGGGACATAAAAAACAATGCGACCAATTTTATCAACGACCAAAAATTTATAAAAGGGAAATTTTCATGGCAGGAAGGATTTGGTGCATTTTCGTATGCGCAATCCCAGATTGACCATGTTTACCAATATATCGCCAATCAGGAACAACACCATCAAAAAAGAACATTCAGGGAAGAGTATATTGATTTCCTTCAAAAATTTGAAGTTGAATATGACGAGAAGTATTTGTTTGATTGGATAGAATAAGTATCCCATAATTTTCGCCAGTATAGAGGTGGTCTTTCTGTAAAAATGTCACCCGCAGGAGGCGGGTTTGTGTTATAGGACATATACACATTTCTACAATCCTGATAGTCCTTCGGACTTAACACCACCGATGTTGTTTTAAAACTATATGCTCCGCTCCTGCGAAACATATAAAGCCGCATTCCAACCCCCTTGATTGGCGTTATATGTCCTTTACACGCCATTTCTTCAATTGGTTGGTCAGCCTTTTCTCTATAAACACATACGTCAGATGGGACAAGGTCGCGGTCCCCACGACAGTAACCACAAATGCGATGAGGTAAAACCGGGTGTCCCCCGCCAGGTTATGCGCGTGCATATAGTTTTCCAAAGAGGTAATGAACAGCTTGTGGTTGATGTACAACGAATAGGAGATGAGCCCCAAATAATAGACAACCCTTGAGGAGAAAAACCGTGTAAGCCAGTTGTCCTCCAGCACCGCCAACAATAGTAGTCCCATCAGCAAATCCAGCAATATGTCCGCCTTGCGAAACGGCATCAAGAGGATGGCCGCCAGCATAATCAACCACCAGTATTTGCCGCAGCGCGAGACGAGGTCTTTCCTTGTTTCATATACTCTGTACGTAGCAATGCCGACAACATAGCTTCCCAGACAGCGAAGCACCGCTCCCGTACCGTTGGACGATCTCAATTGTAAGAGTCTACCCCCCGCGAATTGCGGATCGTAAAGCAGTTCCGTATTCAACAAGGGCGACAGGACAAAGATGAGTACCGCAACGATTATCAGCGTGCTGATTTTTTTGATATTGTAGCACCACAGAAAGAGCAGGGGGAACAAAAGATAAATGATCCATTCCGAGCTTAACGATCAGGTAACGCCATTGATATAGAAACTCCTCGGAAACAACACATTCAAAAAAGTAAAATTGACCGCCAGCTTCGCAAGTCCGCGTGACAGGTCGATGTAGGGATGCAGTACGACGCAATACAGAATCGTGGAAAGGAAAAAAGAGGGTAAACACGACAAAAACGCTTTATCATGAAGTCTTTGTAGTTTTCCCTTGATATGCTTTGGCTAAACTTTTTCTTATAGGAAAGAGACAAAACAAAACCGCTCAAAACAAAGAAAAGCTCGACCATCACGTACCAGTGGTCCAGTGATATGTAAAACGCTTTCTTGAATGGCGAAGGTTGGTCGCCCATCAGGACGTTTTCGGTAATGATATACATCCTGAAATGGTGTAAAAGGATTAGAAAAGACGCAATTCCCCTTATGCCCGTTAGTGATTTAATTTCTTGGGTTGCCATAGGTTTTAATTTTATGCAATGGTACAATAATTTGTCTAGTAAGGTAGGGCTATTTGTATCAAACCCCAACATGGCAAACGTTCCATTTCCCAGCCGCTGCACCTACAGCCTAAAATACGCCGACATCAAAAACATCCGTGGCTGCAACTGGTAGTTCTTCGTGGCGATGACGTTGCTGCTTGCCGACAGCACCGTAAAGTTGCGCTCGTCCGCCAGATTGTTGCAGGACAGACGCAGGTCTACTTCTGGTTTGTAGAGTCGATAGTTGAAGTAGGCATCGACGAAGAAGCAATGCGCAATGTTCTGGCCATTGAGATAGCTCGCATAGTATTCGCTGCTCAGTTGCGTCGTAACCCTTTTAAACAAAAGGAAATTCAACGCGGAGGTTTGTTTGAACTGGCTGGTCTTCTGATCCTGGAAACCTGCCGACTTGGACGAACTTGTTCCTGTCAAATAATTGGCCTTTAAGTCAATGCGCAGCCAGTCAATGGGCGTAGGCGACAACCCAAGACCATAACTGTTGGTCCAGTTGTCAACACCAAAAAGAAAACCGTTTTGCAGTTGCTGCGCCTTGCTTTTGGACAAGCTCACACTTCCCGAAACCGTCGTCTTGAGCGGGAATAGATATTTGCTGATATCGCCGCTGATGTTGTACGTCTGCGTCTCGTTGTCGATAGGTACCGTTTCAATCTGATAACTTGTGCTGGTGACGGTCGAGCCATACATGAAATAGCGATGGTATTGGACATAACTGGAAGTGATGTTCCAGAAAAACATTTTTAATGTTTTCTTATAGGCAAAACGCATATTGTAGGTATTGCGGTAGCCGCTGTTGAGCGGCGTGTTACTATAAGACTGCACGGAACGGTAACTCTGCATAATGCCCCCCGCATATACATTGGTCATGTCCGAAAACGCATTACCATATTGATAGCCTACACTCAATTCATGTTCCTTGGCTATTTTTAATAAATAAGTGATATTGGGCGTTGGGTAGATGTTGTTTAATTTGTCTTTTGCACCGTTGTCATTGTCATGGTACTGAATATTATAGTAATGCAGCGGAACGTAAATGTTGACGCGGCTTCTGTCTTTTTCAAACTGTAACGCTGGTGTATAGTAGGCATCCCATTTGTTCCACACCAATCTATTATTAAAACCATCAGACAATTTCCAAGTGTCCTGCAAATCAATAATGCCAATATCGGAACGCAGTTGCTTATGTTCATAAGAAAGTCCGATTTTATTGTTCAGCGTCCAATAGCCTTTTTTAATAATAAAGCTAATATCGTTGTCCGTCGTCCAGGACGGAAGGTTGGTCTGTTCCAACGACCGTTTGTACTCCACACTGTCATTTAAAATATCGGGCAACCAACCTGGGCGCACCACAAAATCCTGCGGATTACGCGAATAGCCCATACTGGAATTATACGACACTATATGGTTGTTTTTGCCTACGGACAACACGCCGTTGAGGTTGTTGGAAAAACTGTTCAATGTCGTGCGCAGGCTTTGGAAAACGTTGCTGCCATTGGTCGTAACGTCCACGGCATTCCTGTTACCCGCGATGTCTACGAGAAAGGATTCGTTGAAATATTTTTTGTCGGTATTGTTGTTCAGTGTGAGCGATGCCTGTGCATGGTTGACACGCAAACGGCTGGTAAGAAATTCATTGTATTTAACCGTATCACCAGACGGCAGGTAGTATGCCGTATTGCTATTACTGGAAAACGGTTGCTCGTCATGTAAAAAATAAGCGTTGAGCCGCAAAGTATTGCCAGACCGGAATTTCAGCATGTCATTCATATTCAGCATCTGGTTTTTGTTAAAGAGATAACGGCTCTGCCGGATGCCCGGCGGACGACTGTTGGCGATATCGATAAAAGCATCTGCCAGGTCAGAATTGGAATAATGGTCTGTCAGGTCGTTGCTTAGGTCGTTGCCCGTATTGTTGGCACTGATATTATTGATTGCTTTAAACTTGGGCTTGAAAGCCATCGTGTTGACCCTGCCGCTATATTTGGAAGGAGTGCCTGCGGCAAGGTCTGCATTGTTGATCCACTTGAGTTTGCTTCGGTCCTTCAGCCTGATGTTGAGTGCAGGTTGGTCGGACGGGATGATGCCGTTGAGCATTTTGATGTGTTGGTTATGTTCTATCACCTCCACTTTGTCCACGTCCTTGGACGGAATGTTGTTGGTGGCGATATTGTATTTGCCGTCCAGCAAATCATCTCCCTCGATATAAAAGTTGTTTAATGTTTTACCGTTGTATTTTATCGTACCGTCCTCGTCCACGTCGATACCGGGTATTTTTTTAATCAAATCACCCAGCACGCGGTCACTGGAATCACGGAACAGATCGGCGTTAAAGCTAAGCGTGTCGGACTTTTGGACGATATAGATTCTACTTTGTACACGCACTTCTTCCAAGTGTTTCACTTCTTGTTTTAACACGATATGGACAGGGTCGGTGAGGTTTTCCAGTTTCTGTTCATTCTTGATATATCCTGTGGACGTTACCTTAATGGACAAAGATTCATTTTTAAATTTGTCCGTTATTTTAAAACGGAAATTACCAGCGGAATCCGATTTGGAAAAAGCAACACCCGCACCGGTGGCCGCCTTGACAAGCGTTACGGTTGCAAACGGCAATGGCGCACCCGCACTGTCCGCAACGGAGCCAGACAATACAACCACGTCCTGCGCTACGGCGGACGACGTTCCCAAGAGAAAAAGAAGTACAACGAAAATCCTATAACGCATGAAATCGGGTTGAGGAGAAACAATTCAATAAATTATACTTTACCTCGGATAAAAATGTGCAATGCTATGAACACGTATATGAACAGTAAACATCTTTCGCGTCATTCCAGCGTAGGCAGGAATCTTTAAATCAGCGGGGCTAATCTGTCGCATGGGATTCCTGCCTACGCTGGAATGACGTCGGCGGTGTTCATTATCCAAAGCCTTTGTTTATATTTCTGCCGTTCGGGATGTTAGCGGAGCGCATCCCGAACTTGTGATAAAGACGGATTTTTAAAATCCGTATCGTCTGCCCTTCGGAATGCCCTACGGAACATTCCCAAGAACGATTGTTCCGCAGAGCATTGTGTCAATCTTTCGTCAAATCAATAGGGAAATTAACGACTTTCTTACTCGACGGCTTACTGTTCCGACTGGCAGAACCAGCGTAGGATATATTCACACTTTTGACTTTACTTATGTCGCCGCCACCCGCTCCGGAAGGTGGCGATGCTGGTCTTGTACTATTATAAAATGCACTCGGATTGGCCTTGAACGCCGTCTGCATATCGTCATATTCCTTTTCCGTTGCGGCGATGGCATTGTCTGGAATGCCGATTTCTTTTCCGGAAACTGTGTTGTACTGTTTAAAATGGTAGACAATCCTATCGGTCACGTCATAGGCCTCCAAAATCAATCCCGGCAAGCCATTGAGCCTCCTCGGTCCGAAACTATAGGGCAAGTCCGTCGTAAACCAGACGATATATTGGCGGCCACGCGAGGTGCCGACGGCTTTTTGGCAAGTATAGTTGCCTATCTGTTTCGTGGAGTCCTGTATGTCCCAATCTATCGTGTGTTTATTGCCGGAAATGAAATAGGTTTTTCCCACAAAATTTTTTTGTTCGGAAACGGTTTCTGTTTTTTTGTCCGTAAAATAAACATCCGCCGAACCTTCACGTGCTGGCATTGTTAGGTTGAGGTTGGCACTTCCCTCTTGCTCTTTGAGCTGCCGCGCCATCTCGACATTGGAAATAGAATCCGAGATGCTGCGCGTCTGACTATAAAACCGACCATAATCATTTCCGAAGTCCAGTGCCATCACTTCTTTCTGGGGCTTGTCTGGCTGTGTCGTGTCGGCGACATAGGAAAAGTCATACAATACCTGACCGATGACGGCTTGTCCATCTTTGAGCTTGACATTACTTTTGGCAGCTCCATCCCCACTTATCGTCAACATCTGCTGTGCCAGCAAATAAGACGGGACGGTAATCAGTGTTAGAAGCAAAATTTTTTTAAACATATATTTTCTCTTTTGTTACTGTAAAAATAATGAAATAAACAATAAACTAATATTTTAGTTATTTTTATTTTTCAAGCAAAGGCATGGAGTGCTATTTGTTGTTAAGAGTAGCCAACTTCCAAAAGGTTGGAATGTATTTTGTTATATTTTGTCTGCATAAAAATATTTATCAAAAAAAATTGCTTTATATGGGTTACGTATTTCCGATTCGGTTCAAGTTCAAAATCAGTACGGTTGCCAACGATTTTGTAGCAACGGACAGCCAGGGCAATACGATTGCTTATGTCCGCCAGAAGATGTTTAAGATATTGGAGCATATCGATGTCTATACCGACACCTCAAAAAACCACTTGCGTTATACTATCAAAGCCAACAAGTGGTTAGACTTTTCGGCCAGCTATCGGTTTGCCGACGCAATGGGAACGACGGTCGGCCGAGTGGCGCGCAAAGGCTGGAAATCGATGTGGAGAGCGCATTACGAGGTTTTCGATGCCCACGACAACCATGAGTACACTATCAGCGAAGCTAATCCGTGGGTGCGCGTGGCGGATGCTTTTACATCGGAGATTCCTGTCGTCAACATGTTTACGGGATATATGTTTCATCCATCATACAACGTATTGGATCGCAACGGTGTGGCAGTCGCCGTACTCAAAAAAGAAGGTTCTTTTTTCGGTCGCAGGTTCTCTGTCGAGAAACTGCAAAATCTCCATGACGGCGACGAAGAGCGCATATTGCTTAGCCTGATGATGATGATATTGCTGGAAAGGCGGCGCGGGTAGGCATTGCGCATACTCCTGTAGCACCGCTTTCAGCTTGGCGTAGGAAAATCCGATTTCTATGATATTCCCACAAAGCGCGACGAACGAATGTTTTTTGGAAAGCTAGGGGCATTTTTACTTTGCTGTTTCCTTGCGCCAGTTATTGACCCTGCGGAGGACGCTGTCGACGGTTATCGTTGTCATGTCGTCGTTGGCACATTCCAGCGATTCGCCCAGCGCACCGACGGGAAACCACCTGTTGGCGTTTCTGGACTGGAGGTTGGTATATAGTCCCAAAGCGTGTATTCCAAATGCGGCCGCCAGATGCACCGGGCCGGTACTGCCAGCCACAAGTCCGTCCGCAGCGTGGATAAATGCAAGGAACTGTGTCAACGGCATCTTTCCTGTAAGGTCGGTTATGCCCTTGTCTTGCAGTACGTCCCAGTCCTTCAATGCTTCCGCATCTTGTCCCGCACCCGAAACAAAGATTCGGAACCTGTTCTTGTCTAGCTGATGTATGAGTTCCGTAAAATGGTCGAGTGGCCATTCGCGGCCGTGTCCAGTAGTCTTGGGATGCAGGATAAGGTTGAACTTGTCGTTGCCTAGCAGGGCTTTCCACTGTTCTTCCAACTGTGGGACTTTGGTGAATCCATAGTATTGCGAAAGTTCCTGTAAGGACATCATCGCATGTATGCCCAATGGCGTCAACATCTTGAGGTTGAGCTGTGCTTCGTTGAGGTTGGACTTGCTACGGCTGAAATTGACAAAACGGTTGCAGGTAGACCAGTGCTTCAGCCAGGTCAGCATGCCGATCCTATAACGGATGCCGGATCGTTTGATGGTATGCGCCATTTCCTTGTCGGACTTCATCAACAGTGCCGAGTCGATTTCCTTTTCCTTGAATAGTTGTTGTAGGGACGGTGTATCTAGGTCCTTTATTTCGTTGTAGTCTATAAAGTCATCCACATACTGGCACATCGCAACGACGGGGCGTGTGTAGGCTGTTCCCAGAAAGGTGATGCTCGTTTGGGGTAGATATTTTTTGATGACACCGCACATGGGCAATGCTAATACGGTATCGCCTATTGCGTCGTTACGGCAGATCAATATATGGTATGTTTTTATCATTGTCGGTATGTTGCTGAATGATGCTATCTAATGACTTTGTCCCATTTGTCAATATGCTGTTTCACTGTTTCCACGGAAATGGTATCGAGAGCCGCCCCGGTGGAAACGATTGTCTCGGCCAATGTACCGATCGGCCCCCATCGGTCGGGGGCCTTGCCTTCCGGAAAGGACGGATATAGTCCCAATGCATGGATTCCCATTGCCGCTGCTATATGTAGCGGGCCGGTACTTCCGGCTAGCAGCCCGTCACTATGGTAGACAAAAGCGATTAAATCTTCCAGAGAGGTCGTTCCTGCCAGGTTTTCGGCATCCTCCGGGGCCAGATGCCATCGCCGGATCATCCGGTTGTCCTGCGGACTGCCACTTAGGAATATTTTGTATCGGTTCTTGTCGAGTGCCGTTATCAGTTCCCTATAACAGTGGTCTGGCCATGCGGGGCCGTTGCCTGTTGTCATGGGATGCAAGATGATGTTGAATTTTGTTGTGGAAAGTTTGTCCTTTAGTTCCTGTCTGAGTGTCGGTATTTTAGCGATGCCGTAATAAGGAATGAGTTCCGTGCGGCTGGGGATTTCCGTAATGCCGATTGGTTCCAGCATTTTTAGGTTTAGCTGAGCTTCATTCAGACCGGACTTGTGTCCAAAACTGACAAACCTGTTGCAGGCAGTCAAGTGGCGCATGAAATGGAAATTACCTACACGGTAAGGGATGCCGCTTCTTTTGATTAGCAAGGTCAGCTCTTTTTGCATGCGCAATAACAGGACAGTGTCAATCCTGCGTTCTGCAAAAAAATGCTGTAATGCCTTGTCATCCAGCGAGACTATTTCATCATAGTTGATGAAATGGTCAACATGTCCACACATTTCTATCGCGGCCTTGGTGTAGGTTTTCCCTAAGAAACTAATCTCGACATCGGGATAATGTTTCTTAATGATGCCACAGCACGGAAGCGCCAGGATAGCGTCACCAAGTGCATCGTTACGACCGATTAAAATGTGTTTCGGTTCTATTTTGGAAAAAAACATAGCTTTTACGTAAAAAGGTAAAAGTAAAAAACAAAATCGTGTCTGTTAGCACTTTTTACCTGTCATGAAGTTAAAAATGGTCTTGCGTGTGCTTATTGTACGGATGCCAATGTGCTGAGCAACTGTCCTTTCTTGATCGTCAAGGCGCACTTGAAATGTCCTTTGGGGCAGGCCCTGAAGCCGTGCAGTCCGCACGGGCAGCAGTTCAGTGCTTCCCGCGTCTGGACGATAAAACTTTTGTCCGACAATGGTCCGAACCCGAAAGAAGGTACGGTACTGCAATAGATAGCCGTCGTCGGCGCGTTCATGGACGAGGCGATGTGCATGGGAGCGGAGTCGTTGACATAGTTCATCATTGCGTCTTTCTGCAAAGCTGCGGATTGCAAGAAGCTCAGACTTCCAGCCAGGTTTTCTATGGTATTGTCACCGTGGCTTTGCTTTTTTATTTCTTCGCATAGCTGTTGGTCCTCTTTCCCGCCTAAAAGATAAACCGTATTGCCCGAAAGCGACGATAGGAACTCGATCCATTTTTCTTTCGGGTATTGTTTGGTGTACCAGACGGATGCCGGGGCGATGCATATATAGCTGCCTTTTTTGCAGTCGGCGACTTTTTGGAAATCTTCCTGCGTGGGATAGAGTCTGGGCTTGGCAGGTACGTTATCCGTAAATGCGGCAATCAGTGCCTGGTTGCGCGCGATTTCATGTATGGGATATTGGTCGTTGCTGACGACATGTTTTATTTTTTTGCTAAAGGCAAAGCTCCACGGGTTTTTGTCAAAGCCGATTCTGGTTTTTGCTTTTGACAACGCCGTCAGCATTCCTGTCGCGGCAAAGCGCTGTACGTTGACCACTACGTCGTACCGCGTCGTTCGTATTTGTTTTAATAGGTTGAAAAGGTTTTTGTACTTGCCCTTTTTTTTGTCCCACACGAGCACGCGGTGGAGGTAGGGGTGGTTGGACAGCAGTCCTTCGTTTCCTTTGCGCAGGAGAAAGTCAATCTCGGCATTCGGGAAATAGTTATGGAGCTTCTCCACCAGCGCCGTAGCCAATATGACGTCGCCGATAAAAGCCGTCTGTATTACCAGAAATCTTTTCATTATAAAAGTAAAAAGTAAAAAACGCGAAGGTGGAATGGGGAATAGCGCACCATGCTTTACTCTGAAAGAAAGTGTTTTATCAAAAAGATGAACACCTTACCGTCGTTTCCGCGAAGACGGAAATGACGGTAGACATTTTCATTGTTTATATAAGTGTTCATTTTATTTAAAGTATTGCATATTATTATACGCAATCAATAGACAAAATAACGCACGTACCGGTGTACTATTTCCCCCTTTTTCCTTAAAAAAGCACGCTTTTCTTCATTTTGTCCAAGTATTCCCGAGCCTGGTCCATGACGACGAGGCGTGCGCTGATTTTGGCTTTTTCGGCCAATAGCTCGTCCCAGTTTTCGGTACCAGCCCAGAGATCCTTTTTCAGTTCGGCGGCTACTTTGGTATCTACCTGCGCCAGTGAAGACGTTAGCCGGGAGATGGAGTCTTCCATGCTATGTTTGTTGGGGTGCAGCTCGGCATACAGTCCTTTCCGGCGTGCCCAGTCTGCACTTCGCCACATGTTGGCATCGATGGCGAGTTGGCTAAATGCCGACAGTCCCATCTTGCGTTGTATCGCCGGGCCGATGGTGTAGGGGCCAAATCCGATGCATAGTTCGCTCAGTCTTACGTCTGCGCCTTCTAGGGCGATGGCGTAGTCCGCTGCCGCGACTAAACCCACGCCGCCGCCGATACACTTGCCATGAACGCTCACCACGATAAACTTGGGACATTTGCGCATGGCATTGATAACCTGTGCAAATCCGATAAAGAATTTATAGCCGTCTTCCGCCGTTTTCATGGGGATGAGTTCTTCCAGTAACGTACCCGAACAGAAAACATCATGTTCGATAGAACGCAGCAGGACAACCTTCACGTCTTCGGAAGTTCCCGCCTTTTGGATAGCATTCGCCAAACTCTGTAACAGGGAACCGGGCAGAGAGTTGCCTTTGGGGTGGTAAAATTCAATATAGGCTACATAGGCTCTTACTGTTGTCTTTACATATCCTTGTTCTATGCTGTTCTTTTCCATAATAAAAGTCTTTTTCTCCGTCCTATAATTTTTCGGCTAAAATACAATTTAGATTGTATGCAAAAATTTATTGTCGTTATTTTGAGATGTATAATGCAAAGTTCTGACAAAAATTGTTTCTGGGAACATTTTCCTGAAAAGGTTTTTTGTTCGTTTTATTGGCTTATTGCGGCCACGTTTGAAGGTTTTTACTTTTAACAAAAAACCTCAGGTGAAATGAAGGATGACCGTTTTCGAGCAAATATGTACGCAGAGCGATGAAACGTAGTTCACAGGAAGTAATTCCATCTGGCAACTGAAAATTAAAAAATATACAGATGAAAAGACCATTCTTTTTCTTTTGTACGGTCACGCTGTGCTACGTCGGGCAATCCATGGCACAGAATCCTATTGTCGGTGTCGGCATGGAGGTCGACCCTTACCGTTATGCGTCACAACGTACGGGACAATATGACAACGGCACGGTCGCGTGTGCGCATCCGTTGGCGGCACAGGTCGGCGCTGCGGTGATGAAACGTGGGGGTAATGCATTCGATGCTGCGATTGCGACGCAGTTGGCATTGGCGGTGGTCTATCCTGGTGCGGGTAATATCGGTGGCGGTGGTTTTCTGACGGCCCATATCGCCGATTCCTCCAAGAACATCATGCTCGACTTCCGCGAAAAAGCACCTTCCCATGCCAGCCGCGACATGTACCTCGACAAGGACGGTAATCCCGTATTGGAAAAATCCCAAAACGGCCATCTCTCCGTCGGCGTGCCGGGCACCGTTGCGGGTCTGTTCAAAACGCTTCCCTACGCACGGCTCCCTTTCAAAGACTTGATAGAGCCAGCTATCGCCTTGGCGGAAAAAGGCTTTGTCCTGACGGAAAAAGAAGCCAATGGGCTGAACGCCGACCGTGCTGATTTCCTGAAATACAATACCCAGCAAAAAATCGCTTTCGTAAAGGACACAGGACTATGGCGGGCAGGTGACACGCTGGTGCAGCCTGACCTTGCGGCAACCTTGAAACGCATCCAAAAAGATGGCCCAAAAGGTTTCTACGACGGGAAAACCGCCATGTACATCGTCGAGGAAATGCAGCGCGGTGGCGGCATCATTACTTTGGACGACCTGAACAACTATGAAGCAAAAGAGCGTATTCCTTTGGTTTTCCAGTACCGCGGTTACGACGTGGTCAGCACACCGCCACCAAGTAGCGGGGGACTGATATTGGCGCAGGTATTGCGGATGGTCGAGCCGTTTCCTGTTGCGGATTTGGGATTCCATTCGGCGTTGTCGATACATTTGATTGCGGAGGCAGAGCGGCGTTCCTTTGCCGACCGTGCCACATTTATGGGCGACCCCGATTTTTGGAAAGTGCCGGATTCCGCGTTGCTAAGCACCCGATACCTGATGCAGCGCATGAGTGATTTCAACCCGGATTCCGCAACGCCCTCCAAACTGGTCAATGCGGGCAATATCCCGATGAGCGAACAGACAACGCATATCAGCATCGCCGACCGACAGGGTAACATGGTGGCGATTACCACGACGCTCAATAACCATTTCGGAAGTAAGACCGTCGTAGGCAAAGCCGGATTTTTGCTCAACGATGAGATGGACGATTTCAGTGCCAAACCCGGTGTGCTCAATATGTACGGTGCACTCGGCGGTGACGCCAACGCGATTGCGCCCAACAAACGGATGCTGAGCGCGATGAGCCCGACATTGGTACTGAAAAATGGACAACCGTTTCTGGTACTGGGAACGCCGGGCGGTACCACCATCCCGACTTCCGTCATCCAGAGTATCGTCAATGTCATCGACTATAAGATGACGATTGAAAAAGCAATCGAGGCTCCCAAATTCCACCACCAATGGTCGCCCGACATCCTCTATGTCGAAAAAGGTCTTGACACCATAGTATTGGACAGCCTAGGCAAAATGGGCTACAGTATCAAGGAACGCGGACCTATCGGCCGCACGGAAATCGTGGAATTTAAAGATGGAAAACTATTGTCCGCTTCCGATCCCCGCGGTGACGACAGCGTGGCGGGATGGTAGGTCATGCTGCCCTTGGCAGTTAGCTTTTAGACCCATCAGGCCAATAGCTAAAAGCTCTTCTTGAAAAAAATCCAAACGCAAAAACAGGTAAAGGCGCACGGTTGTACGTCTTTTTTATCGACTCTGGGGAAATATTCCATAGTTCCGCTCCGCTACACTTGATACAGGAGATCGATGCTGATTACGGACTGCTGTACACTGACGATTGCACATCATTCCTCACCCATCGACCATTCGTCCAGCAGCTTTTTGAACATGTCTTTGTAGATGTCCCCAACCATGATTTCCAAATCATTGATATGGACGGAGCTTTTGGTCAGATAGTCGATGTGCTGCTTGCCGATGATATAGGAGCGGTGGATGCGCAGGAACTGGCTTTCCGGCAATTTGGCTTCTATTGCCTTCAGGCTGCTGAGGAACATGACGGGCTTTTGCTTGCCTACCACCTGCACTTTTACGTAGTCCTTTACCGACTC
Source organism: Chitinophagaceae bacterium (assembly GCA_047606825.1). Classification (GTDB taxonomy): domain Bacteria; phylum Bacteroidota; class Bacteroidia; order Chitinophagales; family Chitinophagaceae; genus Rhizosphaericola. The sequence goes on from JASGDY010000092.1 coordinate 97,496, forward strand.
CACCAATACAATATCACTGAACGGTATCCGCAGGTATTTGTAGTCCAGCCTTAAGAACAGGTATTCAGCGTGTTCTTTGACGACGACGGTCTGGTGCCTGGCTTTTTCTTCCTTTACTTTTAAGACAGCCCGCAGAAAATCCTCGTAATCTATGGGTTTGAGAAGATAGCCCACCGCGTTGACCTTATAGCCTTCTATGGCAAACTGGTCATAGGCGGTCGTAAATATCAGGTAGGGCTTTTCGCCACCCAGCTGCTGGATGAGCGCAGCCATCTGGATGCCGTTCAGATCCGGCATCTGGATATCGGACAGCACAAGGTCCACCGACTGCTCTTTTAGGAAATCGAGTGCCTGTATGGCGTTGTGGAAGGCACCTTTCAACTCCATGAAAGGCGTCCGGTTGACGTAGGTCTCCATCATCTTCAAGGCCAGAGGTTCGTCGTCTATGACAATACAGCTAATCATTCATCGAGATTAATATGCAATGTAACCAAATATTTACCGTCTTTGTTGTCTATGTCCAGTTGATATTTGCCGGGATACAACAGTTTCAACCTACGAATCGTGTTGTCCAGACCGATGCCACCGGCATCTGCCGAAGCGGCGTTTTCCTGTGTGCGTACTTCATTTTCCACAACCATCAAAAGCCGCTTGCCTTGTAGCTTGATGTGGATATGGATGCCGGATTGGTGGAGGGCGCTTACACCGTGCTTGAATGCATTTTCAATAAACGGCAGCAATATCATGGGGCCTATGACATTGCTTTTGTCATCCACCTCGACCATGTAGGACACATCGATATGGTCGGGAAGGCGTAACTGCATCAGCGCGACGTAGCTGTCCAGGAAATCCAGTTCTTTTTGCAAAGGGACTTTGTCAGGTTGCGTTTCGTAGATGACGTAGCGCATCATCCGCGAAAGTTTCTGTATGGTTCGCCGGGACTCTTCCACGTCGATGTAGCTCAGTGCATAGATATTGTTGAGCGTGTTGAAGAAAAAATGCGGGTTGATCTGTGCTTTCAGTTGCCCGAGTTCGGATACGACCCTTTGCCTTTCCGCCTCTTCCCGCAGCCGCTCGTCGTTCTGGCTATGTTTGATAGCCGCCATACTCGTGCTGATGCCCAATACCATCAGGGTTGCTACTACCATAAAACCTTCCACAAAACGCTCTTTGGGGCGTGGTCGTATCCCTGCCGCTATCAGGGCGTCATTGACATGCAACGCTTGCGAAATTGCCAGCGACAAAAAATTGACGACAAACACCGCCATCAATATCCAAACAACAAATTCCCAATAGTTTTTCTTTCGAAAAGTCCGGTCATAGACAAAATAGATATTGGCATAAAATACAATCGCCAGGAGCAACAGACGCCCCATCTGTTCCAACCACAACACCATGGAAACTCTTGGCATATTGGTCATCGGTCCATGGAAAAGAAAAACATAACTCAGCAAACCCCACGTCAGTACATGGATGGCCGTCAGAGGGACATGGTTGTTTTTTTTCTTGGTAATAGACATCGGTGCAATATTAGAAACTTGTGTCCAATACACTAAATTAATTCGACCAAAACAGTTCCGTTTCCCATTAAAGATTTATTTTAGTGGACGAAAGTGCTTTTATCCCGTGCGTTGCAAAAAAGGCACATTGAAAAGCTAGAGACCTTCGCCCGCCATTTCGACTATGTGAGGAACAATTTTCGCCGAAGGTAATCTCAGTTTGTTGTCAATAGGGTTCCATCTGTGGAGATTCCTCCCGATGGTCGGAATGACGGACTTGTACTTTCATTCAGTGTGAAGTATATGGCCACTTATACACGAAAGATTTTTATACGCAAACATTTCTGGCTCATCGGACAAAAACAACGGTTTAGCGAGCCAGAATGACCTTTAGTCGAATTGATTTCAAAACATCCCACATATTTTCTCTTTTTGTAAAATGAACAGAAAAGTCATACATCGAAAACGGTGCGCTTGGCCACTTGTGCTTTGCGCTTTCCTGTTGCCGACAATAATACATGCGCAGCAGGATACGTTGAGCCAAGCGGATCTGCCGGAGAAATGGTCGCTGGAAAACTGTCTTTCCTACGCCAAGGAACACAATATCTCCATCAACACCTTGCGCCTCACGCAAAAAACCAACGAACAAAGCCTGATACTCGCCAAGGCGGCGACATTGCCTAACCTTTATGGTTCCCTTGCGGACGACTATACGCATTACCAGAAAGGAAGCAGCGGCACGACCGGGTCGCTCGGGCTCTCCTCCGAAATGACCTTGTACAACGGCGGAACACTCAAAAACAACGTCAAAATCAACAAGCTGAATATTCAAACCGCCGGTCTGGACGTAGAGGCAGCAAAAAACAGTATCTCCATATCCATCATCCAATATTTCACCAATATATTGATGGACAAGGAAACCATTGGCTATTACCAGGACCTCGTTACTACGGACAGTGCGATTGTCAAGCAAATGGAGCAAAAGTTCAACGTAGGCTCCGCCGCCAAAAAAGACCTGATTGAATTGACGGCGCAACTCGCCAGTGACCAATATACGCTCACGACAGCCCGGAACACGGAACGCACGGACAAGCTCTATCTCAAGCAGCTCTTGCAATTGCCGTCCTATATACAGTTTGAAGTTGCCTCCGATTCTCTCGTTGACAACCCGACACAGGACGTCACGCCGCTGCAAGACGTGATGGACTCCGCCATGGCGAGCCGTCCTGAAGTCCGCAGCAGCCAGTTGGCGATAGACGTTGCCAAGCTGAACCTTGCCAATGCGATGGCAGGTTACAAGCCCACGGTTACGCTTTCGGGTGGCATCGGCTCCAGTTACCAAGATTACAGCGGCGGCGTGGGTCGACAGTTGGGCAACAATTTTTACCAACAAGTGGGGGTTTCCGTTTCGATTCCTATCTTCACAAGGAAAGCAAACAAGACTAACGAGGCAAAAGCCAAGATAGCCTTGTCGCAGGCGCAACTGGACCTCCAAAGTACCAAGATGACGCTTTCCCAGGCCGTCGAGCAGGCGTATATCACCACGCAAAACAATATCAGTGCGCTGAACGCATCCGTCGAACAATTGAAATACAACACCGAAGCATACAGGATTTCAAAAGAGGAACTCCGAATCGGTTCGGCCAACACCGTAGAATTTGTACAGCAGAAAAACCTGTACATACAGGCAATCCAATCATTCACCAACGCCAAATACAATGCGCTCCTGTCTGAAAAGGTGTACCTTTTTTACAGAGGCGACAACTTGACGATACATTGATTACATTAAACCACGACCATTAATTTTTTTATAAATGAAGAAGAAAAAGAAGTATATAATCTGGACAATCATCGTAGTGGTACTTGCCGTATTGGCGTACTTCCTGTTTTTCAGGAAAGAGGAAAAGCAGATATCGCTGATAACAGAAACCGCCACCCAAGGTTATATCTCGGAAACCGTGAGCTCGACTGGCACCATAGAACCCGTCGATACGGTCGCTGTGGGTACGCAGGTCTCTGGTACAATCAACAAAATCTACGCAGACTACAACTCCACGGTCAAGAACGGAGAACTTCTGGCGACATTAGACCCCACATTGATGCAGGCCAACGTGGACGAGATCAAGGGAAATCTGGCGGAGGCCCAGAGCACCTTGGTTTATCAAGATGGCAATTTTAACCGCCAAAAACAGCTATACCAGGTAGGTGCCATCAGTAAAGCCGATTATGACAATGCGTTGAGTACCTACCAAGCAGCCAAAGCGTCCGTTGCTGCCATCAAGGCAGAGCTCGTCTCTGCCAACAAAAACCTGGACTATACCAAAATCTATGCGCCTACCGACGGTGTTGTCCTTAGCCGCAGCGTAAGTGTTGGGCAGACAGTTGCCGCCAGCTTCAGCACACCTACTTTGTTCACTATTGCCAAAGACATCAAGGATATGCAGGTGCAGGCCAAGATTGACGAAGCCGACATCGGCAATATCAAACAAGGCCAGAAAGTAACGTTTACCGTGGATGCCTATATCAACGATATTTTCAAAGGCTCGGTCAACGAAGTGCGGTTGGAACCAACAACGAGTTCCAATGTCGTCACTTACACGACGATTATCAATGCGCCCAACGACGATATCAAGCTCAAACCCGGCATGACCGCGACCGTTACCATCTATACCAGTGAAGACAGCAACGCGCTTATCCTGCCCGTCAAGGCATTGAAATACGCGCCGGAAGATTCGGCCGCTCTCAGACCCCGGTTCCAAATCATCCACGCCACCAAAAGCCAGAACGAACTACCCGACATCGCTTATGTCTGGGTCGTGAAAGGCAACCAAATCATTGAGACCAAGGTCAAGACTGGACTCAACGACAACACACACGTGCAGATATTAGAAGGCATCAATGCCGGAGACAAAATACTGACAGGAACAACCACCGTCGCTGTCGCCGCAGGAAGCGAGGATGCAAGCAATCCTTTCATGCCAAAATTCCCCAAAAGGAAAAAATAAACAACATGGGTGATACGATTCTTGAAATAAAGGAACTGAAACGGGATTTTGTCATGGGCGACCAAGTCGTCCATGCGCTGAAAGGCGTCACTTTCTCCGTTTCCAAAGGGGAGTTTATAACGATAATGGGCAGTTCCGGTTCGGGGAAATCAACGATGCTCAACATCCTCGGCTGTCTCGACAAACCGACCAGTGGCGATTATTTTCTCGACACGGTAGCCGTCAAGACCTTGTCCAGAAACCAGTTGGCTGAATTAAGGAACCATAAGATTGGATTTGTCTTTCAGGCATACAACCTGCTTCCAAGGACGACCGCACTGGAAAACGTGGAACTGCCTCTGCTCTACAATCCCAGCTTCAACGCCACGCAACGACGGGAACGTGCCATGCATGCACTCGAACAAGTCAAACTGGCAGAGCGTTATGACCATACGCCCAACCAGCTTTCGGGTGGACAGCAACAGCGCGTCGCCATCGCACGCGCATTGGTCAACGATCCTGTAATGATTTTGGCGGATGAAGCTACCGGCAACCTCGACACGCGTACTTCCTACGAAATCATGTCCCTTGTACAGGATCTCAACCAGAAAGAGGGCAAGACCATCGTATTCGTCACACACGAACCGGACATCGCGTCTTTCAGTAACCGCACCGTCATGTTAAGGGACGGAAAAGTACAGAAAGATTCCCCTAACGAAAACGTGCGCTCCGCCAAGGAAGCATTGGAGTCTTTGCCTGTTTCGGATGATTATTAAAATAAAGGCAAAAGTAAAAAGGCAAAAACAAAAAGCGTAGTCAGCATTTAGACCATACGCAACAACCATTTTACAATTTGCATAATATCTATTTTTTGCTGAATAAAAATATGTCATGAATAAATGGAATGCCTTACCGTCATTCCCGTGTATACAGGAATCTCAAGTAGCAGATTAGCTCCGATGATGTAAAGATTCCCGCACGCGGGAATACGCGAAGGTATTCACGATTTTTGTTGCGCGTTTTTATGTAACGTAAGGTATAGCGGCGTTTTTTATAGTTGTTTTTGGCTTTGGGCATTTTTACTTTTATCTTTTTACTTTTTACTTAATATGAACATACTCAATATCATACGCATCTCACTCAAGGCGATACAACGCAACAAGTTGCGGTCGTTCCTCACCATGCTGGGTATCATCATCGGTGTGGGGGCGGTCATCACGATGATGTCCATCGGGGAAGCATCCAAACAAAATATCCGCAGCTCCCTTTCCAGTATGGGTTCCAATATGATTACCATCATGCCGTACAACAATATGGCAATGCCGGGTGGCGTGCGTATGAGCGCATCCGACATGGAAGTTCTCACTATGAACGACGTCAACCAGATACGGAAAAACGTCAACCTCATCAACCATATCTCTCCCGGTGTGCAATCCAGTGGACAATCCATCAAAGGTGCCAACAACTGGCCGACGACCATGCAGGGTGTTGCGCCGGACTATCTCGATATCCGGGCATTGACGTTGAAGGACGGTGTCAATTTTTCCGATGAACAGGTAAAGGAATTTGCTAAAGTCTGCCTCGTCGGCAAAACGGTCGTGGACAACCTTTTTCCAAACGGCGACGACCCGATTGGGCAGACCATACGTTTTGGAAATGTACCACTTCAAATAATCGGCGTGCTGTCGCCCAAAGGACAAAACACCTTTGGACAGGACCAGGACGACATCATCATCGCTCCCTACACAACCGTGATGAAACGTATCTTGGCAACTACTTATTTACAGTCCATCTATGCTTCGGCGGTGAGCGAAGAGATGTCCGATTCCGCCGTGAGCGAAATATCGACCGTTCTCCGCCAGGTACACAAAATCCGAAACGGACAGGACGACGACTTTACGGCCAGGACACAGGCCGAGCTGATCAGTATGATGAGCTCCACGAGCGGGATGATGACCACTTTACTGACCGCCGTGGCAGGCATTTCACTGGTTATCGGTGGTATCGGCATCATGAACATCATGTATGTCTCCGTGACGGAAAGGACGCGCGAAATCGGTCTGCGCATGTCCATCGGTGCCAAAGGTTCTGATATTCTGTACCAGTTTCTGATAGAGGCAATGCTGATTAGTATCGCTGGTGGTTTGATTGGTGTCGTATTGGGCTTGGTCGCATCTTATGTCGTATCATCGATGCTACATTGGAACCTAGTCATTTCCCAAATGTCCATTGCCATATCCTTTATTGTCTGCGCGTTTACGGGTGTGTTTTTTGGGTATTACCCGGCGTTGAAAGCATCACGGTTAGACCCGATTGAAGCCTTGCGATATGAATAAAGTAAGGCAAAAGTTAAAAGTCAAAAACAAAAAACTCCGCTACCGAAAGATGAGCGCATCGTTCTTGTGGTAATAAATAAGCCCAGTTTGCAACTGGGCTTTAAATGTATTTAGACTGTTTATGGCAAGTTATACGATAATGAAATTCAATATAGAGCAATAATTTTTATGGCATTGCTAAGTAGGTAGAGTTAGTGTATTGTTTCGATGGTGCATCAATAACAGAATTGACAATTTCAGCATTTCTACCTTTTTTGAATAACACTTTGATTTCCTTCTCATTCTCGCCAGAAAATGCCTGAACAAACTATTGTGCCCTTCTACGGTAAAGGTTGCTGCTTTTGACTCGATATGCTTTTCTGTCGGAACAATATGTTCATAAGGTTTCCAATAATCAGTTGCTATATTGGTCATTTCGTGGTGTTTTATTTCGTCCCAAAGTCGTTCTGCCGTCTTGTTTCCCCTATCGCCAACAACGAAGCTGATGAATCTTTTGCCAAGTCTATCAACAGCAATCCAAATCCAACAGTAGTTTTTTTTGACCCGACATAGCTATGCATCTCGTCCAATTCAACCATTTCAATTTCTTCACTTTCTGTACGGAGCGAAGCAATTTCTTCTCCAAACGAACGAATCCAATTCAAAACAGAAACGTTGCTTACACCCAAAAAACGGCCAATAGAACGAAAGCCCAAACCTTCCAAATATAAGTGCAGGGCTTGTTTCTTCATTGATTTTGGCTTGGCGGTAGACTTAAGTTCAACCGTGTATTTATAAGCACAATTCTTGCACTTATAACGCTGAACACCTTTGACAAAGCCATCTCTATTATACTTATCGTTACCACATTTTGGACAATTCATACTTTTTTGCCACAAAAAAAATAAACTCTATTTAATTAGCAATGCCATTTTTATTATTCCGCTCTTCAGGATTTGTAATCCTGAAGCCGTATCGGCGGATTTGCAATCCGCAAATAGCAGTGCATTGCAAATCCCGAACAGCACAAATGGATTTTTGGTCTAAAATATAAATCAAAATCGTATTACAAACTTGCGCTGTCAATCCGCACAAGTATATGCGAGAGTGGGCAATAAAAAATATTTAAGTGGTAAAAAATCAAAATAAAATTATTTTTCACCACTTAAATATAAAAATTAACATGTAGGACAAATACTTTCCGTATTTTTGCTTTTATTTTTATGTATAAAAAAATCATTTATTTTTGATTTTTTGACATTTAATAAGTTTTGTCATGCAAAGAAAGATTATCGCTGAACTCCTCAATTGGAAAGAAAAAAACGAGCGTAAACCTTTAATCGTAAACGGTGCACGCCAAGTGGGCAAGACCTTTGCCCTCATGCAGTTTGGACAAGAAAATTTTGAAAATGTACTTTATCTCAATATGGAAATTGAGGCAGATTTACGTGATTTTATAGACAAAGACTTGACGCCCAAAAACATCGTCCAATATATAGAACTAATTAAAGGTCAATCCATTAAAGCAAACAATACGCTTATTTTCTTTGACGAAATACAAGCCAGCGCAAGCACGCTTACCGCTCTTAAATACTTTAACGAACAAATGCCCGAACTCTACATAGTAGCTGCTGGTTCACTTTTGGGTGTGGCGGTTAATCGGGAGAAGTATTCGTTTCCTGTAGGAAAGGTGGATGAATTGCAACTTTTCCCGCTCGATTTCGAAGAGTTTTTATGGGCGTTGGGGCTCCAACCATTGTCGGATGAAATAAAAAAACATTTTGAAAACAACGAACCAATGTCCGATGCTTTGCACAAAGTAGCTCTCGACCGGTATAAAAAATACCTTGTAGTGGGCGGTATGCCCGCCGCAGTCAAGTCCTTTGTCGCAACTGACAGTTATCTAAGCGCACAACTCATACACAACAATATTTTTAACGAATACATCGCAGATATGGCTAAATATGCCGACAATGCCACAAGTGTAAAAATACGGGCGTGTTATAACGCTATTCCGGCTCAGTTGGCCAAAGAAAACCGAAAATTTCAATACAAAATTGTACAAAAAGGAGCAACGGCTACGCTTTTTGGGGAAAGTATCGAATGGCTCAACTTTGCGGGAACGGTGCTTAAATGCCAAAAAATTACCGAAGGCAACGTACCGATTTCCGTTTATGCTTATTTCCCCGATTTTAAGTTGTACATGAGCGACGTGGGCTTGCTTACGCTTAAAAGCCGCTTACCAGTACAGATGCTGGTGGAAGAAGATAACGAACACAATACTTTTATGGGAGCTGTTACCGAAAATTATGTGGCACAAGCGTTTACGGCGAATAAGATACCGCTTTATTATTGGAAAAACGACAACCAAGCCGAAGTTGATTTTGTATTGCAGATAGGCTCAAATGCGATTCCGGTTGAAGTAAAACGAGGAACGAATACACGTAGTAGGAGTTTGACACAGTTTGCAAAACAGTACAACTGCCCTTATGCTGTGCGTATTTCACAGAAAAACTTTGGCTTTGAAAATGGCATTAAGTCCGTACCGTTATATGCAGTGTTTTGCATTTTGTAGTAATAAAGTAAGGCAAAAAAACTCCGCTCCCGTAAGATGAGCGCGGCGTTCTTGTGGTAATAAATAAGCCCAGTTACAAACTGGGCTTATTTTGGTCTGTTTATGGCAAAGTTGCACTATCTACCCTCATAAGTTACGCTGCGCTATATTTGCGAGAGCGGAAAATTCCGCTCTTCAGGATTTGTAATCCGCAAATAGCAGTGCATTGCAAATGCACGGATAAGCGTTCGGGATTGCAAATCCCGAACAGCACAAGTTTATTCTTTGGGTATTATCCGGCACTGAAAGCATCAAGGCTGGATCCCATCGAAGCCTTGCGGTACGAATAGCGCTAAGGCAAAAGTTGAAAGTCAAAAATCCGCAGTATTGTTTCACGCAAAAGATGTAAGGAAGCGAAGACACAAAAAATGAAAATAATCTGCGTGTCTTATTGCTATTTTCTTTTATACCTTTCATAAAAAAATCCCGTGGCTATATCAGCCACCGGATTTTTACTTTTGCTTTTTTACTTTATCACTTCCAATTCCAGTACAACGGGAAATTGACTTTGAACGTAAAGTTCCTGCCCATGGCAAACACGCCCGTCCTGCCTGTCGCGTTGTTGACGTCCAGGTATTTCAGGCGGCTCAGGTGGCTTTGGTAAGCCACATCGCCCAGGTTGTCGCCGCTGATGGCAATGTTGCAGATGGTTTTCCCGTTTTTGTTGACGAGGACTGTACCGACGGAAGCGTTGACCAGCCAATAGCCCGGTGTCGGTGTTTCAGTATTGAAACCGGTAAACGCGTCTTTTTGCTTAAAGGTATAGTCGCTTACCGCACTCACGTAAAAATTGCGGAACGTCTTGCCCTGCGGCAGGAAATTGCCTCTAAGTTCCGCCACATAACGTGCCGCCGGAATGTCGGGGATATTGGAACTGTTGCCGATTTCGGAAGAAAATTTAGCGCGTGTATAGGAAATCGTATTTTCAAAATGCAACCAGTCCAATGGATGCGGGTGTATGTCTATGTTGAACTCGCCGCCATACAGGTTGGCGTCGTGCTGGTTAAATTTGTAGACGTTGATTGTATTGCCGTCCTCGTCCAGCATGGTCGAGTCGCCGCCCGCACTGTTCAGCACGCGTTGGTAAAAAATGAAATCGTTGATATGGTTGTAAAACAACGATGCGTTGACCGAAACATGTGTGGTATTGATTTCCACACCGCCATCGACTTGTAGGCTTTTTTCAGATTTCAGATTGTTGTTGCCGATTTCATAGCGCAATGTCCCTTCGTGTGCGCCGTTGCTTGCCAGTTCTGCCATGTTTGGCGCACGGAAGCCACGCGAAACATTGAGTTTCAGCGTCGTCGCGTTGGAAACCTCGTAGCTCATGCCCGCACTTCCCGATACATTGGAAAAGTTTTTGGAGAATGCCGCAAACTTTTCTTCGTCGGTATCGTCGGGATCCATCATCGACTTGCCTTTCACATGGCGGTTGTCCACGCGCAGACCGCCGGAAAACGTGAACCTGTCCTTGACATACTGTGTAATGCCAAATCCGCCAACATCAAACAAATCATAGTCCGGAATCAACACTTCGTCGGCTCTGTTGGTGTTGTTTTGCTGCATTCCGTTGACACCAAAAACAGTTTTCCAGTTGCCGAGTGCCTGCACATGGTATTTAAGGTTGTAGGTCCATGTCTTCAAATCAAAATAGGCGTCAGGGTCGTCCGGTGCTGCGGCGTTGCCAAATTCCTGGCGCTGGTTGCGCTGCCAACCGATGATGGCATCCAATTGACCTTGTCCGATGTTGAACGTATTGTCCGAAGTAATCTTAGTGTGGCGGATATGCTGGAAAGGCACCAAAGGCTTGATTTTGCTGAAGTCTGAACTCGTCGCAATCGCTTCTTCTCCGTCCGCGAGGTCTTTGACAAACTGCCCCGTCGTCTCGTCCCTCACGCCTTCGACCATGCCGATATGCTGGTCAAAACGGCTGACCAACAGGCGCGAACTTCCCCAGTTGCCGCCATAGCCGAGCATACCACCGAAATTTTTATTGTAAAATTTGGAGTTGAAGACACGGCCGTCGTATTTGTTCCGGTAGTCCTCCGCACCTTTGTACGAGCCATAAGCATTGAAGCTAAACCCGTTTTTTGTACCGCCGATGTCGCCGTGGAAACCGCGCAGCAACGAATTGGTTTGGTATTCGCTGGAGATATTGCCTTTGAACGTTCCCTCTGGCGCGGGGGTTTGGGACGTTATGTTGATCACGCCAGCCAGTGCATCACTGCCGTACATCAGCGAAGCCGGACCTTTCAGCACTTCGACTTTCTGCGCACTGTAATCGTCAATTTCGATACCGTGTTCGTCACCCCATTGCTGTCCTTCCTGCCGTACCCCGTCGTTGATGGTCAGCACACGGTTGTAACCAAGACCGCGGATGAAAGGTTTGCCGATGGCTGGTCCGGTCGTCAATACCGAAAAGCCGGGAACCTTTCTGGACAAGGCATCCATGAGGTTGGTCGACGATGTTGCCTGCAAATCCTGCTGTGTCACGATGACCGCCGGCTGCGGATTTCGTTTAGTGGAAATGGCGGAGGCTACGCCCGTGACGACTACGGCGTTTTGTTCCAATACCGATGGTGAAAGTTCGAAGTCTGTCTGCGCATCGCTTTTCAATGTAATATTGGCCACCTTGGTCGCATAGCCCATAAAGGAAACCTGCACGACGTAATTACCCTGTTTTAATGGCACGGAAAAATGCCCTAGGGAATCCGTGGACACGGTATTGCCCGTACCTTCAAAGGAAAGCGTCGCAAAGGACAACGGCTTCTGCGTGTCGGAGGCCTTGACATTACCCGAAAAAACAAATTTTTGCTCCTGCGCAAATGACAGTTTTGCCAATAGCAGTAGCACGACAAGAAAAGATGAGATTTTGTGCATGTGTGTTCTGTTTTTGAAACAATGTTACAAAAATATGCGTTTGAAACATTGTTGCAAAAAATATTTTCCTATGCACCGTTTTTTACAGTCTTGACCGGTATTGAAATATGATATAATTTTAGACCCACTCCTTGTATCGGGATTAGGTCAAGTTCATGCAACGAGAAAGAAAACTGGACATTTAAAACGTTTACTTCATGCAAAAATTATTCATGGTATTGCTGGGCGGTAAACCACAGGGCCGCCACACGGAACAGCACGACATGTTTTTTGGCATTGCCGAAAAACTGTCGGATTTGGTGGAGGATTTTTATAGGTTCTGGCCCGAGATGAAAAACAAAATGCATATCGACGCATGGCGTGAAGTGACACAGGTCGATGGCTATGACGTTCATATCGTTCCCCACGCGGCGCAGCCAAAAGGGGTGCAGCTTTTCTTCCTCAACCTCGGTGGCTACAAGCCCGGCGACTTTGAGGAATACCACTATAAAATGCTGGTCGCCGCGAAAGAAAAATCCAAAGCCATACAGTTCGCCAGACAAACCGCATTTTTCAAACATTATAGTTTTGAGGGCGCGACTTCGCATATCGACGACAAGTACGGGGTGGACGTGGATGACATCTATGAAATTGAGGAAGTGCTTCCCGAAGGCATGGAATCCCTATATAGCATCCTGTTAAGACCTGCCGTGGAAAAGAAGGAGGACAAACTGTATATCGGCTACCTCAAGATGGCACGGTTGCTCATGAACGAACCGGAAGTGTGAGAAACTCGCTGTTCCTTAGTGAAAGCGGATTTGAAAGCTGGTTCATTGACCTGGCCGGACATTCCATATTGTGGTTTGTGCGGATACGAATCACTACAGAGGTCTAATTAAAAATATCCTTTATCTTATCAAAAAAACTCTTCTCTGTTTTTTCCGCTTTGGGTTGGAAATTCTCGCTATCGCGTAGTTTTTCCAGGATTTCCTGTTCCTCATGCGAAAGCGTGGTTGGTGTCCACACACTCACGTTGATAAGTTCGTCTCCACGGCCGTAGCCGTTTACTTCGGGGAAGCCTTTGCCTTTGAGGCGGAAAATCTTGCCACTCTGCGTTCCCGGCGGGATTTTTATTTTGGCTTTTCCGTCGATGGTCGGAACTTCTACCTGTATGCCAAATACCGCGTCGATAAAAGATATATGCAGGTCGTAGCCGACGTTGAGTCCGTCCCTGTGCAGGTCGGGATGTGCTTCTTCCTCAATCAATATGATAAGGTCGCCCGCACCGCCGCCATGCTCGCCCGCGTTGCCTTTGCCGCGCATACTGAGTTGCATTCCACCTTGTACGCCCGCCGGTATTTCGATACTGACTGTTTCTTCGCCATAGACGCGTCCTTCGCCCTTGCAGGACGTACATTTGGCGGTGATGACGGAGCCCTCGCCGTTACAGGTCGGACATGTCGTGACGGTCTGCATCTGACCGAGGAACGTATTGGTTACTTTGCGTACCTGGCCCGAACCGCCGCAGGTCGAGCACGTGTGGAAACTGTTTTTGTCCTTTGCGCCTGAGCCGCCGCAAGTTGAGCAAGGCACGTATTTCTTGACTTTGATGTTTTTGGTAACACCTTTCGCCATTTCTTCGTAGTTGAGCTTAATCTTGACACGCAGGTTGCTGCCGCGCGTACCGTGACCACCGCTTTGCGCACGTCCACCACCAAAGAAACTTCCAAACATATCGTCGCCACCACCAAAAATATCCCCGAAATGGCTGAAGATATCGTTCATGTCCATACCGCCACCGCCAAAGCCACCAGAGCCCGGGCCAAATGCGGCATGGCCGTATCGGTCGTATTTCGCTTTCTTGTCCGGGTCGCTCAATACTTCGTAAGCTTCCGCAGCCTCCTTGAATTTATCTTCCGCCACTTTGTCACCAGGATTTCTGTCCGGATGGTATTTCATGGCAGTTTTGCGGTAGGCTTTCTTGATTTCGTCGACGGAAGCCGATTTTGTCACCTCCAACACCTCGTAATAATCTCTTTTCATACTTAATGACCGCTTTAAAACAATGATTTGTTTATAATTTTATTGAACTATGCAGCCCCTCCAACATGGAAATGCTGTAAGGGGCTGTCATTGTTGTCTGTTGTTTTTCCAAAAAAACTTATTGCCCGACCACTACCTGCGCGTGGCGGATCAGTTTGTCGTTGAGGTAATAACCTTTCTTGACCTGGTCGAGCACCTTGCCTTGCAGGTCTTCGGTGGGTGCCGGTATCTGCGTGATGGCTTCATGTTTTTCAGGGTCAAATTCCGTATGGATGCTTTCCATCTCTTTTAGTCCTTTGGATGCCAATGATTTTCTTAACTTGCTGAAAATCAAATCAATACCTTCTTTTATCTGGTTGATGTCGTCCGTTTTCTCCAGTTGCGTTTCTGCACGGTCTACGTCGTCCAGCACTTCCAACAAGGAAGTCACGATGTCTTTGCCCGCGGTTTGCCGGATTTCCATGTTTTCTTTTGCGGTACGCCTTTTATAGTTGTCAAACTCCGCCAAAAGACGTATGTATTTGTCTTTTTGTTCGGCGAGGGCAGCGTTGAGCTTTTCGATTTCGCCCGTTTCGTTGTGTTCCAGGGATTCTTCCGGGACAAATGCTTCGTTGTGTTCCGCCTGGTCTTCCGCCCTTACATCTTCCTGCGCATTTTCTTCCGCTTTTTTGTTCAATTCTTCTTGTTCGTTATGCGTATTACTTGACATGGTTCGTGTATTTTAATGGATTGTTTTTTGCTTAGGACAAATAATCTGCCATTTAGAAAAAATAGGTTAAAATGTCAGTCGGTCAAAGATAGAAGAGAGATTTTCACGCTAAGGCACAATGGCGCAGTACGCAAATAATGTGTAGCTTTATCGAGGCAATCGCTGGTCGTACAACAATATTCCGCTGTTGTCTATATGTACTTTTAATTGTTCGTTGTCGATTTTCTGGAAAATATTGACATCAAAAAAATAGGGTAAGAGTAGATCGTCCAATGCCGATTCAATGCGATGTAGCGTTTTTTTGTCCAATCCATTTCCAGTAAGTGAAAGGTCAATGTCAGAATACGGACGAAAACTGCCTTTGACGCGCGAACCGTATAGCCATGCTTGCTCAACCGTGGGAAATTGGGCGAAAGTGGCTTGAATTTTTTGGATGTCCATTTGGGACAATCCGGTTGATGTACTATCACGATACAGTTCCTTGTTCGCCATTTTTTATATTGTTCATTTTCGTTTCAAAATCGCGCAAAAGCGGATAATAGGTTGTTAATATTTCCTCGAAAATATCATTGGCCGTTTCTTCATTGTACGTATGTGAGGTTTCGTTGCGACTTAGTATCATGTCCATCCACGTATGCCCATTGTCTACCAGCCCTACCTGCGCACCGTATCTTGTCGCGTCCTTACTGCCTCGTATCTCGTTAAAGCCTTGCTCTTTGGCAAAGTCTTGCATGACTTTCCATGCCAGCTCATGGGTAAATTCAAAACTTTGGATCAGTCCTTGTTTGTATATGTCGTCTATGTCCGGCAGAGGATTACGGGGCAGGCCATACGTGGTTTGGATATAAGAAAGGTTCTTGGCCAGTTTTGCCAAGGCTTTTGTGTAATTAACCAAACGCTGGTGCCATCTGATGTCCGCTCTGTTGTCCATAGGGCAAAATTACAAAATGATTGCGATGTACGCCTTGTGTCACAAGACTGCAATTATTCTATATAAATAGTAGACATTCGGTTGTTCTTTCCTATCTTTGTACACACTTTTGTCGCGGCTGGGTAAAATTCCGCATTTCGTAAATGCCGTTGCGCACAAATAATTTAGTTTTGCACAAAATTTGAAAATCAATATTTACCAGTATCAACAATGATTACAACTGATCTTTGCATCGTAGGGGCTGGTCCGGTGGGACTTTTTGCGGTTTTTGAGGCCGGATTGTTGAAGATGCGCTGCCATCTTATCGATGCGCTGCCACAAGTCGGTGGGCAGCTTTCCGAAATATATCCCCATAAACCCATATACGATATCCCGGGCTATCCGTCCGTGAAAGCACAGGAACTGATTGACAACCTTTTGGGTCAGATAGAACCGTTCAAACCGACTTATACGCTCGGCGAACGTGTGGACGAAATCCAGAAACAGGAAGACAACACCTTCATTGTCAAGACCAACGAAAATACGGAAGTGCACTGCAAGGCCATCTGTATCGCCGGCGGTCTGGGTTGCTTCGAACCGCGCAAACCGGTCGTTGAAGGTCTTGAAATATTTGAGAACGGAAAGGGTATTGCCTACATGGTCAAGGATCCTGAACACTTCCGAGACAAGAAAATCGTATTGGCCGGAGGTGGCGACTCTGCCCTCGACTGGACGATATACTTGGCTGATGTTGCCAAAGAAGTGACATTGGTACACAGGGGCGATTCTTTCCGAGGTGCGCCTGCGTCCGCCGACAAGGTTGCCAAACTGGCACAGGAAGGCCGTATCAACCTCTTGCTGAAATCGAATGTGGTTAAAGTGAGCGGCAACGGCATACTGAAAGAAGTGCACATCGAAGACGCAGCGAAAGTTACCAGGCCTATAGAAGCCGACCACTTGATTCCCTTGTTTGGTCTTAGTCCTAAATTGGGTCCTATTGCCAACTGGGGACTCAACATCGACAAAGGTGCTATCGAAGTGGACAGGGACGAATACGCTACGAACGTTCCCGGCATTTTTGCCATTGGCGACATCAATACCTATCCCGGCAAGCTGAAACTTATCCTTTGCGGTTTCCACGAGGCCGCCCTGATGGCGCACGGCGCATTCAAATATGCTTATCCCGATGCTCACCTGAGTTTCAAATACACGACGGTGAACGGCGTGCATGGATTTTAAGCCAAAAGTAAAAAGGCAAAAACAAAAAGTTCCTTTTTCTTTTTACGCCATACACGACATTTAGTTTCTAGAAAAAATGGTTATATAGCAAAAAGCCTGTCCGATTGGATGGGCTTTTTGATGGACGCGACTTCCCTTACTTTTCCAAAAATCATTTGAAAGCCTTTATTTTGCACCATGGTAAAATTTATAGTAGAAGACCGCGACGGTTCCCAACAGGAACTGGAAGCACCGGATGACATGGGTCTCAACCTGATGGAGACGTTGAAAGCGTTCGAATACGAAATCCTGGCAACCTGCGGTGGCATGGCACTCTGCGGCACCTGCCATGTCAAAGTATTGGCTGGCGGCGAAAACCTATCAGAGCAGAGCGACGCCGAACTCGACATGCTGGACCTCATCCCCGATTCGGAATCCAACAGCCGCCTAAGCTGCCAGTTGCAGGTCAACGACAGCCTCGAAGGTTGTACGTTCCAGATCTGTGGTTCGCTTGCGGAGGATTAGGTGGTTCAATGGCGATTATCATAAACCAACCAATGCCGTTAGCTTTAGCGTTTCAGTATGGCTGTTGGTGTTATCACCAACCTCCACCACTCCATCCCAAAACTATTGCGTACCTTTGCCTACCAAAAATTAAAGAGGAGTAGCTATGCTTTTACCGATCGTAGGTTATGGTAATAATATTTTACGCGAAAAATGTATGGACATCAACAAGGATTATCCCAACCTGGACAAGCTGATTGCCGATATGTGGGAAACGCTGTATGCCAGCAACGGCGTGGGATTGGCGGCACCACAGATTGACCGCAACATCCGCGTGTTTGTCGTGGACAGTGCACAGATATTTGAACATTCCGAACCGGGAGACCGGGAATTTCCCGATAAGCCAGGATTCAAAAAAGTGTTCATCAATGCACACATCGTGGACAAAAAAGGCGAAGAATGGCCTTACCAGGAGGGCTGCCTGAGTATTCCCGGCATCCGCGAAGACATCCTCCGTCCAGAAGAAGTGGCCATTGAATACGTGGACGAAAATTTCCAACCGCACACCGACACTTTCCACGGTATCACGGCGCGCATCATCCAGCACGAGTACGACCATATCGATGGTAAGCTGTTCATCGACTACCTCAAACCGTTAAAACGCAAGCTGCTCGCACGCAAGTTCGACAATATCGTCAAAGGAAATGTCAACGTGGACTATCGAATGAAATTTGCCAAATAATTAAGACTCATATCGGGGTTTTTTGTTTACTTTTCGGGCAGAAATTTCATCGCCCAACATGCAAAAAAATTGTTTTTGTCATCCTTTTTTATATATGGGCAAAACCTTTCGGGGCTTTGCTCTTTTTGTTTTTACTTATTTGTTTGTCAGCCATGTAAAAGCGCAGACCGACACGACGATATTGGTGGAAAAAGATTCGTTGACATTGCCGTCCGTCATCGTGCGTAGCGGACTCAACACCCGTGTGCTTCTACGGCGTATCAAGCAGGACTCCACTTTCTACAAAGCTTTCAAAACCTTGCACGTCGTGGGTTACGTAGCGGATAACAACATCACGATGCGGGACAAAAAAGGCGAGACAAAAGCAACTTACCAAAGCAAAATCAAACAGGTACACGCCGATGGTTGCCGCTCGATGGACGTGCTCTCCCAACAGACAACGGGCGATATGTTCGACAAAAAAGGGAAGTTCAACTACATGACCGCACAGATGTTTGGCAGTCTGTTCCTCACGGATGGCAAGGTCTGTGGCGAAACCAATATCGTCGGCGACAAACAATTTGACCTTTCGGGAAAATCGGGCATCGAGAAGCACAAGGAACAGTTGAAGATGCTGTTTTTCAATCCCGGGCGCAAGATTCCCGGCATTCCGTTCATCGGCAACAAACTGGACCTCTACGACGACGCTGCCCGCGAAAAATACAATTACCGCCTCGACACGGTCAATTTTTTTGGACACAGCACTTACCGTTTTGCCATTACACCCAAACCGGACGCTGGCGGCACCGTCATCGACAACATGACGACCTGGTTCGATGTCCAGACAATGGACGTATTGGGACGTACTTACGCGATGAGCTACCACGCTGGATTGTACGGTTTTGACGTGAAGATGAACGTTCGTCTCGCCAATGTCCACGGCGTATTGGTGCCCGTCGATATGCAGTACGACGGCAACTGGAGCGTGGTGCTGAAAGGCCGGGAAATCGGGACATTCCACGCGCGGCTGTCGGATTTTGACACAAAAGACTAAAAAAATATAGACACTGCTTAAAATCAGAATAATGGTCTTAAAATAGGAACACGTCTGCACGTCCCTTTTCAACTAATCGCCCTGGGCAAACGCATCTCAATTATCGCTGCATAAAATGTCCCACGTTTTTTCTTGACAAAAAAAGTGGCAAAAAAGTCAAGTCCGCAAAAGGCGAACGCTACGCGCCAGTCGGGTTGACCCTTCGGAACATTTCCGGCGGCTGTTGTAACTTTGTAGCTGTTTCAAGCCACGCCGGAAACACCTCCCGTGCCAACCCTCCTTTTCGCTGTTTACGGACGGGCTCATTGGTGTATTGAGAAAGTCTATAGCATTCTCTCTTGAAAATATAAACGCAGGTTTGAGCTACAAGAGCTCGCCGTCCGACAGCGAAAGTGAGGCGCAGGGGGGCGGTTTTTTTGGGGAGCAGTTGGGTGCCTAAATAGTTTCAACAGCCAGCAAGAAACGTTCCCGAAACCGTAGCCGAATGGTTCAGAGCATTCATAATGTTTTTTCACAATAGGAAAATTTAGATGCGTTTGCCCTAACTAATCGCCTAACTTTACGTTTTACAAAGGCGATTTTCTTTATTTTTATAAAAATTCATTTCTAAAAAACAAAAACCATGATAAAAAAACTATCGTACTGTTTGCTGGCAACAGCTCTATTGGCAAGCTGCCAAAACCAACCTAAAACCAATACAGAGGGTGAACCCGGATTAGAAGCATTCAATGCGGACACGCTGGTTTCCTATATAAAGACCTTGTCGTCGGATGATTTCCAGGGACGTAAACCCTTTACCGAAGGCGAGACTAAAACCATTGATTTTTTGCAGGCGCAGTTCAAGCGTATCGGACTGGAGCCCGGTAACGGCACGAGTTATTTGCAGGATGTCCCGATGATTGATATTTTTTCACATCCCGATTCGACGATGCAGGTCAAGTCCGCCAAAGGAGACTTTGTATTGAAAGGTCGCGAGGAATATTCGATCTCCACGCCGCAGACCGATTCGGTCGTGAGTCTCGACAATACACCGGTCGTGTTTGCTGGTTACGGTGTCGTTGCACCGGAATACAACTGGAACGACTATGCCGGACTAGACGTCAAAGGTAAAATCGTGATGGTATTGGTCAATGACCCGGGTTTCAACAACGGCGACACGACTTTGTTCAAGGGAAAGGAAATGACCTATTACGGCCGCTGGACTTATAAGTTTGAAGAAGCGATACGGCAAGGTGCCAAAGGTTGCCTTGTCATCCACAGCACCAAAGCGGCGAGTTATCCGTTCAGCGTGGCAGCCAATGGCTGGAATAATTCCGCCCTGCGTTTAGACAACAAAGGACAAAAACTGTTGGACGTGCAAGGTTGGATTACAACCGAGGGGGCGAAGAAACTGCTCGTTGCGGGTGGGCAGGACACGAGTCTATTGGCCAAAGCGGACATCCGCGGTTTCAAAGGTGTCGCACTGAACGAAACGCTTTCCACGCACATCCATACCAAAATCACACGCAACCAGTCGCACAACGTCATCGGTAAAATCACTGGTACCAAATATCCCAACGAATACATCATCTTCACCGCGCACTGGGACCACCTCGGCATCGGCACGCCCGACAAAAACGGTGATTCCATCTACAACGGCGCGCTGGACAATGCAAGCGGCGCGGCAGGGCTGCTGGAATTTGCCCAGGCATGGAAAGACCAGAAAACACCGCCCGAAAGGACGATTCTGTTTCTCTCCGTCACGGGCGAGGAACAGGGGCTGTTGGGTTCGGCTTACTACGCGCAGAATCCCATCTACCCTGTCGCCAAAACTGTCGCCAACCTCAACGTGGACGAGCTTAACAATTATGGCAAGACCAAGGATATTACCATCGTCGGCAGAGGACAGTCCGACATGGAAGACTTGCTGACGGAGGAAGCCCGAAAACGTGGTCGTTACATCGCGTATGACCCGACACCCGAGGCGGGGCATTATTTCCGTTCCGACCATTTCAGTTTTGCAAAAGTGGGCGTTCCTGCTTTGGCGCAGGGATTCGGTATTGACGTGGAGGGAAAAGGGAAAGAATACGGTAAGAAAAAGGAAGAAGAATTTAACGACAACCATTACCACCAACCGTCCGATGAATACCAGCCTGACTGGGATATGAGCGGTGCCGTCGAAGATTTGAAACTACTGTTCCTCATTGGCAAAAGGCTTGCTTACGGCCACGATTTCCCCGGTTGGAAAGAAGGTTCGGAATTCAAGGCGATTAGGGACAAGAGCGCGGCGGAAAGGAAATAGGTCAATGCGTTTTTCTGTTACATTCCAACAAAAGATTATTGTTTTTGTCAGAAAAATGGATTTCATTCTCCAAGTCCCATGAAAAAGCATCCGAATCATCGGATGCTTTTTCATGGGACTTGGCTTTGTATAGTGTAAGGATTTTTCCTAATACCGTTCTGTAAGCGGTTAAAATACATTGAAGGCCAACTGTATGTTTCCCTGTTTGCCGATTACATTCCAAGACGGAGTAGCGCTTACCGGCAGCACGTATCGGCCGATATGCAGGTTACGACTCAATACAAATCCAATATTGTTAAACCCATCCTTCGAGCCATAAAACTGGGACTTGGAATCTTTGTCCGGTTTCAACGCAAAAGAGTAACCAACCAAAAGGCTCAAATCCACGGCCTTGTTCTGGACAACAGGATAGCTTGCCTGTACATAGGTTGAATAGCGGTTCCCGTCGTTCTTCACGGTACGGTCGCGGCCTTCTATTACCGTGGCCCAATACAGGTTCAACGGCAACTTGTCCGAAACTGTCCAGCTAGCGGACAAGTCCAGAAAATGTCCTGTCGTATCGGCGTTGTAATTGAAAAAAGAATTGTTGTTCCAGGTTGCATCCGTGGAATAATTGTAGATGTCCCACAGGGCAAAAGTGAGATTCTTGACCGGCGAATAGGTGGCATAATAGTCAAATTCACGGTACACACCGTTGGAGCTGTAACCGCCCCATACACCAGCTTTCAGCTTGCCGTCCCTGGTGCCAACGCCGCCGTCTAGGCCGACCATCCATGAATTGGTGACCGCAAGGCCACGCCACAGGTGCATGGACTTTATCTGTGTATGTAGGTAGAACGGCGATATCGCTTCCGCAAAAGACGGTGTGCTATCTTCCGTGGCAGCATCTTTTGGGACGCTCTGCGCATTGGGCTTACCTATGCAGATGAACAAGGCAAATGACAGGAGTATGCTTATCCTAAGAATTGTCCGCTTTTTTCTCATTACTATATTTTTTAAAAGGAAAATAAAATGGAATCTAGTCGTCAGCACTAATGGAATTGATGGTAGATGTATGCTGCCAACAACGCGCCCAATATCGGGCCGACGACAGGCACCCAGGCATAACCCCAGTTGCTGCTGCCTTTTCCCTTGATGGGCAAGACGGCGTGCATGATGCGCGGCCCCAAGTCCCTAGCAGGATTGATGGCATATCCCGTCGTACCGCCCAGCGACAAGCCAATTGACCAAACAATAAACGAAACGGGCAAAGCACCAATAGAACCCATGCCGATGGTCGTTTCCTGCGTATCTTTCAGTTTAGGGTCAGCAAAATGTAAAACACAATAAATCAACACAAACGTCCCCAATATCTCACTAATGACATTGAGCGGTGCATTCTTGATTGCAGGCCCTGTACAGAAAACGCCCAATTGCGCACCTGGGTCGTCGGCGGTCGCATCAAAATGTTCCTTGTGCATCAACCAAACCAGAAACGCACCCAAAAAAGCTCCGAGAAACTGCGCCAATATAAACAACGGCACTTTGCTCCACGGAAATTTGCCGGCAGCCGCAAGTCCGATACTCACGGCAGGACTAAGATGAGCACCACTGTATGGTCCAGCAATGACGACAGCTGCAAAAACAGCCAGTGCCCAGCCAGTCGTAATGACAATCCATCCTGAGCCATTGCCCAAGGTTTTTTTCAGAGAAACATTGGCACATACACCACCGCCCAACAATATCAAGACGGCTGTGCCTATTAATTCGGCAGCAAAAGGATTCATAGGAAAAGAAGTTAAAAGTGAAAAATGCTCAACGTTGAATGCCCAACGCCTAACGCAAAAAACATAATGGCTCTTATTATACTTTGCAAGGGACAGATTAATGTGTTCCTTCCCGCAACGTTCCCGACGCGGCGGGAGAGATTGTGCGAAGAAGAAGTTCAATTTCTACCAAAGGCATTGCCTCTTGCGAAAAGATGTAATTTTCAAATTACCAAATTGGCTACTCTTCCACCCATCCTTGGGCGCGTTTTACGGCTTTATGCCAATAATGGGTCAATTGCTCTTTGGTCTGGGTATCCATTTTCGGCGTGAATACGGTATCGATAGACCATTGCTTTTTGGTCTCTTCCACATTGTCCCAATAGCCAATAGCCAGACCCGCCAGATAGGCTGCGCCTAACGAGGTTGTCTCCAATATCTTGGGGCGGATAACCGAACTACCCATCAAGTCCGACTGGAACTGCATCAATATATTGTTAGCAACGGCACCTCCGTCCACGCGCAGCTCGGAGGAGGTCTCTCCTGTGTCTGATTCCATACTTTTGATGAGGTCATAAACCTGAAAAGCAATTCCTTGCAAAGCTGCTTTTGCGATATGCGCCTTGGTCGTCCCCCTTGTAATGCCAAAAATAGCTCCGCGTGCATACTGGTCCCAGTACGGTGCGCCTAGCCCCGTCAGCGCAGGGACAAATACAACGCCGTCGGTGTCCTTTATCGAAGAGGCTAGATTTTCGCTGTCGGATGCTTTTTGGATGATTTGAAGGCCGTCCCTTAACCATTGGATGGCAGCACCGCCCACAAAGACCGAACCTTCCAGTGCATAGGTAGTCTTACCGTTGATTTTCCAGGCAACGGTGGTCAATAGATTGTTTTTGGACAGGATGGGCTTGTCCCCAATGTTGAGCAGTAGGAAGCACCCCGTGCCATAGGTGTTCTTGGCCATTCCTTTGTCCACGCACATCTGTCCAAACAAGGCGGCCTGTTGGTCGCCGGCAATGCCCGCGATGGGAATCTTGGTGGAAAACAAGGTGGTCGCAGTTTCGCCATATACTTCGCTGCTTTCCTTAACCTCCGGCAACATGGATGCAGGGACGTTGAAAAGTTCCAACAGATCCGTATCCCAGTCCATGGTGTGTATGTTGAACAACATGGTTCTAGAGGCATTGGAGACATCGGTTATATGCATTTTCCCTCTTGTAAATTTCCAGACCAGCCAGCTATCGACCGTCCCGAAGCACAGTTCACCTTTCTCTGCCCGCTCTCTTACGCCCTCCACATTGTCCAGAATCCACTTGAGCTTTGTCGCACAGAAATAGGCGTCGATGACCAAGCCCGTCTTTTCCCGTATTTTCTCTGTATGGCCTTGTGCTTTCAGCTCATCACAGTAACGCGAGGTTCTCCTGTCCTGCCACACGATGGCGTTGTAGACGGGGTGTCCCGTCTGGCGGTCCCAGACGATGGTGGTCTCTCTTTGGTTGGTAATGCCTATCGCCGCTATGTCCAGACCGGTCAGGTCGGACTTTGCAATGACTTCAGCCGCCACGGCGGACTGCGTGTACCAGATTTCGTTGGGGTCGTGTTCTACCCATCCAGCCTTGGGGAAGATCTGTTCAAAATCTGTCTGGGCGGAGGCGACTATTTCCCCGGAATGGTTGTAGATGATAGCACGGGAGCTCGTGGTCCCTTGGTCTAATGCTAGGATAAATTTGGATGTAGGTGCCATAATGCAATCGTTAAAAAGGTTAAAAAAAAGGTATTGTCAATTTAAGATAGTCTTCAACTATTTCTAAGATTCTAATATATTGATAATCAATGATGAAAATGATTAAAAACCATCTCAGATTAAGAAGCTGTTTGAGTTATTTATTTCCTTCTCCGCACAGTCTCCCGCCGCGGCGGGGACTGTGCGGAGAAGGAATACACGTTTTTATGTATTGGAAGCATATAAAACGGTACAGAAAAACTTAACTCAAACAGTCTCTAGAAATACTAAAAAAAGATATTTACTTCAACTCATATACTTTGGCCAGTTGGGCAAATTCGGTGATTTCCGAATCGACCCATTTGGGGGATTTCCCCAGTTCCCGGGCGATGATGTCGGCCACTTTGGGACTCGCCTTTACTGCCGCCCTTGCATCGAGGAAAAGTAAACGAAACCTTCTGGCCAGCACGTCTTCCACTTTGACAGCCATTTCATTGCGTACGGCAAATACTACATTAGCAACCGTGTACGCATATTCCGGCAAAAGGCGTTCCGCCAAGGCGGGTTCCCGGCCTTCCATTTCTTGGATTGCTTTCAGGTCGGAGCCATAAAAATGCAGCTCGCTGTGATGGTCAACCTGCGTATCATAGCCGTGGATATGGAGGTCTTCGGTGACGCATTTCCGTGCAGGGATTTCGCCCAGTTCGATGGCCTTGTCTATGGTATCTTCCGCCATTTTCCGGAATGTCGTCCATTTACCGCCAATAATGGTGATAAGCCCCGAATCGGAGACAATGATCTTATGGCTTCTGGAGATTTCCTTCGTGTTTTTTCCGTCGGCCTGTGGAGCGGCAAGCGGGCGCAACCCTGCAAACACGGCCAAAACGTCTTTCCGTGTCGGCTGCTTGACGAGGTATTGGCGTGCCGTTTCCAATATAAAATCGACCTCCTGTTCCAAGGCGCGTGGTTCCAATTCGGGATGGTCGCGCAACGTGTCGGTAGTGCCCACGATAATCTTGTTGTGCCACGGTACGGCAAACAAAACGCGTCCGTCACTCGTCTTGGGAATCATCAGTGCATTGTCAACCGGCAAAAAACTTCTGTCCAGCGTGAGGTGCACGCCTTGGCTCGGCCGTACGAAATGTGGCGCGTTGGGACGGTCCATCTGTAGGATATTGTCGGCATAGACGCCTGTGGCGTTGATAATGGATTTGCCGTAGATGTCGTGCGTCTTGCCCGACTCCACATCTTTTGCCTTGATGCCGACGATTTTACCTTTCCCGTCTTTCAGCACGTCCGTCACCTTGAAGTAGTTTAGGACACAGGCACCGTTTTCGACGGCAGTTTGCGCAACGTTAAGCGCCAGCCGCGCGTCGTCAAATTGGCCATCCTGATAGACGACGCCGCCTTTCAGCCCTTTGGGCTGTATGGTCGGCAGGTCTTCTACGACCTTGTGTTTGTTGATGTATCTGGATTTCCCCAAGCTGAGTTTGCCCGCCAGGAAATCATAAAATTTTAGTCCGATGGTATATTTGATATTGTCCCAAAGCGTATAGTTGGGAATGACGAAAGATGTATTCCTTGTCAGGTGCGGCGCATTTTTCAGCAACAGGCCACGTTCATGGCAAGCCTCTTTTACCAGACCCAGATCGCCCTGTGCCATATAGCGGACACCGCCATGGACCAGTTTGGTTGCCTTGCTGGAAGTGCCTTTGGCGAAATCTGCCTGTTCGACCAGTATAGTAGCATAACCACGCGTAGCGGCATCCATGGCAATGCCCAGTCCCGTGGCACCTCCACCGATGACAACCACGTCCCATTGCCGTTGCTTTTCCAATTGTGCTATAAGCGCATCCCGTTTCATAAGGCAAATTTTATTCAAAAGTAATAAATCGAAACAAAAAGTAACAAATAAATATTATTTTAACTATTTATTTCATTTTTTTCTCTGTGCAACTTTGGTTATTTTTACATCATACAATACAAAGCTACGCGACATGCATTTTGAATCCATGACACAGAGACACAGCTATATCCTCAAACTATTGCAGGCAGAGGAATCGGTGAAGGTTGCGGATCTTGCCGATATGCTTAAAGTGTCACTCGTAACCATTCGAAAGGATTTGAAAATATTGGAAAGTAAAAGCCTCCTTTTCCGTACACATGGTTTTATCAGCAAATCAGACCCCTACCCCAAGGAGGTCAACGTCAATGAAAAGGAAAGCATCTTTTTGGACGAAAAAATCAGGATCGGGCAAGCGGCGGCACAGCTTGTCAACAACAACAATCCCATCTTGATTGCCTCCGGCACGACCGTGCTGCAGATGGCCAAACAGCTCAACACTGCTGAAAGAAAAAACCTGATGATTGTCACTTCCGCCATGAACGTCGCCATGGCGCTCTGCGAAAAACCCAACATAGAGATATTGCAGCTGGGTGGCATCGTGCGCCATTCCTCCACGTCCGTCGTAGGACCTTATGCCGAGTCGATGTTGCAGGGACTTGCGTTCAGCACGCTTTTCCTCGGCGTGGACGGCATCGAGGCAGAATACGGCTGTTCCACTTCCAACGTGCTGGAAGCCAAGCTCAACAGCGAAATGATTAAGGTCGCCCAGAAAACCATCGTGCTGACCGACTCTTCAAAATTTGGGAAAAAGGGTTTTGGCCGCATATGCGGCCTGTCGGACATCGACCAGATTATCACCGACAAAAACATCACCCCGCAGTCCGCCAAGAAAATAGAAGAGGCTGGCGTGGAGCTCACAATTGTATAAAAAGTAGTCGGCGGACTTTATCAACCATATTGCAAGATGCTACCAAAGGGAAGCTCCTACCTACGGAGCTGAAACACCCAATATTTTCAACCCCTGCTGACCTGGACAATTGTTAAAAATAAAAACGGTTGTCCGAAATTTTTCGGACAACCGTTTTTATAGAAGATGACTTCCCGTCTTTCTGTCTTTTTACTTTATTTAGAAATCAGACCTGCAAAGTAATGCACGGTGCGAACCAACTGGCTTACGTAGCTCATTTCGTTGTCGTACCAGCTTACTACTTTTACGAGTTGTTTGTCGCCAGCGCTGATAACTTTGGTCTGCGTTGCGTCAAACAAAGAACCGAAGTGCATACCCACGATGTCGGAACTTACGATTTCGTCTTCGTTGTAGCCAAAGCTTTCGTTGCTTGCCGCTTTCATGGCAGCGTTGACTTCATCGACCGTTACTTTTTTGCTGACAAGAGCGACCAGTTCCGTAGTAGAACCTGTGATGACAGGTACACGTTGCGCACCGCCGTCCAGTTTGCCTTTCAGTTCGGGCAATACCAGTCCGATGGCTTTTGCAGCACCAGTAGAGTTGGGGACGATATTGGCAGCCGCAGCGCGCGCACGACGCAGATCGCCTTTGGGGTGGGGACCGTCCAGCGTATTCTGGTCGTTGGTATAAGCATGGATAGTCGTCATGCTACCTACTTCGATGGTAAATGCATCGTTCAATGCCTGAGCCATCGGTGCAAGGCAGTTGGTCGTGCAGGAAGCACCACTGATGATGGTCTCGCTACCGTCCAGGATGGAGTGGTTGACATTGTAGACGATAGTCTTCATGTCTCCTGTCGCAGGCGCGGAGATGACGACTCTTTTGGCGCCGGCTTTGATGTGCGCTTCGGCTTTTTCTGCGGAAGTGAAGAAGCCAGTGCTTTCAATCACTACGTCCACGTCATGCTCTCCCCAGGGAATCTGTGCCGGGTCTCTCTGTGCGTATATTTTCACGGCATCTCCGTTAACGATGATGGAGTCCGCATTGCTGGAAACCTCGCCTTCAAAACGACCTTGTGCGCTGTCGTATTTCAATAGGTGCGCAAGTGTTTTAGGGTCTGTCAAGTCGTTGATTGCAACCACTTCGATACCTTCCATGTTGTATATCTGTCGGAAAACAAGGCGGCCGATACGTCCAAAACCGTTAATAGCTACTTTTACTGTACTCATTTTTTAACGTTATTGATTGAAAAATAGTCCGCGAATTTACAGAGATTAAATGAATATGACATTAAATTTTATCCTTTGTTATTTTTGGCCATGCCCGTCGGAGGATTTTGAAAAATATTTTAACCAAAAATTTGTTCAAACGAAAATATGGCGTACTTTTGCACTCCCCAAATCAAGGGGTTATGGAGCGTTGGTCAAGGGGTTAAGACACCTCCCTTTCACGGAGGAATCACGGGTTCGATTCCCGTACGCTCTACAAAGGAAAGGTTTAAAAGTTGCAAAGGCGCTGAGTGTCAACTCAACGCCTTTTGTCTTTTCAGGAAGATCTGTTGGCTTGTGGGTAAAGACGGATGGCTGGAAAGGCGAGAAGATTGAATGGGTTTAAAAATTGTAGAATAAGATAGGCTTTTTGGTTTTTACTTTGCTGAATGCTCCAGATGATATTGTCAATTCAAACAACGAAGCCCGATTTCATCAATCGGGCTTCGTTGTTTGAATGGCTTTTTATCTTCTCCAAACGTTCTTTACGCTTTTTGTTTTTCCTTTAGATTACCAATACAACGTGTACAACGCTACGAGTATTCCGAGCGTAATCAACGCTCCAACGGCATATCCGGGAGACACTTTGAACATGGACGTGTCCACCTGCAAAGCGTGTTCTTCCGCACGTTTCCTATTTCCGGCCAGGGAGATGATAATCATCGATACAAAACAGATTACAAACACGATACCCATTCTGTCCATGAACGAAATTTCATAAACGCCGTTGGCATTGGGTGCAGCCAGATGCAGCGGTGCGAGGAAACTCAAATCCACCATGCCAGGCAGGAACTTCAACAGACAAGACAGCAAAAATCCGACGATAATGGAAAACAGTGCTGCTGGCGAAGTCGTCTTTTTCCAGAAAAAGCCGAGCAGGAACATAGCCAATATGCCCGGCGACACAAAGCCCGTGTATTCTTGGATGTATTGGAAACCACCTTTTTTGTCAATGCCCATGAACGGCGCAATGATGATCGCCAATACCATGGCAATGACCACGACCGTCTTGCCGACGATGACGAGTTTCTTTTCGTCCGCTTCTATATTGATGCGTTTTTTGTAAATATCCAATGTGAAAATAGTCGATATACTGTTGGCCTTTCCGGCAAGCGATGCCACGATGGCAGCCGTCAACGCCGCAAACGCGACACCTTTGAGTCCGGCCGGCAACAGGTTGAGCAATACGGGATATGCCCTGTCCGGGTTCAGTTCACCGTTTTGCAGCATTTCCGTTTGGAAATAACCGTTTTTGTGCAGTACATACGCCGCAATACCAGGAATGACCACAATCGCGGGCATCAACAGTTTGAGGAAGCCAGCAAACAGCAACCCGTTCCTCGCCGTCTTGAGGTCGGCACCCAACGCACGCTGCGTGATATATTGGTTACATCCCCAATAGTTGAGGTTTACGATCCACATACCGCCGACCAGCACGCTCAGACCCGGCAGGTCGAGGTAGTTGGGATTGTCCGGATGGAATATCATGTGGAAATGGTCATTGGCCTGGTCTTCGAGGATATGCAGGCTCTTCAAGATGCCTTTGACTTGAAAATGATCCCCAATCAGGTTGAGTGCCAGATAAGTCGTGGCAAGACCGCCCAATATCAAAAAGAAGACCTGGATGACATCCGTGTAGCCAATCACTTTCATACCGCCGAGTGCGATGAACACCGCAAAAACCGCCAACACGCCCATACAAAGTCCAAAATTAATCCCCGAAATACTGTTGATCGCCAACGCTCCCAGGTACAATATGGACGTGAGGTTGACGACCACATACAGCAACAACCAGAACACGGCCATAATCATTGCCACTGTATCGCCATAACGCTGGCTTAGAAACTGCGGCATCGTAAAAATCTTGTTTTTCAGGTACACCGGCATGAAAAAAACAGCTACCACTATCAATGTCGCTGCTGCCATCCATTCATACGTGGAGATGGCCAACCCCATCTTAAAACCCGAACCGCTCATACCGATAAACTGCTCGGCAGAGATATTGGACGCGATCAAAGACGAACCAATGGCCCACCATGTAAGTGAACCCTCGGCAAGGAAATAGTCCTTGGAACTTAAACTTGCGGATTTTTTGCGTCGGTAAATCCAAAACCCATAACCCGCGACAATAACAAAATAGACTAAAAATACGATATAGTCCGCCGTTGACAACTGGTGCATACAGTAGCAATAAAAGATGAAATAAGTCTAAAAAATAAGTAACAAACCTTACAAATATAAGTTATTATTTAAATCTGCAATTATTTTTTGTACAAAATACTTTTAATAAGACCTTTGGACAACGCAACGACACTGACCGTAAAAGGTCCGATTTTGCCAGCCTGAAACGCTGGAACTTGCATAGCCCCGGTTTTTCTCTTTTCAACGTTTGACTGGCTTCGCGCTTTTCACGTTAAGTGTTCCCACTTTTTGTTTTTGCCTTTTTACTTTTGCTTTTGCCTTAACTTTATGCCATGTCGCTTATCGTCGCCCTCGAGGTACTTTATGTATTGCTGATGATTGCATCGTCCCTGCATGTCGTTTATAATTATAAGGACAGCGGAAAAGCATTCGCCTATCTGATATTGATTCTTTTCCTTCCCGTATTGGGTACGGTCATCTACCTCTTGCTGGGACTCAACAAGCGCAAACACAAAATGTACAACCGCAAACTCATCGCCGACCAGCACATGGAACGCCGCGTAGAGGCCTTTGTGCGTATGTCCAACAATGCCATCATGGAAAAAAGAGCAGAAGACCTCGGCCGCCAGACCCGGCTCGCCCGACTCTTGTCCAACGACAATTACACGCCGCTCACGCCTTACAACAAGGTGGATATCTTCAACAACGGAGAAAACGCTTTTCCTGCAATCCTCGACAGCCTGCGCCAGGCACGCAACCATATACATATCGAATACTACATCATCGAAGACGGAAAAATCTTCCATGAAATTATGGAAATACTACTGCAAAAAGCTCAGCAAGGCGTGCAGGTGCGTGTCATCTTCGATGATTTTGGCAGCAAGGATATCCGGAAAGCGTACAAAAAAGAACTACAAAAAGGCGGCGTGGAAATCTATCCTTTTCTCAAGCTCTATTTTGTCGCGCTCGCCAACAGGATCAATTACCGTAACCACCGCAAAATCATCATCATTGACGGCTACACCGCGTTTACCGGCGGCATCAACATCAGCGACCGCTACTGCAACACCGACGATACCCAACAATATTGGCGGGACACGCATCTCAAAATAGAAGGTTACGGTGCCTATCCCATGCAGAGCATCTTCCTCGCCGACTGGAATTTCTGTTCCGGGCAGCACATCGAACCCAACAACCATTTTTTCCCCGAGCTTCCCTCTTATTTCAAGGAACAGGACACCATTGTACAGATTGCCTCCTGCGGCCCCGACTCGACATACCCGACTATCCTGTATGCCATCATCGCAGCCATCTCCGCCGCCAAGTCCGAAATCCTGATTACCACACCATATTTCATCCCGCCGAGTTCCCTGCTCAATACGCTGCGAATCGCGGCTCTCAGCGGTGTCCACATCAAGATACTCGTTCCGTACAGGTCGGACAGTAGGGTTGTCAATATGGCAAGTGCTTCTTTTTTTGACGAAATCCTCGACTACGGCATCGAAGTGTACCAATATGAAAAAGGGTTTGTACACAGCAAGGTAATGGTATGCGACCGTGAGTTGGCTATCGTCGGCACCGCCAACATGGACATCCGCAGCTTTGACCTCAACTTCGAAATCAACGTACAAGTATATGATAAGGATGTCGCGTGCCGTCTTGCCGACGACTTTGCCAACGACCTCAGAAGTGCGCAAAGAATCGATCCGGAACAATGGCAAAACCGACCGATCCACAAAAAAATGGTCGGTAAAATTTTTAGGCTGGCATCATCGCTGATGTAAGTAGGGACTGCTGTTTGACTGACACTAAACCATTAAAACGGGTACTGGCGTGGCGTATTCGCCCGCCAGCTAAGATTTGAATATTTCCCACCGAAGGAAGGTAAGTACATCCTCACACCCCTAGCATTTGTCGGTACAGTTGGATATATTGTTGCGCGGTGTTTTCCCAGCTAAACATTGCCGCACGTTGCTTCGATGCCTCAACAAGCTCAGGCCTGTTTTTTATGTCATTCAAAACGTGGGTCGTCATGTTGGCGATCGCGTCTGGTTCATAGCCTTCAAAATAATAAGCGACATCCCCGCCTATTTCAGGTAGAGAAGTTGCCTTGGACAACAGCACTGGTTTGCCAAAAAACATTGCCTCAATGACGGGCAAGCCAAAACCTTCCGCCTTGGACGGGAACGGCAGCGCGGCACAGTTTTGCAGGTACCAGTTGCGTGCGCCATCGGGAATGGTACCCAAGACATGGACCCTGTCGGCTACGCCCAGCTCGGCAGCATACGCCATCAGGGAACGATGGTATTCCGGGTCGGTGATGCGTCCTGCAACGACCAGTTCATAGTCATTATGGAGCAGCATGGCAGGAAGGACTTTAAAGTTCTTTTTGTCTTCCACAAAGCCCACCGTAAAAAAGAAAGGGTTCTTCGGTACATAGTCGGGAATGGTTATGGCAGGCATATCCGTAGACAGGCAATTGTAGATTACCTCGACTTTGGCAGGGTCGATTGCGTAATTGTGGACGATGTCGGATTTTACAAAATGGGATATCGTCACTATTTTGTCCGACTTGCGGATGCGCCGCCCCAGCTCCCTAAAAAACTGCATCCGTTTTTCATCCGAAACATTTTCATGCAAGAAATTCAGGTCATGTATGGTCAGCAATCTTTTCCCGGAATAAAAATCGGGGAAATATTTGCTGTTTTGCCCTGTCGTATGCCACAACTGGTAACGGTTTTTGTTTGGAATGAAAAACTTGTACAACTTGTTGATTTCGTAGACAGGGTAATATTTCTGACAGTACGCAACGGCGTTCCTAGGAGCGAAAAGGGTAATGTCAAAACCCCGGGACACATCCATCCGATGTAGGGAATTGACGATGTTCTGACAATGTACGGAGATGCCTGTATAGGGATACCGCATTGGCCCAAGGTCTATGAGAACTCTTGGAAGTTGGCTCGGCGCGTGGTTCATTTATCTGTATTAATCCGACAAAATTAGGGGCAAAATAAACCATTTCATAATTCAATTCCATATTGTCTGAACTTCTCTTTCCAAAAAGGAAGATAGTTGTCCCAGTCATGGCATCCGAAAGGCAATTGTCCTTTTGTCAACTTAAAGGCCAGTTCGGGTTGGAATTCTATGGAAAAATGAACGGCAGTCTTATAATGGGGGATTTTCAATACCGTTTCCTTTCTGTTGACTTCCAGGGACCAGAACACGTCTTCATTGTAGAAATGGTGACGCGATTTTCCAAGGTACGACGCAACCATTTCCGGCATCTGCTCAAGAACATGCAGAAAGCTAGCCGTTTTTCTCAAGGAAAAACCGCCGTTGCCTACTTTGTTGTAAAACTGCTCGTCTAAAGGTAGGCAAGTGTCTGGATGGACTATGTTATTTTTATATATGGATTTCCATTTAACATTTCTGCGCGCCTGCGAAAATATATTGGATCGCATGTGTGTTGTCAACCACGGTGCTCCAATGTAATCAAAACCCTGGCGACACCAATACGTCAAGTCGTCCCTAAATACGAAAGCATCCAACTGGTAGACAAGGATATACGCATATTGAGCGAATCTCTGATAAAATGCCTTGCTAAGCATCAAGGCGTTATAACCATGCACATCCTGGAAATAATGGTTGTCAAATGTTTCATGGTATGTACCCGTTGCCGGAGAAATATTTTTGTAAGCCGAAATATCCAAAGAACGGGGGCCCACGAAAACAATCGGATAGGCATACAGCACCTTGAAACACTGTCTCAGGGAAAGCTGTTCGTAATAGTCCAGTTCGTAATAGGCCTTATACACAGGTATGACAACCGCTACGGAAGGAGGGCCGGAGACTTGTTTAAAGAAATTCATATCGCTCTTTGACTATTTTTTCAAACTGCGGTTGGAAACAAAAATCGTATCCTTTGTCGCCATACACCGTTACATTGGGACATTCGAAATGGACTTCCAGCATCCTGTTGACTTTCAGGCCCTCAGCGATGGAGAACGGAAACGACTGGTTCCCAATAAAAAGACGGGAACCATTTATGATGGACGCCAATTCCAAAAAATCTTTGATAGGCCGATATTGCAGGTCGGGAATCGCTGTCCTCATTTGGCCAAACTCATTTTCCAGTCCCACAAACTGCACGTTGGGGTATCTGCTCAGAAAGCTATAATCTATTTCGGGACTATGGTAACGCAGGCTACGGGCAACTACTATGGCATCGCTGGCGCCATTGTCCTTAGGTGCGGTCAACCAGTTCTTGTTGAGGTCATAATTAACGCCGAACGCCTGAAAATACCAACGGGCAATATTGCCCCTGTCCAACAACAAAGGATAATCCCTAATCAGGTCAAGGTTGACATCCACGGCGTCTGTGGCAGCATCGCCGATGGAGACATTACGGATAAAGTCCTGGTACGCCAATAATGGCACCAGCATTTTCGCCGTTTTTTCATCGAGCGTGACGTTACCCATGGGATGGTCGATAAAACTTGCGTAACCTGCCGGTCTGTTGGTCTTTAGAAGCAGGTCTGCCTTTTGCGCTTTGGCAATAGCCAAAACACAAGGCAGGGAGTAAATGATGTCTCCACTATTCCCACTGTGCAAAAACGTCAATATCCGGTCTTCCGGAAAATCCAGGTCGGGCGTCTGCGTACGATGTAGGTGTTTTACAAAGTAGTCGACCAACTTTTGGTACTTTTTCCCGTCTTTCCCAATTTTTTTTTTCTTGTTGCTAAACAGACTTTCCAGTTTCATGATGTACAAATAAGGATATTAGTAACTATAGAATGACAATAAGATCAAGCTGTCCGTTTCTTTTCAGCATCAACAGAAGGATGGAATATTCCAACATTTTTCGGCTTTTAGTATAGCACTTGGTCTTGCGCCTCATCCTTGCCAAGAAATGCCTGAACAGGCTGTTGTAGCCTTCCACCGTGAAGGTCTCCGCCTTGGACTGTTTGTGCTTCCCTTTAGGGATAACCC
>JASGDY010000093.1:0-97576 GCA_047606825.1 Chitinophagaceae bacterium
AAGCATCTTGAGGCTTCAAGCTGGCTCCCTCTCTTATTTTTAAATAAGATACCACTAATTGCCTTTTAGTTTCCTGACTTTGTTTTGTGCCTCGTTTTATCATGGCACAAAGATACATGTATTTTTTAAGTAGGGTTTAAATTATGCTCTTATTAATAGGTATAGCTCACGAAAAGTAATACATTTATCACCTTATGAAGATTGGCTGAACGCAATATTGAAACAAGCGAACATTAAAAAGCCATCGACCATCCAAACAGAACGCCGCCTACAAAGTCTCCAGCAAAAAATAGCCAAAGAACTTTCCGAAGTTCGTTTTCTGCTATAGGCCCTATCGCATTTACGGAAAAGATTAGTCTTTAATGTTCAATGCCTTCTTCACCTGTAGATAATCATTTGTGTTGATATTGCTAAGTTCCCCCAGGTCTTCAGGCTGTACAAATATGATATTGAAAAACATATAAGTAGAGGGGGCGGAAGAACCGGATACCGGTTCGGCATAAATCCGAATGGTCTGGTCCTCGGCAGCATCAAAATAGTAGTAGTAACCATCAATCAATGTCTTGTTGCCATTGATGGGATAAGTAACACCGCTTACCGCATCGGCTGTCGACGGCCCTCCAAACATCAGTATCCCGTCGACTGTGTACGTAAAATCCAGAGGAAGAATACTCGAGGCATCCACATCTTTATAGTAAATACCGCTTTGGCTATCATACGTCCATTGGCTAGGAGCGATGTTTACATAAGCCCTATAGGTTCCCGAGGAAGAATCAACATAGGTTTCTTTCTTGCATGAAACAAAACCAATACTGAATACGGCTACAAATGCCAGCAAGGCAAACATGGATCTCTTTTTCATCTTAAGTGTATATTTTGGTTAAAAAAATAAATGCAGTGATCGGTATCCGAAACCCATTTATTGCAAAACAGGCTGCAATAACACGGATGCGTTGTGGCTGAGGTCACTACTGAGGTTGACCTCGTAACGACTGCCATGCGCGTCCTCGATAATCATCAACGCCGAATTAGGTGGAATTGTTCCCAGATTTTCCGCAAACAAGGTAAGTTCGTTTTTGGCACCGGGCGTCGTATCTAAATGTACGATAAATTTTGCCGCAATGTTGGTTTTCAGTTCCACGTTGGAAGCAATCTGTTTGCCGTTGTAAAACACGCTTACCTGGTCATGGTCAAATTCTCCATTGTCATACAGGGAAACAGTAACGGAATCGTCCTTGACCTCCAATGTTTTGTACAGATTGGTCGAGCGGCGTTTAAATTCGGCTTCGACGGCCTGGTTGACGGAGGCAACTTGCTGTTGGAACCGCAGCGTGTCGTTTTGGTAATTGCGTTTGTTATCCTGGAACCGGAGTGTGTCGCGGCCTTTGCCGGCAGCCACATGGTCGTTAAAATGTAGGGTGTCGTTTGCGTATCTTTTTCTATTGGCACTGTCGTTGAAATGCAGCACGTCGTTGCCTTTGGCAGTCTGTGTCGTAACGATGTTCCTGACGCCACTTGCGCCTGTAGTCGTTGATACTACTTTTTTTCGGACGGTATCGTTGGCGTATTGTTTCTTTGTGTCCTGCGTCTTGGCTATGTCGTTTTTAAAATTGTTTTCGCTCGCTGGAATGTTTTTGGCTTTGGCACCGGTAGCAATATTTTTTGCAGAATCCGCCTTCGACTGGTTCATGACCGTTGCCACGTCGGCATCTTCTTCCAGTTCCAGCTTGCGTCGGCGGATACGCTCTTTCAACACAGGTTCGCCTTTGCCAATGATGCTCAACTTGACATTGAGTGCGGGCACCATGTATTTATAGTTGCTGACGGGAGTCAGGAATCCGGTTAAAGTCGTGTCCTTGCTGTTGAGGTTCAAGATAAAATTGCCGTACATCGGGACATCGACACCGATATCTGCCTTTACGGTCTGGTGGAAAAGCACGATGACAGGTTTGAACGTAAATGTCTGCGTCGTCTTGTCGTAGGTACCATATAGTTTGTTGGAAAAATAACCGTCCCGAAAAAAATAATTGAAATAGCCCGTGACGCTACCTTTTTTCTTTTCATTGAGCAACAGTTCACACAGATAAGAGTTGGTTTGGTTGGTCGTCATGACGTTGCCGATACCATACCAGCGGCCATTGACCGTATTGCCCGACTTTGTCAAAGGTTTGTAATCCGGGTCCACAATAGCGCTGTCATCATCGTCCGTACTGTCTACAATCTTGTTATTGACCTGCGCCCAGATAGGCTTTGGGCAAAAAGCCAACATTAAAAAGGCAAACAGTATAATCTTGTAATGCTTCATCCAATCTAAAAAGTAAAAAAATAAAAAGGTAAAAGTAAAAATATCTAAACGATTCTTAAATCACCATTCTCCATTCCAAAAATATGCCATTATGCTTACATCTTGAGGTATCTTTTCAAATCCTTGTCGTTGTCGCGTTGTTTGATGGTCTCGCGCTTGTCGTATAGTTTTTTACCCTTTGCCACGCCGATTTCGAGTTTGGCAAGTCCGCGGTCATTGATGAACACGCGCAACGGGACGACTGTCAGGCCTTTTTCTTTTAGCTGGGACTGTATTTTTTTCAGTTCTTTTTTATGCAATAGGAGCTTGCGGTCATGCACGGCGATATGGTTGTTGGTCGTACCCATACTGTACGCGGCAATATACAAACCGCGCACCAACAACTCACCTTTGTCAAACAGGCAAAAACTGTCGTTGAAACTCACCTTGCCGTCCCTTATGGACTTGACTTCCGTACCGAGCAGCACGATGCCCGCCACGTAGGTGCTTTCGATCGCATAGTGGAAATAGGCCTGTTTATTGGATATATTGACGATTTTCGGTTTTGTCTTTGCCATAAAATAAAAAGCCGTTCTGTATTGATATTGGCAGAACGGCAAATGTAAAAAATATTTTCCCTATCCCTGGAAGAGGATGATGATCTGTTCCAACTTGTCGCGCAGCGCCTTGCGGTCAACGATAAAATCCAGAAAACCATGATCCAACAAAAACTCGCTTTGCTGGAAACCTTTGGGCAGGTCTTTACGAATGGTCTCCTTGATGATACGCGGTCCGGCAAAACCAATCAACGCACTAGGCTCCGCAATATTGAGGTCGCCCAGCATCGCAAAACTTGCCGTCACACCACCAAAAGTCGGGTCGGTCAGCAAAGATATATACGGTACCTGGGCATCGGAGAGCTGGGAGAGCTTGCCGCTCGTCTTCGCCATCTGCATCAGGCTAAACGCACTTTCCATCATACGTGCACCGCCACTCTTGCTGATCAACAAAAACGGTGTTTTGTTTTTGATGCAATAGTCGATGGCACGTGCAATCTTCTCTCCCATCACACTGCCCAAAGAGCCGCCGACAAAAGCAAAGTCCATACAGGCGATGACAAGGTCGTGCGTTTTTACTTTTCCTGCCGCGACACGCATACTGTCTTTGAGGTGCGTCTTGGCCTCGGTGTCCTTGATTCTTTTGGAATACGGCTTGGTATCGCTAAAGCCAAGGATATCCTTGCTCGTCAGGTTGCCAAAGAGTTCCTTGAACTGGTGGTCATCAAAGATAACCTCGAAATAATCCTCGCTGCTAATCCTGTGGTGGAAGTTGCATTTGGGACAGATATATAGATTTTCCTTTAAGTCGGAAGTGGTGGAGATATAGCCGCATTCGGGACATTTGCTCCAAAGCCCTTCGGGAACGTCCCTTTTCTCTGCTGTCGAAGTCTGTATCCCTTTTCTCAAACGATGAAACCAACCGTCCTTGGAATCATCTGCTTGGATATCTTTTGTATTGTTTACAGAAGGTATGGGTGCGCGTTCGTTTATTTTTTCTTCTTTTTCAGCCATAATGTCTTTTAGGATAAATTAGAATTGGCAAAAATAAGGACTTTCACCTTTTCCGCATTAAAAAATGCAGCATGTACTGTATCAATAGTCCTTGCGCCGAAAATCGCCTCTTTTCCATGCCTTGATAAAATCGACCCAGGCCAGCGGATTCAATATGTTCATCGGCGGCATCTGACCCTTGTAGTAAGCCTGTGCCGTCTGTTTTCTCATCAGTGCGCTGAAAGCCTCTTTACCGTCCATCGGGAGGGATTCCATAAGAATCCGTCTTTTGGCAGCGTCATTGTTTTGCCGGGCAACTTCATACAAGTCGTCGGGAACAGGATTGTTGAGGAAATCCCTTGCAAACTCATCTGGGGTCGGGTGCACCTTGATAATCGTCGCCGGCAGGTAGATGGTATCCTCCACCATCAATTGTATCACGCTGTATTCCTTGCCTTTCAGGTTGCGCGGAATGGTAATCGTCACGTCTTTGTAACCAATGGAGGAAAAACGGATGTTGTCCCCTTTCTCCACGACAATCGAGAAAATACCTTGGTCGTTGGCAATCGTACCGCGTCCCTTGCCCTGTACAATGACGCTTGTCGCCGTCATGGGCCGCAGGCTGTCGGCGGACATGACCACACCATACAATTGCACCACGCTGTCTGTGGTCTGCTGTGCATGGACCGCAATTACAGTCCAGCAGGAAAAAAAAGTCGTCAAGACCAACGCGGTGGCTAGACGAAAGTTTTTACGGGTTTGTATTTTTTTATTGCTGCTCAATGTCCAACTTTGGTTTTCTGACAATGTACATTTCTTCGCCAAAGGTAAGATGCAAAAAGATATGACAAAAGCAAAGAAAATCATTCAGGGGTGATTTTGGGATATAGCGTCGGTGTTTTAACAAAAAAATGGTGAATACCCCATTGCTTTACAGCGGTGGTTAGACGGCCGGATTCGGAAAGACGGACAATCGTCGGTCTCTACAAATACTTCCGCCTTTCCGTCTTATTATTTCTTTTTGAACGCTATTTCCAACACTTCCTGCATTGTTTTGACATAGTGGAATCTCAGTCCTTTGATATACTCCTTTTCGATTTCGTTGATGTCTTTTTCGTTTTTGTAGCAAAGGATGATTTCTTTCAGTCCGGCGCGTTTGGCGGCGAGGATTTTTTCCTTGATACCACCAACGGGCAGCACTTGTCCACGCAGGGTTATCTCGCCCGTCATGGCAAGATAAGGACGGATGGCGCGGCCCGTAAACGCGGATGCCAACGCACTCAACATGGTAATGCCGGCACTCGGTCCGTCTTTGGGCGTCGCGCCTTCGGGTACGTGTATGTGGATATTCTTGGTTTCAAATTCCTTGGGGTCGATGCCGATTTCGCGGGCATTGCCTTTGAGGTAGGACAGCGCGGTGACGGCACTTTCCTTCATCACGTCGCCGAGATTGCCGGTGAGTTTCAACTCACCTTTTCCGTCGCTAAGCAATGCTTCTATGAACAAGATATCTCCACCGACATAAGTCCATGCCAGACCGACGGCAACGCCAGGAATATGCACTTCATTGTAGAGATCGTTACTATATATTGCGGAGCCAAGCAAGATTTCCAAATCGGCTTCCGCAACGGTCGGCTGTACCTCGCCGTTCAGCGCATATTCCTTTGCCAACTTGCGCATCAGGGAGGCGAGTTGACGGCTGAGCTCACGCACGCCGCTCTCTCGAGTATAGTTCTGGATGAGTTTTTCCAAGACCTTGTCGGCAATTTTGATGGATACTTTATGCAGACCGTGCGCTTCTTTTTCCTTCGGCAAAAGGAATTTTTTGGCAATCATGACTTTCTCCTCGATGGCGTAGCCGCTGAGGTCGATGATTTCCAGACGGTCGCGCAAGGCAGGCTGTATGTCTTTCAGGCTATTGGCGGTCGCGATGAAGAGGACTTTGCTGAGGTCGTATTCCAGTTCCAGATAGTTGTCGTAAAAAGCGCTGTTCTGTTCCGGATCCAATACTTCCAGCATCGCGGAGGAGGGGTCGCCCTTGTAGTCGCTGCCGAGCTTGTCAATCTCGTCCAATATCATGACAGGATTGGAAGTCTTGGCCTTGACAAGGTTTTGGAGGATGCGTCCGGGCATCGCTCCGATATAGGTTTTGCGGTGACCGCGGATTTCGCTTTCATCGTGGACGCCGCCAAGGCTAAGGCGCGTGTATTTGCGTCCGATGGCCCGCGCGATGCTTTTGCCCAGGGAGGTCTTACCGATGCCAGGAGGACCGACGAAACAGAGAATTGGGCTTTTGAGGTCTCCTTTGAGCTTCAGCACGGCGAGATATTCCAATATGCGTTCCTTGATCTTTTTCATGCCGAAATGATCCTTGTCCAATACTTTTTGGGCATGTGCCAAATCGTAATTGTCTTCCGTCACTTCGTCCCAAGGAAGGTCGAGCAAGAGGTCTACATGGTTGTAGGTAACGGAATAGTCGGGCGTGGAGGGATTCATCCTTTCCAGCTTTTCCACGTCGCTTTCGAACATTTCCCTGGCAGCCTGAGACCATTTCTTTTCTTCGGCTTTTTTGCGGAGATTCTTTATTTCCTTGGAATTGCCGTCGCCGCCTTCCAGTTCTTCCTTGATACTTTTGAGTTGCTGTTGGAGGAAATATTCTTTCTGTTGCTTGTCAATCTCGACGCGCGCCTTGTTGGTGACTTTGTTTTTCAGTTCGACAAACTGCAACTCCCTTTGCAGCAGAGCGTTGAGGAACTCACCCCGCTTTTGCAGGTTGCCTTCTTCCAGCATCGTCTGTTTTTCGCCCAGTTCATTGTTGAGGTTGCTACCGACGAAGTTGATGAGAAAAGCCGGGTTTTCGATATTGCGCAGTATCATGGACGCTTCCTGCGGCATATTGGGCGACATCTGGATGATCTGTGTCGAACTTTCCTTGATACTGCCCATCAGAGCCTCAAACTGTTCGGTAAACGGAATATCTTCCTCTTCCAAAACCTGTATGTTGCCACGGAAATAAGGCGCATCCTGCGTCACCTGCTGCAACGCAAATCTTTTTTTTCCCTGGATGATGACGGTTGTGCCGCCGTCAGGCATCTTGATGAGCTTGACAATCTTGGCAACGGTACCGACAGGGCACAGATCCGCCGCGGTTGGCTCTTCCACGTTGACCGATTTCTGGGCGATGACGCCGATGAGTTTGTCACCTTTGTTGGCTTGGTTGACCGCCTCGATACTCTTGTCGCGGCCGACGGTGATCGGGATGACAACCCCTGGGAACAGCACAGTATTACGCAAGGGCAATAAACCGATATTATCGGGAACTACCAAGTCTCTGTCATTGTCGCCGTCATTTTCGTTAATGGGAATAATGGGCAAAAACTCATGCTCTTCATCGGATGCGTCAAAAAATTTCTTTTTATACATATATCTTTGTTTCAAGCGACAAAATGTCACATCGCCAATATTATTTTTGTACTATTGAAAGGACATCCCTATTGTCCAATTTGAATGCCAAAGGAGAAAAACATGCGACGCCTGTACATTATGTCATATAAATATTAAACCTTGCCACCGCCCCCGCCTCTTCCAAGTAAGAGGCGGGGGCGGTGGCAAGGTTTAACGACACGAAGCCAACCACTGATTGAGCTATTGCGACGTATATTTCTCGATTGTACATTTCCATATTGCGCTAAACATTTTACCTCAACCATTTTTACTTTTGTCTTTTGCCTTTTTACTTAATATTTATATTCGCAACGGAAAACAG
Organism: Chitinophagaceae bacterium; assembly: GCA_047606825.1. Lineage (GTDB taxonomy): Bacteria > Bacteroidota > Bacteroidia > Chitinophagales > Chitinophagaceae > Rhizosphaericola. Next base: position 7,601 of record JASGDY010000093.1, read on the forward strand.
GCAAGACAATATGCAATTACCTTATTTCTACGAACCGTCGCTGCCATCGGCAACCGGGTTCTACACACTTTCGGAAACCACAAGCAAACATTGCGCGCAAGTGCTGCGTATGCAGGCTGGTTCACGGCTGTTGCTGACCGACGGTAACGGATTGCTGGCAACGGCTATTCTCTCCGTCCCACACAAAAGCAAGTCACAAGTACAGATAGATACAATCAAACTACATGAACGCAGTGCCAGAAAAACCTGCATCGCCATCGGTCTGCTGAAAAACAATGCCCGCATGGACTGGTTCCTCGAAAAGGCGACCGAACTCGGCATTTCGGAAATCATTCCCATGGTGACAGACCACACGGAAAAAACACATTTCAGGCACGACCGTGCTTCCGCCGTATTAGCGGCCGCGATGATACAGAGCCAGCAAACTTTTCTTCCGTTATTGCACGAACCGACTTCCTACCAAAAAGCAATCGAACAGTCCCACTACCAACAGCAATTCATCGCACATTGTGAGGATAAAATAAAGACCGAACTGGCACATATCCCCATTGGTAACGATGTACAACTGTTCATCGGGCCTGAAGGTGATTTTTCCACGGAAGAAATCAACCTTGCAGAAAAAAAAGGCTTTTCTCCCGTAGCGCTTGGCACAAACCGTCTAAGAACGGAAACCGCCGGTATCGCAGGGGCGGTATTGCTAACTTTAAACATAACACAATCATGAGAAAAAAACAGCACAGCATTGTATGGGTCTCCTTAGCCGTTGTACTTGCCATCGCATCCTGCAAAACAAAGGACAACAAGGCAGAAGTCCATAGGGACACGACGATTACCCAGGAATCGTCGTTCAACAACCTGTTTCTGGACAGCGCACGGATTGAACATTTCCTCTCCTCCAATCCGTCCCTGAAAAACTACGAAAGGCAGTTCATCGACTTCTACAAATCGAGGAACTACGAATTTGCTTGGTTTGGCACGGCTGGACTGATCGAACAGACAGGTAACCTCATCAACCTACTCAATACCAGCATAGCTGAAAACAAGGACAGTAGTCTGTACGATGCCAAGCTTTACCACCTGTACGACGACTATAAAACCAAGACATTTGACAAGAAAAAAATCACGGAGCAAGACCTGGATGCCGAACTGTATTTTACAGGTCAGTTTTTCAAATACACATCCAAACAGTTCAAAGGTGCCGACCTCGACGCAACGCAACTGGGATGGTTCATCCCACGCAAAAAAATCAACCTGTCCAGCCTCCTGGACTCCACGTTGAAAAACAACAACGCACAGGAATATCTCAGCAGTCTGCTCAATCCCAACTATAAGAAACTGAACGAATATCTCCAGAAATACCTCGCCATCAAAAAAGACAATCCCGAATGGGACAGCCTACGGATGCCTGTCAGCAAACTGAAACTGGGCGACGACAATCCATTTGTCAGCCAGATTAAGCAAAGGCTTGCTTTGCTGGGTGACCTCGACGAAAACGACGAAACGGGCATCTTTGACGAGACCACGGAAGAGGCGGTCAAGTCCTACCAGACACGCATGGGACTTGGAAGCGACGGCGTTGTCGGCCCTGCATTTGTCCGCTCCATCAACACGCCGCTAGACACGCTCATCCGAAAAATCCTCGTCAACATAGAACGCGCCAGATGGCTTCCCGCTAGTATTCCGGACACCTATATCTGGGTCAACATCCCGGAATTTAAACTGCATACCTACCAAGACAACGAGCAGCTATTTGACATGCGCGTCATCGTCGGTTCGGCAGCGCACAACACGGTTATATTTTCCGGCAACCTCCGCTATGTCGTATTTGCACCTTACTGGAACGTGCCGCCAAGCATCATCAAAAACGAAATTATTCCCGGGATTGCGCGCGACCCGAATTATCTGGCCAGCCACAACATGCAGATATTTGCCAGGAACAAAAAAGGCGAACCCGTGGACGTCCGACAACTTCCGGGACCGGACAATTCCTTGGGCTCGGTCAAGTTTTTGTTTCCCAACAATTATAATATTTACCTGCACGACACGCCCAACCACGACTTGTTTACCTCTTCCAACAGGGGTATGAGCCACGGTTGTATTCGACTGTCAGACCCGATGCGGATGGCGCAGTTCCTTTTGCGCAACGATTCCACGACCTATTCCACGGAGGTCATCGATTCCTTGATGCACAATAATACCAAGGAAACCTGGGTAAGTTTCAAACCTACGGTTCCCGTTTATTTGGTGTACTTCACGGCTTGGGTGGACGACAACGGAAAACTGAATATCAGGAAAGACATTTATGGACACGACAACAAAGTAGCAGCGAAGTTGTTTAATTGAGGAATGGCTAAACACCTAATGCTAAAGGCTTTTCCGGTCGTTAGTTGGGTAGTACCTCCGTACATTACCATCCGGGAGACTGTGCGGGGAAGAAGGAAGCCCTCTTCTATTAAATATTTTTAGTTTATTAACGATAAAAACAGACACGGATGATTACAACAAAAGGTTATGCAGCAAAAAGTGAGACGAGTGGATTGGCTCCATGGGAATTTGAAAGAAGAGATCCAGGCCCTACGGATGTACTGATCAAGGTTTTATATAGCGGCATTTGCCATTCCGACATACATCAAGTAAAAAGCGAATGGGGGCCGGCAATCTATCCCATTGTCCCCGGACATGAAATCATCGGCAGGATAGAACAAGTCGGCTCCGACGTAAAAAAATTCAAAGTCGGCGACCTCGCTGGCATTGGATGCATGGTACGCTCCTGCAGCGAATGCGACAACTGCAAAAACGGACAGGAACAGTTCTGCCAAAAAGGAAAAACGGTGTGGACCTACAATTCGAAGGACTTCGCAGATGGGGCAACGACCTACGGCGGCTATTCCAATCAAATCGTTGCGGACGAAGCTTTTGTACTCCATGTTTCCGACAAGCTGGACATCTCCAAAGCCGCGCCATTGTTGTGTGCGGGCATTACCACTTATTCCCCGTTAAGCCGGTGGAAAGTCGGCAAAGGCCACAAACTCGGCGTTCTCGGACTTGGTGGACTGGGACACATGGCGGTGAAGTTTGGCGTTTCGTTTGGTGCGGAAGTAACGATGATCAGCCACTCTCCTTCCAAAGAAGCCGACGCGAAAAAACTCGGCGCACACAAGTTCTGCAACACCCACGACCCTGAACAGGTAAAAGCATTGGCAGGCTATTTTGACTTTATCATCGACACGGTTTCTGCGCCACACGACTATAATTTATATCTCAACTTGCTCAAGGTCAATGGTGTGCATATCTGTGTCGGATTGCCACCTGCCCCACTTGAGATATTTGGACGTTCGTTGATGGCCGGAAACAGAGTATTGACCGCATCCAGCATCGGCGGCATCCCCGAAACGCAGGAAATGCTGGACTATTGTGCCGAACACAACATCCACCCAGAAGTGGAAATCGTTCCGATAGATTATGTCAACACTGCCTATGACCGTGTCTTGAAAAGCGATATCAAATACCGGTTTGTGATTGACATGGCATCTTTGAATTAAGGAAAACTTAAAAAGACAAAAACAAACGCGGTGCAGTTAATAACCGCACCGCGTTTGCATCTCTTAAGCAATCCTGGTTAAGTATTGGAAATCGAACGTTTTTCAACGCTGTCCATTTTTCACTTTTAACGATTCACTACCCTTCCTATTTTTCCTTCCATAATCATCAAGTCCGCCAAAACAATTGCCGTCATAGCTTCCAATATCACGGGAGCGCGGAGTGCTACGCACAAGTCATGCCGACCTTTCACGGAAAAATCTTCCATTTCCTTGGTTTCCCAGTTCCAGGTATTTTGTTGTTTAGGGGTGGAGGAAGTTGGCTTTATTGCGATACGATAGACAAGTTCGTTACCGTTGCTGATACCGCCGACGATACCGCCGGCATTGTTCGTTTTCGTTTCGCCTGTATCGTTCAATATCACGTCGTTGTTTTCCGTACCGAACAGTTTGGCAGACTGAAAACCATTGCCAAACTCAACACCTTTCACTGCGGGAATCGCAAACGCGGCATGTGCCAACAAGGATTCCACGCTGTCCCAAAACGGTTCACCCAATCCAATCGGCAATCCCAAAACACGACACTCCACGATACCGCCGACGCTGTCTTTGGCTTGGATGGCTTTGTCAATACCTTTTTCAATATCGGTTTCGCCGCCTACTTCGGTAATTGCGGCTTGGATTTTTATCGTATCACCGAGCATTCTTTTGGCAATCACACCTGCGGCAACAATACCCGCCGTAAGCCTTGCACTGAAAGATCCGCCGCCACGGTAATCCTCAAAACCGCCAAACTTGGTATGCGCTACAAAGTCCGCATGACCCGGCCGTGGAACGGCACGCAGCTTTTCGTAATCGCCCGAACGAGTATTGTTGTTTTCAAATAATATCGTAACGGGAACACCGGTCGTACAGTCATTGAAGATACCACTTTTAAATATAGGAACATCGGCTTCCTGGCGCGGCGTCGTCGCTTTCTGCTTACCACCTTTGCGTCTTTCCATATCCGGCATGAAATCATCCACCGTCAACGGAATCCCCGCAGGAACGCCGTCAATGCTAACACCGACGGACGCTCCATGCGATTCCCCGAAAATACTGACCCGAAAAAAACGTCCGAAACTATTCATGGTTTATTTAATGAATAATTAAAAAATAATAAGCAACAATGACTATTGGATTTTAACTATAATAATCCTATTCGGCTATGAACACATAAGTGCATAATGAAAACGTTTGCCTCTTTACTTTCTAACACCCCAATCCAAACTCCGCCAACCGCACTTTGGTGTCCGCAATGTTTTTATGGATAATACCTTTGATGCCGAGACGGTCTGCAACATGTATAAACATTGCACGGTCATCTATGTACAGCACTTCTTCCGGCTGCGCATGTGCGATGTCCAATGCCAATTTAAAAATGTCGGTGTCCGGTTTGCGTATATGAACAAAACAGGATGAAATAAAGAAATCAATAAACTCCACCAAACCAAATGTATTGATACGGTAATCGTTCAGTTCGCGACCTTCGTTGTTGACGACTGCTAGTTTGAGATTGTGCTTTTCCTTCAATTCTTTAATGAGCGAAATCATCTCCGGAATAGGCTGCGAAAGCTGCATCATAAATTCCTTAAACTCCTCTTTCGTAAAACTCCGCTCTGTATAGAAAACCGTGCGACGTAGGTATTCGTCCAAAGAAATCTTACCTTCTTCATACGTGTCAAAGGTAAGATGGTGTCGTTCGTCCATCTCGGCATTGTCAAGACCAAACTTCTCGACCGCAAGCGCGCGACCTTTCCGGTCCCAACCATTGTTGAGCATAACACCACCAATATCCAAAAACAAAAATCTTATTGCCATAGTGTTGCTAAGTTAAAAGTAAAAAATGCCCACCGCATGATGCCAAACAGTTTGCCTCTACTAGTCGGCGTCTCCACCAACCGATAGATATTGGCGGCATATTTATATCCTGCGTAACGTTAAGCTTCCTCTACCCGCGCTCCGATTTTTTCCAAATGTTGGTAAAAATTGGGGTAGGATTTTTTGACGGCAGGAGCTTCGTCTATCTCGACCGAACCATCGGCGTTCAACGCGGCGACGGCACAAGCCATTGCAATGCGGTGGTCATGGTGCGAATGTGTTTTTGCAGATTTTATTCCCGTACCGCCATGCACGATCATCACGTCGCCTTTGAGTTCAATAACGATTCCCATTTTCCCAAACTCTTCCTGCAAAGTTATACCCCGGTCGCTTTCTTTGTGCGCCAACCGAGAAACACCCTCAATCATGGAATCGCCTTTGCAGTTGGCAGCCAATGCCACCAACGGCGGGAACAAATCGGGACATTCCGTGGCATCGAAACGGAAAGGCTTGAGTTCATTGGGTTTGCCGATTTCTATCTGGTCAAACCCAATGGACAAATGGCATTTCGCGTCCTGCAACGCCTGCAATATAGCTTTGTCGGCCTGCGTGGACTGCACGTCCAGACCCTTGGCGGTCAATCGTCCTGCGACTGCGCCAGCAACCAACAAAAACGCACCGCCGCTCCAATCACCCTCGACCGAATAAGTTACCGTATCTTGTTTATGCACAGTCTTATCGTCAAAAACAAAACGTTCGTAATGGTCGTTGTGCGGTACTTTCAAACCAAAGTCGGACATGACTTTCAGCGTCAAATCCACGTAAGGTTTACTTTTCAGGTTGTCAACGCTTATTGTCACATTGGATGCCTCCAATGCCGCATAAGCCAACAAAAGGCCTGTCAAATATTGCGAACTTAAAGAACCGTCAACAGTGATGTTTTTCGGTGCCAAGGGACCTTTTATATCCAAAGGAAGTTTGCCAGCATTGGAACGAACCGTAGCGCCCAACTGCGGCAACACTTCATCAAAAAAATCCATCGGGCGCGAAAGCAAACTGCCCTCGCCCGTGATGTGTACCGCGCTGTCCAGCGTCGCGGCAATCGGCGTAAACATCCGAATACCCAAACCACTCTCACCAAAATGAATGTCCAATTTGCCAAAATCTTTTTTTTGCGCACTGTCAATGATAAGCGAACTATCTTCCAGTTCGTTTATCGTTGCGCCCAATGTTTGGATGACAGCTTTGGAAGCCTTGTCGTCATTGGATATTCCAGGATTGAGGATATGGCTTTTGCCATGACGTACAAGTGCTGCGGCACAGGCGCGCTGCATGGAGCTTTTGGACGCGGGAGCGACGATTTCGCCGGAAACTTTCCCGGGAAATACGGCCAATCTTTGCGGTATAATAGACATGAAATTAATTGAGAATTGAGAATTGAAAACAAAATATAATTTTCAAATCCCCAAATTAAATTACCAAATTATCAAATCGACAAATTATCAAATTAATCTTTCTTTCCCAGCGATTCCACGACCGGAGCGATTGCAGCGATTGTCAAAGGTCGATAAACGGCGTGGCCGATTTTTTCCAATAACACGTAATTGATGATATCGCGTACACGTTTTTTGTCGGAAAGCATATTGTGCAATGCGGGCTGCACATCGTAATCATAATATGCGGGGAGACCATACTGCTCAATGACTTTTACCAAACGTTCAGATTGTTTGAATCCCGATATGGACTTGGAAAGATAGGCGGCGACAACCATTCCGATACTTACGGCGTAACCGTGTGGCAACGCGTATGTATTTTCAATGGCGTGTCCGAGCGTATGACCAAAATTCAAAAGCTTGCGGTCGCCTTGCTCAAAGGTATCTTGCTGCACGACTTTCGCTTTTAGGAGCGCGTTGCGCATGACGAGCTTGCCCAATAGTTCTTTGTCTTTTTTATAGTCTTTTAAGGTATGCGTTTCCAATTGTTTAAACATCGTGGCATCCTTAATAGCAGCGTGTTTGATGATTTCCGCAAAACCGTTAACCCATTGCAGTTCAGGCAAGGATTTCAACAGACTATAATCGTACAGTAAAAATTTAGGTTGTTTGAAGGTGCCGACCATATTCTTGTAAATACCGACATCCACACCGTTTTTGCCACCGATGCTGGCATCGACCATGCCCAATATCGTCGTCGGGACAAACCCCACTTCAATGCCGCGCATATATATCGCAGCCACATAACCCGCAATGTCCGTAACGACACCACCGCCAATACCGACAATCGTCGATTTGCGGTCGGCACCGAGCCGTACAAGCTGTGTGATGATGTGGTTAACCGTGTCTGCGTGTTTGTGTTGTTCGCCAGCGGGGATGGTAATGACTTGCCATTTTTTCAATTTCTTGGCGACAATCGGACCAACGACATCATCCGTCAAGATGAAACTATGTTTTTTGTCCACAATCGTTTCCAGCAAAGACAAGGATTCGTTGAAATAAAATATCGTCGAGCCTGTCGGATATTGGATAATTTTCTTCAAGACAACGTATTTAAAGTAAAAAGTAAAAAGGTAAAAGTAAAAAATGTGCGAAGCCTGATGTGTTTGTCGCTTTTATATCGGCATTTCCGCAAAGTACCATTGGGGGAGACTTTGCGGAAATGCCAAGAACGGACTCGCTTCAGCTTTTTTACTTTTTACTTTTGCCTTTTCACCTAACATTATTTCCCTTCGCTCATCACCGCATTCTGGTGGTTGATGCTCTCAATGTGCACTGCTTCGAGGTAAGATGCGATAAATTCCTTGCTAAGTCCGAGCTTTTCGGATTTAGCCGCATATTTTTCGATGATTTCATTCCAACGGGAAGCCTGCAAAGCGGACATGTCATGGTCTTTTTTGTATTGGCCGATTTTGTCTGCAATCTTCATGCGCTGGCTGAGAATCTGGAAGAGTTCGTCGTCTAGGTGGTTAATCTGTTGGCGGTATTTTTCCAGTTCCTGGTCATCTCTCACGTCGCCCTGTTGCGGCCATACGATGGTGCTGAACAGTTCGCCTGCTTTTTCCGGCGTAATCTGTTGTTTGGCGTCGCTCCAAGCATGGTCGGGGTCGATATGGGATTCCAAAATCAGCCCGTCAAATTTCATGTTGGCAGCGTGTTGTGCCACGGACTGCAAGAGGTCCCTCCTACCCGAAATGTGCGACGGGTCGTTGATAAACAACATATCCGGGAAACGGCGGCGCATCTCCACGGCGAGGTGCCACATCGGCGCGTTACGGTATTCCGTATTGCCATAGGAAGAAAAACCACGGTGTATCAAACCGATTTTCTTGATACCGGCTTTAGCGATACGTTCCACGGCGCCAACCCACAACTCGATGTCGGGATTGATGGGATTCTTGATCAGAACCGGGACATCGGCGCCACGCAGTGCGTCTGCTACGTCCTGCACGCTAAAAGGATTGACCGTCGTGCGCGCTCCAATCCAGAGTACGTCCACACCAAATGCCAAGGAGTCCTCGACCTGTTTGGGCATGGCGACTTCCACGGCGGTAGGAAGACCGGTAACAGCCTTCGCTTTCTGCAACCAAGGAAGACCAATCGTGCCAACGCCTTCGAAAGAACCCGGACGTGTACGTGGTTTCCAGATACCTGCGCGAAGGATATCCACCTTGCCTGTGTTTTTGAGGCGGATTGCGGTTTCGACCACCTGTTCTTCGGACTCCGCACTGCAAGGGCCAGAGACGATTAATGGGCGTTTTTCCCATAATTGGTCAATCAATTTTTTTTCGTTGGAAGTGGCTGTTTCCATGTTGGGAGTATTTTAATTTTTTTAAATAAACTAAAAGCGAAATGCTAACATCGCGAACAGCATAAGGCTTTTTTACTTTTTCTTTTCTTGAATTATAGGAAATAGCCATTATCAATCACTATGACAATGGCTATTCACAACAATAAAAACCGTTATTTTATAGAACTAACTATCCGCGGCTATTGGCATCGTTCATCCTGATACGACGACCTTTGTAGGTCTTGCCGTCGATAGCCTTGATCATTTTGTTGGCGGAATTCCTGTCCACTTCGACCCAGCTGTTCATTTCGCGCATGTCGATCCTTCCCAGTTCATCTTTGCTCATGTCACTCATGTCCAGTACGAACTGCAGGAAGCTGGCCTTGTAAAATCCGTCCTTGGTACCGAGGTTGACGAAAAGACGCTGCATGTCTCCACTGGATTCGCGGCTGTATCTTTCGCGGCCGCCTCTTTCGCCACGGTCTCTGTCACGTCCCCTATCCCTGTCTCTGCCGCCACGCTCTTCGCGACCGCCACGTTCTCTTCGAGAAGAAGAACCGGCTTCTCCGCGTTCACGCTCACGCATGTTGAGGTCTGGGGCATTTTCGTAGTAGTTGAGGAAACGGTCAAATTCCATGACGGACAACCTGCGCAGGATGTCTTCCTTGCTGACGTCCGCAAATTTTTCCATAAGTGCGGGCATGTATACGTCCAAATTGCGGGACTGTATATCAAGGTTGAGCACCTTGTCCATGAAGGACATGAACTGTTTGCGGCAGACTTCCGTACCACTTGGGATGTCCATTTTGTGGAAAGGCGCTTTGACCAATTTTTCGATCTGGCGCAATTTGAACAGTTCACGGGAATGTACGATGCTCATGCTGATACCTGTCAGACCTGCGCGACCGGTACGGCCGGAACGGTGCGTATAGACTTCCGTGTCGTCCGGAAGCTCATAGTTGATGACGTGGGAGATGCCCTGAACGTCGATACCGCGTGCGGCAACGTCCGTCGCAATCAACAACTGCAAAGTCTTCTCACGGAAAGATTTCATTACCCTGTCGCGCTGTTGCTGGGTCAAGTCACCGTGCAATGCATCGATGTCGTACCCTTCACGTGTGAGTTTTTCTGCAATGTTCTGTGCGTCGAGTTTCGTCCTGGTAAATATGATACCATAGATACCGGGATTGTAATCTATCAACCGTTTCAATGTCTCGTAACGATAGCTTGCGCTGGTCACGTAGTATTGGTGTTCGATGTTTTTGTTGGTGGTGTTGACCGTACCAACCGTGATTTCCAACGGATCGCTCATGTACTTTTTGGTTACACGGCGGATTTCGTTAGGCATTGTCGCACTGAACAGCCAAGTGTATTCACGTATTGGCGTGTTCTGGAGGATGAACTCGATGTCATCCTGGAATCCCATGTTGAGCATTTCATCTGCCTCATCAAGCACGACATATTTTATCTGGTCGAGCTGTATTGCTTTGCGTTCAATCAAGTCGATCAAGCGACCCGGAGTAGCCACGACGATATCGACACCTCTTTTGATGTCGCGTATCTGCATGGAAATGGAACTACCACCGTAAACCGCAACGACATGCACGCCAGGCAGGTGTTTCTTAAATGCGGTGATTTCCTTTACAATCTGTAAACACAATTCACGAGTAGGGCAGACAATTAAAGCTTGTGGGAACTTTTGGTCCTTATCGATTAACTGCAATAAGGGGAGACCAAAAGCGGCAGTCTTACCGGTACCTGTCTGGGCCAACCCAATCATGTCCTTTGTTCCACTTAACAAGGCAGGAATTGCTTTTTCCTGAATAGCTGTGGGGTTTACGAAGCCCAGATCATTGGTAGCCTTTACCAACTGTTCTTCCAAACCCAATTCTTCAAATGTTACCATCTAATTATAATTAAAATTTTTGCAAAGTTACGTTAAAAGGTTGGGGTATGTAAAATATATATGAAAAAACCGGTAAATTATAGGCTTTCTTTGTGTTATTTCTTCAAAACACGGCCTATTTTGTTGGCATTCTGCATCAATTCACCGAGCCTTGTCTGGTCTTTTGTCTCCAAACTGTCGCGAAACTTCTGCAACTGCGCGATATGTTCGTTCAGTACGTCGAGTACATGCTCTCTGTTTTGGAGCAATATCGGCACCCACATCGTAGACGGACTTTTGGCCAGACGCACCGTACTTTCAAAACCCGCACTTGCCAATGCAAAAATAGCTTCTTCCTTTTTTTCTTTTTCCAAAACCGTATTGGCGAGGGCAAACGAAGTAATATGCGAAATATGGCTGATGTACGCCACATGCTCGTCGTGTGCATCCGTCTGCATGTACACGATGTGCATCCCAATGCTCTGGTAAATCTTGCCAACTACGCCCAACACGTCAGCATCGCTCTCTTCCCGATTGCAAAAAACCACTGCCTTGTCGACAAACGCGCCATGTACCGCGGCTTGCGGCCCGCTAAATTCGGTTCCCCACATCGGGTGCGTAGGCAGGTAACGGCTGCGTCTGGGATGATGCACAACCGCATTGACGAGATTGGTTTTGGTGGAACCTGTGTCGATAACCATCTGCCTGTCCACCTCGTCCAAAACAATCGGCAAAAGCTGCACGCAGGCATTGACAGGAACTGCCAACACGACGAGGTCAGCTTTTTTTACGGCTTCCTTTAGTGGTAAGATTTCATCCACAAGGCCGAGTTCGAGCGCTTTTTGTTCATGTTCGCGACTAAGGTCGGTGCCGATGACATGAGCTGTCAGATGCTTGTCCTTCAATGCCAAAGCAATCGAACCTCCTATCAAGCCAAGTCCTATGATTGCTGTTGTGTGAACTGTTGGAGTGTTTTCGTCCATTGTTTTTGCTTTTCTTTTCTTGAAGAAAAATGATTGTTTCTGCCCACAGGGTCTGTTGCCTACGGTGCTGCTTCGCGGTCGGGATACTGTGCGGAGAAGAAACCTACGACAGCCTTACTTTTCTTTAATCCTACGAATCGCCTCATCAAACCTTTCGATGCTTCCGCAAAGGCTTACCCGCACATATTGCTCACCCTCACTTCCGAAAATACCGCCGGGCGTGATGAATACATTGTGGTTATACAATATATCGTCCGCCATCGCGTAGCAGTCTTTGTACCGGGACGGAATCTTTGCCCACATAAACATGCCAACCTGCGATTGGGAATAGACACAACCCAAAGTATCCAAAAGTTCATATACTTTCCCGCGCCTTTCGGCATAGATTTTATTGACGGAATCGTGCCAGTCCTTACCCAAACTCAATGCTTTCACGGCTGCCAACTGCAAGGGTTTGAACATACCGCTGTCCATGTTGGACTTGAATCGCAGGACTTCGTTGACGCGGTCAGGATGCGCGATGAGCATTCCCACACGCCAACCCGCCATATTGTGCGATTTGCTGAGCGAGTTCAACTCAATGGCGACGTCCGACGCGCCTGGGACGCTTAACAAACTAATCGGGTTGTCGTTGAGGATAAAACTGTACGGATTGTCGTGTATCAACAATAGCTGGTGCTTCCGCGCAAAAGCGACCAATTTTTCAAATACATCAATCGACGCGGGCTGTCCGGTCGGCATCTGCGGATAATTGACAAACATCAGTTTGACACCATCCAAACCGTTGTTTTCGATAGCCTCAAAATCAGGATACCAATCGTTTTCGGCTTTCAAGGCGTAAGGTACGAGCTCGGCGCCGGTCAACGCGACATTGCTGGAATAGGTCGGGTATCCAGGATTGGGCACCAGCACCTTGTCACCGGGATTGAGATAGGTCATGCAGATGTGCATGATGCCTTCCTTACTTCCCATGAGCGGCAGCACCTCCGTGTCAGGATTGACGTCAACATGGTACCATGTTCCGTACCAGTCGGCGATTGCCTTGCGGAGTTCGGGAATGCCTTTGTAACCTTGATAACCGTGGTTGTTGGGACAAGTCGCCGTTTCCTGTAATTCCTTGATGACGTCGGGATGCGGAGGGAGGTCGGGGCTACCGATAGCGAGGCTGACAATGTTTTTTCCTTGTTTGTTCAACTCCTCGATTTCACGGAGTTTCTTGGAGAAATAATATTCTTTGATGTGTTGAAGACGCTGTGCGACCATATTTTTGAATTGAGAATGGATACTTAAGAATTGTGAATTACCAATGATTTGCCAATTATCAGCGCGATTTTCTTTATTCTTTAATCATAATTCCAAAAAAACCTACATCAAAAGGTCTTTCCCTTTTGGTAGATACCGTATATTTTTAGATTACGGGAATGTGGGACGATAGCCGACAAGGTGCGATGAAACTTGTCGATATTGTCAAATTCCAAATCCGCATGGAAACTGTATTCCCAGTTGGAACCTGGTATCGGCAGACTCTGGAGCTTGCTGAGGTTGACGTCGTTTTCCGCGATTTTGCCCAATACATTTGCAAGGCTACCCTTGGTATGGTCGGTATAAAAGTAAATGGACGCCTTGTTGGCATTTTCGACTTCGCGTACCTGATCGGCACGTTTCAACATCAGGAAGCGTGTATAATTTTTTTTCATGGTGTTGATTTCCGGAGCGAGGATGTTGAGGTCATGGATTTCGGCGGCGGTGACGCTGGCGATGGCAGCGATGGTTTTGTTTTTGTTTTCCCGGATTTTCTGCGCACTCAGCGCCGTGTCTTCCGACTCTACGAGCTTCCAGTTGTGCTTGTCCAGGAAATCGCCGCATTGCAGCAACGCCATCGGATGCGAATGAACTTCGCGGATGTCCTCCATCGCCACGCCCGGCAATGCCATCAGGTTTTGACGGATGGTCAGATACACCTCGCCGATGATACGCAAGTTGCTCTTTTTCAAAAGATTGTAGTTGGGAAGGATGCTGCCTGCAATAGAGTTTTCGATGGCCATCGTACCGCCGTTGCCTTGGGTCTTGTTGCCGGCAATGGATACGACCTCCTTGAACGTACCGCAGCATACCATCTCAGTATCCGCACCCCAGAATTTCTTGGCCGCCTGTTCATGAAAACAGCCGCGGTAGCCCTGTATCGAAACCTTGTTAGCCTGTTGTTCCATTTAATTTTTCGCAATGATGATAAACAAAAAATCCCGGTCATCAGACCGGGACAATACTATTTAGTGAACAGTTTCAGCAAATAATTACCCGATCTACTTTGTTTCAAAGTAGAAAAAGTAAAAAAAGCCAAAAGTGCTGCTGGTACGTATCATAATAAATCAAGTAAAAGTAAAAACAACCCTACGATTCTGTACTTCGATTATCAAACCGACACAAATGTAAACGCCAAATAATTAGCACACAAATTTTTTTTCTTAAAAATAAATAAATGAACATTTGTTAGTAAAAACAAAAGACCATATATTTGCGAACCATCGACGGAAAATGTCCTTCGAATGATGTCGGCCTCTAACGATTAAGTATCTCTGCCGTCTTCGATTGCTTGTTTTTATTTACGTTTCCAATCATTCACTTAAACGACTATACACCAAGAAAAAAGTTCCATTAAAAAGTGGAACTTTTTTTTATTATGCGGTAAGCACAAGTCAAAAACGATTCGTTTTCTCCCAAAGGGAGCATTTACCTTCGGAGAGAAAAGTTCAAAAACAACACAGCCTCGGCATGGAGGCTGTGCAAAAAGATAAAAGATTGTGGTCTACTTATTTTTTAGGAACTGCGGGAGCTGCCGTCTTTGGTGCTGCACCTTTTTGCTGCTCCTGCAATTTTTTCAACATTTGAGGGTCAATCTTCGGCCCGGCATGTTGTGCTGGCTTAGGGCTTGGCGTTCTAACATCCAATACTTCCACGTCAAACACTAGGTTGGAATTAGCGGGGATTTTACCCATTGGCTGAGGGCCATAACCCATGAAGCCGGGGATAATGATCTTGCCTTTGCCACCTTTTCCAAATTCCTTCAAGCCGGATTCCCAGCCTGGGATGACCATGTGTTGGCCCAATACAATCTTGAGGGAATCATTGCGTTTCAGGTTGCTGTCAAATATGGTATCATTCTTCATCAGGCGTCCTTCGTATTTTACGGCCACTTCCAGACCGGAATCAGCCTTGGCAGTAGGATCGCCAGGGTTGTCCAATACGACGAAAACGCTGTCTTTGGTCATGGTAGCCTTGAGGTTGTTATCTTTGATATAAGCCTGTACATCGGTCATTTCATGGCCTTTTTCCTTGCTGATTTCTTTAGCGATGTCGGCATACACATCAGCTTCCGTCTTGTACTTAGCAAGGATGGACACCTTACCGACAATCTGGGAGCCTTTGGTAAATATAGGGTTTTCCTGCATGATGTTCCGGGCAATCAATGTATCGACATTGACCCTAAACTCGGCACTGTCACCTACCCGCATCAAGGGGAACAGCTCGGTATAGTTCATGTCATGGTGGTTGACCGTATCGACTCGGTTGTATTGCGGCATACCAGTGTATGTAGAATAGATAAGCGAATCTTTCTTACCTTTTTTCTTAATGCTGAACTCCACGTTGAATTTAATAAAATCGCCTGTCTTCAACACGGAATCTTTGATGTCTTTTCCAGCGAAGAGTTTGTATTCCAGACCGTCTTTTGTCTTTTTGTAGCTACCACCTTGGCAAGCACAAAACAGGATGGCTACGGCGGCCACGCATAGGGATAATAATTGTCTCATTATTTGGACGTTTGATTTAATTTAATGATAGATTTATTTGTTTTCTGATTTTATATGATTGGTTCATAAGGAATGGAAAGCTCGGTTTCGTAGGCCTCCAATACATCCTTGAATTTTCTGACGGCATCCTCCAGCGGTTCGGTGCTGATGCCTCCTGCGGCGTTTTTGTGTCCGCCGCCGTTGAAATGCGCCCTGGCAAACCTGTTCACGTCAAAAGTTCCTTTGCTGCGGAAGCTCCACTTGCGTGCATTTTCGTCCCGGTCGATGACTATCGCGGCAAATTTGATACCTTCCAAGGCTAACATATAGTTGACCAGCCCCTCGGAGTCACCGGTCTGCGTATTGAAATGTATCAAATCCGAACGGGGGATGACCATCAATGCCGCATTGTATTGGTAAAAAACCTCCATCCTGTTGAGCAACGCATTGCCCAAGAAACGCAGGCGCGTCTCGCGGAAACTGTCGTAAACCTTTTCGTGGATGGCTGTGTGGTTAAGTCCTATGTGTTTGAAATGGGCGACAATCTGGTGCACACTCGCCTTGGTAGACACAAAACGGAACACACCCGTGTCGGTCATCAAACCAGTATACAGACAGGTCGCGATCTCCCTATCAATCAAATGCGCATATCCAGCATCGGCGATGAAATCATAGACCATCTCACAAGTCGAACTCTTTTGGACGTCACTGACACCATACTGAAAAGCTTTTTTCTGCGGTTCTTCGTGGTGGTCAATCAAGACCTTGACGGCAGTGCTTTTTTCCAAAAGGAGCTCCATGTTCTTCGTCCGCGAAAATACGTTGAAATCGAGACAGAAAATAAAATCGGCATCTTTTATCAGCGATTCGGACAAGGCAAGGTTGGATTCGTAATCTATTACTTCCTTGCATCCTGGCAGCCAGCTCAGAAAGTGCGGCCAATTGGTGGGAGATATGACCTTTGTCCTAAATCCCAACTTACGCAAAAAATGGGAAAGTCCCAACGTAGATCCCAACGCGTCGCCGTCAGGCTTCTGGTGCATGGTAATCACTACATCCCCAGACGTGGACAATAAAGGATAAAAATCGGTAATAGCCTCCATAAAGTGCGCAAAAATCCTATTTTCAAACTATATCGGCAAATATTTTTTACGGCATTTATCATAAAATATACAAAATACGGTTGCATATTCCTAGGCATAAGCTTATTTTTGCGGCTCAAAATAAAAAAGCCCCATGAGCAACAGAACATTTACGATGGTCAAACCGGACGCTACGGCCAACGGCCACACCGGTGCTATCCTGGACCAAATCATCAAAGCAGGTTTCAACATCGTCGCGTTGAAATGGACGAAACTGACCAAGGAACAAGCTGGTGCGTTCTACGAAGTGCACAAAGAACGTCCTTTCTACGGCGAACTGGTGGACTTTATGAGCAGTGGTCCCATCATTGCAGCGATATTGGAAAAAGACAACGCAGTGGCTGATTTCCGTACATTGATCGGTGCGACCAATCCGGCAAACGCTGCGGAAGGAACCATCCGCAAAAAATTTGCCGAATCCATCGAAGCAAATGCCATACACGGTAGCGACAGCGACGAAAACGCGAAAATAGAAGGCGACTTCTTCTTCTCCCGTTTGGAAAGATTCTAAGAGCTTAACACAGAAAACGTCTTTTTACAGTAAAGAAGTAAGAGATATTTTAGAGAACCCCGCAAATTGCGGGGTTCTTTTCTGTATTAACCCCATCCCCCTACCCTTCTTCCTTCGGCGATGGGAGCCTTTCATCCAAAGAGGCTGATATTCTCTTTGTCTTTTGTTTGTTTAAAGAGGATCAACTACCGATGGTTGAATATCGACACCTTTCCGTCTTCTCCGACATCTAATTACCCTATCTTGCACCTATGGAAAAAATAAATTTTGAGTTCAAGGCCAAAGTCGAAAACCTAGCAGAGATAGAAAGTAGATTGAAACAGTTACATCCAAAATATATCGGGGAAGACGTCCAAACCGACACTTATTTCCATGTCCCGAACGGACGTCTCAAACTGAGGGTAGGCAATATCGAAAATGCACTGATACACTACGACAGACAAAACATACAAGGTTCGAAACAATCCACCATACAAATCTACCAATACAACAAGGAAGATTCCTTAAAAAATGTCTTGCTTGCGGCATTGGGCATCAAAGCGATTGTAGACAAACGGCGACGCATCTATTTTATCGACAACGTAAAATTTCATTTCGACACGTTGGCAAACCTTGGCACATTCCTCGAAGTCGAAGCTATCGACAATGACGGCAGCATCGGCGTTGAAAAACTACAACAGCAATGCGCTTATTACCAAGATTATCTGGGCATTACCGAACAAATGATGGCATCCCAATCGTATAGCGACATGATGATGCCAGTATGAAGTGAAAAACCAAAACCTAAAAGCTGGCTACGCAAAACGGTATTTACCATTCCCTATCCACTAATTTCAGGTATTGCACACCCACATTACACGAAAGGCATTTCTTTTCGTTGCAGTATTGATGGAACAACTCCAACAGTGATTGGGATTCCAAGGCATTGGCGGCACGGATTTGCAGTTGCTTCCAATGTTCGAGGATGGTGTTAGATTCCGGTTTGATTTCAGCGAGCCAGCGGATGGCTTTTTCCTGTATGCGTTCTTGTTGAAGATAGGCACCATAAGCAAAGACAACAGGGACGATACAGTTGATGAGTATCACATCTGCCATCGCGTTGCCCAAGTTTTTCGGTTGGGACTGCGCGGTTGTTTTTTCAAAAACAAAATGGTCATCCCAATACGCGCTTGCCGTCACGTCGAGCAGTTGGCGTACATACGCCAAATCTTCCGCATCCACAATTTTGACAAACAGATGCGCCGAAACGTGCAGTAACATTGCCAACTGTGCCAAGCGTATCGTAGGAAAACCACGCGGATGCATCCGCAGAAACGCAACGGGAATGGACGACGGTTGCAGTCGATGTTTCTGCCGGAGATATTGGTATTCCTTTTTGAGGCGGCAGGGATACGCATCCTCAAATTCACGGTTCAACAATCCAGACTGACCAAACAACAATGCTTCCAATGTCAACAGGCTTTCGCGTTGGCGAAGGACGATGGCAATAGGAACGGTTTTGGCTATCTGTCGAAAACTTTCCGCATTTACCTTGATGCCGAAACCCGCGGCGATTTCTTCCCAGAAAACAGAAGCCCAGTCGTTTTTGTATCGGCTCAGCGACGCCAATATTGCCATACTTTTTCTCTTGAGCCTTTCAAGTCCCAACCGTTCTTTCCAGTTGGTCCAGCTTAGTTCAGACAATACGGGCAGGTAGTCCTGGCAAGCGACAAACTTGGCAGGTTGCATCATCAGAAACGCATAGCGTTCCAGTAATATATTGGAAATGTAGGGTTGCAGTTCAAGTGTTGCGAACGGGTATTGCGTCTGGATGGTTTTGTCCTGTCTCCAGACGACATGGAGAATGATATTGGCATATTGTACATTGCCTTCATGTCGATGCAGTTCCCAGTCGGAGGCCTGCACATGCAGTTCGATATTGCCGACCAGCAGCGTTTCACCCAGTTGGATTTTGGCCTCCAGAAAATCGGGTCCCTGGTGTGTATTGAACTGTCCGGGATGGACGATGGTCAACTTTTCACCGTCCACGGTCTCCAAATCAGTGAAGCGGAAATACTGGTAACGCCAGATGAATTGCAGCAATGTTTCGCCCATAACGCTCAACGTTTTATACAAAACGCTAAAGCCGCTTGGATATTTTGTCGTGGATCAATTGGAAAAGATGTTCTGGTTTATAGACACGCCAGTTGTCAACGTCCATCAATTCTATATAATACTGTAATTTTTTTTGCTTGAAATCATGTAAGGCCACCTCCGACATGTTGAGCAGGGCAACCCAGCCTTCTTCTTCCGCCACATCGTCATACCATTCTTCATAATAGTCCACATCGCCACTGTGGAAATTGAGGACATTTTCGCCTATCAAAACAAAATATTTGACACCCTCATCTTCCAATTGGTCAATGACCTCGCGCTTCAGCGTCATGATGTCGTTTTCAATCGCGTCGTTCCACTCTCCTATCAATTCAATAACCGCAAATTGCATATCATAGTCCGCAAAAATGAGTTTCATATAAAGCGTCTTGCTGCCAAACTCGTCCCATTGCGGATGGATGTAGTAGTTGTAAATCGTCTTCGAATATTCAAACTCGCTATGCTCCTGTCCATAAAAAGGTGAACGGATATCATCCTCCGCCGTATATAAATGTCGCCAATTGTAAAAAGGTTCTATATCCTGCATCCTAAAAGCGTAACGCAAAACTCAATATCCAGCGTTACAATAATTATGAAAACAAAAAATCCCCAACTAAAAACACGCGTCGAGTATCGGTTATCCTTATTTTTTCTTTAAGGAAGCGCGTACTTTTTTGACAAAAGCCTCTGAAACACCTGCCACGTCAGCAGCTTGCGTATCAGACAGGCCTAGCTTAAGGATCAGGTTACGGACTACTTCTGATTTACCTTCCGCTTTGCCCTCCACTTTGCCTTGTTTCAGACCTTTTTCGATTCCTTCTTCTCTACCTTTTTGAAGGAGCTCCTGCGTTTTCCGTTCGCGTATCAGTTCTACTACGCCCATAGTTTTATTGTTTTCGGTGATGATTTCTATTTCTTTCTCAAAGATAAGCTGTTTCTCCGGATCCGAAAAGGAAACATAGTGTCCGATAAAATAGAAAATGGCATCGATCTTAGCCCGCGGGAACTTCTGTCGTAGGAGGCGACGTATCAATCCTATTTTCAAATCCAGCAGGTTGTCGTCGGTCAGCTTGCCCTTTTTCAGCGCAAGCAACACTGCCAGTATGACAAAGGCAAACGGATTGTCATTTTTTTCCAACTCTTTCTCATCCTGATTGCGGACTTTGTAGGTATTGAACTTGTATAAGACTTCCGTCCCCATAAACCCGGAACGGTATTCCGATGGTGAGTATCTGGGGTTGTTGTCCGTGAAAATCGCGATGGCCGTGATGCGCTGGCCGTAACGTTCATGGATTCTTGTCCAATAGGAGAACATACGAAGACCAAGATGTTTGTCAATGTAGCCTTGCGCCTCGACCTGGCACAGTGCCCAGTGTTCACCGCCGTCCTTGGTGAACAGCTTTCCAAGCTTGTCCACATATTTCGAAGGTGTCGGTTTTTTGTCGCGGGCGATAGCAGCCATTTCCTTGTCGAGGAATGTGACACCTTTGTCGAAATCAAATACCTCATCGGCATTGGGAAAGAAAAACCGTAGGAAGTCGACGAACAGGTCTTCCAAAATATTTTTCCAGAGAGCATCGTCAAACTGCATGGCAAATACGTTTGTTGGATAACGCCCAAAACGGAAATCTTATTTTGCCGTAGATAAAAAATCCCCGCAACATCCTCTTCGGGAAATCTTGCGGGGAACAACTATTTTAACTTTTGTTTTTTTATTTTATCCCAAAGGCTTTTTTCAGCTTGGGAACGTAATCGAGTTTTTCCCAAGTGAAAAGCTCTACTTCTTTGGTAACCTTTTTGCCGTCGGGAGCAACGAATGTTTTGGTAACAACTTTGTTGTCGCGTCCCATGTGGCCGTAAGCTGCTGTCTCACTGTATATCGGGTTGCGCAGTTTCAACCGTTTTTCGATGAAATAAGGACGCATGTCAAAAGACTCCTTGACAATCCTGGCTATTTCGCCGTCGGTCTTGTCCACCTTAGAAGTCCCGAAAGTACTGACATAGACGCCTGTCGGCTCGGCGACGCCGATGGCATAGGAGACCTGTACCAACGCTTCGTCGGCAATGCCTGCGGCGACAAGATTTTTGGCGATATGGCGAGTGGCATACGCCGCGGAACGATCCACTTTGCTTGGGTCTTTTCCACTGAATGCACCGCCACCGTGCGCACCTTTGCCGCCATAGGTGTCCACGATGATCTTACGTCCGGTCAGACCCGTATCGCCATGCGGACCGCCGATGACAAATTTTCCGGTCGGGTTGATGTGGTAGGTGATTTTTTTGTTGAAAAAAGATTCAAACTGGGGATATTTTGCAATCACCCTAGGAACCAGGATATTGACAATATCCTTGCGGATTTTGGCCAACATCTTGGCGTCAGAGTCAAAGTCGTCATGCTGTGTAGAGATGACGATCGTATCGATGCGCACAGGCTTGTTGTCGTCGTCGTATTCCAGGGTCACCTGGCTTTTGGCATCGGGACGGAGGTATTTTATTTCTTTGTTTTCGCGGCGGAGCTCGGAAAGTTCGCGCAGTAAAGTATGCGCCAGGTCCAATGCCAGCGGCATATAGTTTTCGGTCTCATTGGTCGCGTAGCCAAACATCATGCCTTGGTCACCTGCACCTTGTTCTTCTTTCCTGGTACGGTCAACGCCTTGGTTGATGTCCGCTGACTGCTCGTGTATGGCAGACAGGATACCACAACTGTTGGCGTCAAACATATATTCGCTCTTGGTATAGCCAATCCTGGCGATGACTTCTCGGGCGATGTGCTGCACATCCAAGTATGTTTTGGACTTGACTTCCCCGGCCAATATGACTTGTCCGGTCGTCACCAACGTTTCACAGGCTACTTTACTTTGGGCGTCAAACGCCAGAAAATTATCAATCAATGCATCGGATATCTGGTCGGCAATTTTGTCTGGATGCCCTTCTGACACGCTTTCAGAAGTGAAGAAATAAGACATATTTAATCTAAATGTTAAGGTAAAAGTAAAAAGGTAAAAATAAGAAATAGAAAACAACCAACCCTTGTGATGTCAACTGTCGCCATTTGATATTTCCCCTCCGGACAAACACAACAAACGAATGTTGTAAAACGGATGCAAATAAACAAAACTCTACCGATTTGGTAGAAATATTTTGTTATTCCTCTGTCAAATCATTGTAAAGATCGATGTACTCCGTCAATTCGCTGTCCCAGCCGGGGAAAGTAAGCAGTTTCTTTCCTTTTGCTTTGCTAAATTGGGCAACGAGCGTATCGTCAATTGCATCCGAACCGAAAACGACAGCATCGGCATAAGTCGCTCCGCCACGCAGAACGCTCAAGTTGTCGGCAGGCTTGAAGGGCTCCAAGTCCTTCACTTTTATGGCAGTGGAAATCTGTGCGTGTTTGACAAAACTCTTACCCAGGTTTTCGTCAAAAATGGTAGCACCGAGCGAAAAAATGACTTTGCTGTGCGCAAAGACGGGTTCTTTTTTATAGGTAGTTTTCAAATAGAGGGGCACCAGACTGCTCATCCAACCACTGCAATGGATGATATCGGGCGGCCAGCCAAACTTTTTCACGGTTTCCAATGCGCCTTTACAGAAAAATACGGTACGCAGATCGTTGTCCTCAAACCAGTTGTCGTCTTCGTCGTGGAACAAGGATTTCCTTTTGAAAAAATCCTCGTTGTCCAGAAAATAAACCTGTAGACGTGCATTGGGCAAGGATGCCACTTTAATCTGCAAAGGATAGTCGTCCCCGTTGACGGAAACGTTGATGCCGGACAGCCTCACGACCTCGTGCAGACGGTGGCGTCGCTCATTGATGACACCAAACCTCGGCATGATACACCTCACTTCGTATCCGGCTTCGTTGCTTTTTATGGCTAGCTTGTTGATTACTTCCGCATATTCGGTCAGTTCCAAATAAGGAGACATCTCCGTCGCGATGAACAAAATTCGCTTTTTTGTATTAGACATTCTTCCTTCAATTTCGTTTCTTACCTAAAAAACAGGCTGCAAAGGTACGAAAATCATTGGAATTGATATTGTTGTAACATTGCACAACAAAATCAGGCAACAAGAATGGTTATCTTCAAAAGAATCGATGATTTACAAAAGTTTATAAAAAAGAAAAAAGAAAACGGCCGGTCTGTCGGATTCTTCCCCACGATGGGCGCACTGCACGACGGGCATCTTTCGCTACTCGAAAAAGCCGAAGTGGAAACGGACGTCACCGTTTGCAGCATATTTGTCAACCCCACACAGTTCAACGATCCAAACGATTTCGACAAATATCCCGTCAGCATCGAACAGGACATCTACCTGTTGGAAACGCATGGCTGTGACGTCCTCTTCCTGCCAGACGCAACGGAAATCTATCCCGACGGACAGGAACTGGGAGAACCATACCAGCTTGGAACGGTCGAGCATGTCTTGGAAGGCGCATTCCGTCCCGGGCACTTCCAAGGCGTATGCCAAGTCGTGAACCGGCTTTTGGACATCGTGCAACCTGACGAGCTGTTCATGGGACAAAAAGATTACCAGCAAATCATGGTCGTCCAGAAAATGGTGGAGGAAAAACATATTGCCGTACAGATGGTCATCGTCCCGACCAAAAGGGCCGAAAACGGTCTGGCACTTTCCAGTCGCAACGCCCGGCTGAGCAAAACCGGCACGGATAAAGCCCTGGTATTGAGCCGTGCACTGTCCTATATAAAAAACAATATCGCCAAAGCGGATTTTCGGATATTGGAAGAAAATGCCACACGAGAGATATTGGACAACGGTTTTTCCAAAGTGGACTATGTATCGATACGCAACGCCAATGACCTTTCGGAAGTGGATCAGTACACACGCGGCGTCCCGTTGGTCGTATTGACGGCCGCTTATATTGACGGGGTGCGGTTGATTGACAATATGCTCTTATAAAAAACCGCCACGTATGCACAAATATTTTAATCCATGCATCGGTGGCGGTCCGTAATGAAATAACCCAAGTCGGATGGGAAAATGATTTGAATATCTATTTGCGGTATTGATCACGGAAACCATCTAACCGCATCAAAATACCGTTACTTTTTTTCCTCTTGCGGAGGAGCTGCCGGAGGCTTCGGCATATCATCGTGCGGCGGGGCAACGAAAGGAGCCGGTTCTTTTTCACCCCGGTGGCATGTCCCGCAGGTGACCACGTTGATGGTGTCGGGACGCGTGGAGTTTTCAAAGTTGAAGTCGTTTTTGTTGATGTTCTGCGTCATGGTAATCATGTGCCGGGCAAAACCTTTTTCCTTTTTGGCATCACTGGCAAAGTCCATTCCACGTTCACCGTTGGCCTTTGGGGCATGGCAAAATCCACATCTGACACCCAATGCTTCATTGTAACCATCCATCAACTCATGTAGGCTGTCCTTGGAAATGTCCTGCGGCAATACTTTCAAGTTCTTGAACTGGCCAGGGGCACCGATATTGCGGTAAGAAGCTGTGACGAGCAGCAGACCGACAGCAAACAAACCAACTAAAACAAAAGTCTTTTTATGCGTATTCATCTTATACCTCCTTCTTTTGATTTTCCGGATAAAGATAAACAATTGTCACAAAATTGTCATGAAATTGTCATAGAATTGTCAGAAAAGCAAAAAAAAGAGGATGCCTGTGCATCCTCTTTCTTCATTTTCATGGTTTCTATGAATTACTCATCGCTCAAGCTGTGTTTAAATTCATTGTAGCTGTCCTTGCTTTCCTGAATCAGGGTCAAGACTTTTTCGCGGACATCCTCACTCAGGCCGTCGACCTGTTTGCCAAAGACATCTTGGAGATGATCCAATTCGGACAAAGATTTTTTCTTGAACTTTTTCAGTTTCTTCTTCCATTCGTCTGCGGAATCTACTATTTTTTGGCGCGTTTCCTTGCCAGACTGCGGTGCCAGCAACAAGCCGACCACAGCACCTGCCACAACACCCGAAATACTTCCAATAAGAATCTGCTTTGCACTCATGATTTTTTGTTTTAAAAGGTCAATTAATATTATAACACTGTATTTTCCATATTGTTGGACGTTCGCTCCAACATCCCTATCCTAACAATAACAATGCCATTCGAACATCTTCGAAAACAGCACACTTTGAACGCAGCGTCACTTTCGTTTTCCGGTGTACAAAAAATAGTCTACGATCTTCAACACTGCGCCTTCCAGGTTCTTGGTCGTGATGTAGGGAATCTGCTGTTGGTTAAAGTTAAACTTTCCGAAAACCTGGCCTGCGTTTTTGTCGTAGCCATTGTTGATGAGTTCGATACTGCGGTGTTCTGTCATTGCACCGATCAGTTCGGAACTGAAAGTCGTGTCCTTTCCTGACATTTTTTCCCTTACCGAAAAGTTCCATGTAGAATCTTTATGAAGGTTGATGGTCAGTAGTGTACGCCCGTCCCTTTTGACAACGAAAGAGTCACAGGGCATCGTGGTAGCTACCCGCACAATGTCGTCAAGCGTGGGATTTTCCTTGTAATAAGGCAGTGAGCGGTCAGCAATATTATTCTTTACCGGGAAATAATAGCAGAACATGGAATCGTTGTCGTTAAGCGGATATACTTCTTTTTTAACGAAAAAGAGCCTTTTTTGCGCCATCCCACAAAATGGGAAAACTATGAACGAGGCAACTATTAATTTTTTCATCTGCTTTTTTGTCTTTTCATAAAAATATTTTCCAGGTACAGGCAAGACGGTTCTTTTCCAGGGCCAACCGTATCGGCAGAAAAACATAGTGTTAATCAAAAAGCAAAAGTAAAAATGTCAAAAACCTAACGCAAGGAAACCTGTGTTACACCCAAAACACTATTTTACAATTAACATAGCAATAGTTTACCGATACAATTTTTTTGCTGAAAAAATGTCCTACCTTTGCAAACTTACAAATTATCGTGCTGTCAACACACCGGTATGCTTTTCTAGTCCGAAAAGAAGCGGTGTGTGGCTCAGTTTTTGGAAAACTGTTCTAACAAGATAGAAGATGGAACCAATGGGTGAAATATACACAAAAATTACACGTCCGAAAAGTTTTTTTTACCCTAATGGATCTTTCGACAACCGAAAATAATAATTATAAACGAATGAAATTATCACAATTTCGCTTTGACCTCCCTCTCAACCTCATCGCACAACATCCTGCCAAAAAACGTGAAGATGCCCGCATGATGGTTCTTGACCGCAAGACTGGCAACATCGAAAACAGGCACTTCAGGGACATCGTTGAATACTTTGACGACAAGGACGTATTTGTCGTCAACAACACCAAAGTGTTCCCGGCACGGATGTACGGGAAAAAGGAAAAAACCGGCGCAAAAATCGAGGTGTTCCTTCTCCGCGAACTCAATAAACCCAACCGCCTGTGGGACGTGATCGTCGATCCCGCAAGGAAGATACGCGTAGGCAACAAACTATACTTCGGGGAAAACGACGAACTCGTCGCCGAAGTCATCGACAACACGACTAGTCGTGGACGTACCATCCGTTTCCTTTGGGACAACGACGAGGAATCCTTCAAAAACATGCTGGACTCCATGGGGGAGACCCCGTTGCCCAAATATATCAAAAGAAAACCGGACGAGGAGGACAAGGAACGCTACCAGACCGTATATGCCAAATACGAAGGTGCAGTAGCCGCGCCGACTGCCGGTCTCCACTTCAGCAAGGAGCTTATCAAACGCTGTGAAATCAAAGGCATACGCTTTGCGGAAATCACGCTGCATACCGGACTTAGTACATTTCGCCCGATCGAAGTCGAGGACCTGAGCAAACACAAAATGGACGCGGAATATTACCGCATCGACGAGGAAGCCTGCAAAATCGTCAACAAAGCCAAAGATGGGCAACGGAAGATATGCGCCATCGGAACGACCACAATGCGCGCACTCGAAAGCAGCTTTACGTCTGAAGGCCTGTTGAAACCCTCCGAGGGCTGGACCAACGTATTTATCCATCCGCCTTACGACTTCAATATTGCGAACAGCTTAGTCACCAATTTCCACTTGCCAAAGACGAGCCTTTTGATCATGCTGAGCGCATTTGCAGGGTACGACCTCGCAATGGAAGCCTACCAAAAGGCCATCAAGGACAAATACCGCTTCTTCAGCTACGGAGATGCGATGCTGGTCTTATAAGTTCTATAATTAGAATAAGGAATAGCGGAAAGTGCCAATTGCTGAAACAATTGGCACTTTTTTATTTTACCAAAAAACCAAAAGGCTGATGGTTTGTAGTATATGTCATCTTTTCACCATCTAGAATCAGAAATTATGACAGACTATAACAAACCACTGGAATACCAGAAAGGAGATCCCAAATATTCCAGCAAGGACGACCTATTGGAAAATACGGAAAAGATTTCCATCGATGCCGACGACCTAGGCGAAGGCAGCACGGACGATATTGTCGTGATAGACCGCCCGGACTTAGAACTTGACGAAGGACTAGACGTCTCCGATACCGACCTCGACGACGAGGATGGGCTGATCGGCGAAGAATACGAAGAAAACAACTACTTCAGCCTCGGCGACAACCATGATGACCTGGAAGAAACTGAAGAAGAATAAAAACACCTGACCATTCCGTATTACCTATCCACTCCTTTTTATAAAAATTAAACAAACGTTTGAATAATTCGTTTTCCTCGTTATCTTTGCGGTCTCTGTCAAAGAGCAAAACCCTGTTTTGGGGAATCGACCTTTATTATAAACAGAAAACTGAATGAAAAAAATCACAGGAATCCTAGTTATCCTACTTATTTTGCGGGGACATAGTGCCTGCGCTCAGGAGTCGCCTGCGTCCTCAGCAGACACGACCTTACAAGAGGCTGATTTGCAGACGTGTATTGACGTTGCCTTGAAAAACTATCCGCTGATCAAGCAAAGCCAAATCGACCAAAAGATAACCGAAGCGCAGATAAAATCAAAAATCTCCGACTGGTATCCGCAGGTCAACCTCACAGCCAACTACCAAAATACGTTCCAGAAACTGGCCTTGCTCACCTCCAACGGATTGTTTACGTCAGGTGCTTACAATTCGTCCGTAGTACAGCTTGGAGCTACGCAGAACCTCTTTAACCGCGATGCGCTGTTGGCACTCAAAAGCCAGGGAGACGTAAAACAAAATACTTTGAATCAATTGATTACCAATAAAATAGATTTGGTCGTCAATGTTTCCAAAGCGTATTACGCCATCCTCTCCGTCATACAGCAGGTGCGGGTACTCGACGAGGACATCGTCCGTTTGCAAAGAAGCCTCAAAGATGCCACCAACCAATACAAGGCAGGTATCGTGGACAACACAGGCTACAAACAGGCGACCATCAACCTCAACAACAGCAAAGCACAGCGGCAAGGGCTGGAAGCCTCCATACCTTATTACTATGCCCTCCTGAAGTTCTACATGAACTATCCGGTGGACAAGGATTTTACCATCCACTACGATTCCACACAGCTAAGCCAAACGGCAGCGTTGGATACCAACCAGACTGTCGATTTCCAGCAAAGAATCGAATACAAAACATTGACCACCAACAGACGTCTATTGGAAGCCAACCTGAAATATGAAAAATGGAGCTACCTGCCGACGCTTTCCCTGTTTGCCAATTACAATCTGAACTATTTGAACGACCGTTTCTCTCCGTTGTACAAAAACAATTATCCGCAGTCCTACGCAGGTATCCAGTTGTCCATGCCGATATTCCAAGGGGGAAAACGTAAACAGAACATAAGAGCGGCCGAGTTCAATCTCGAAAAGAACGGATGGGATTTCCAGAACCTGAAAAATTCAGTCAACCAGGAATACCAGTCCGCCCTCTCAGCCTACAAGTCAGACCTCGCCACCTACAACGCGACAAAGGAAAACGCAGAATTGGCACAGGAAGTTTACAACACCGTCGAGTTGCAATACCGCGCCGGTGTCAAGACATACCTTGATGTCATCACGGCGGAAACGACGCTGCTGACAGCAAAAATCAATTATACCAATTCCTTGTTCAAACTATTATCCGACAAGGTAGACGTAGAAAAAGCAAACGGCTCCATCCAACCTAATTAAAAGTAACAACTAACATTTAAAATTCCTTATATACTATGTCATTGCATACCACACAAAAAATAACAGGATTCGCATTATTGTTGGCATTAGCCTCCTGTGGTGGAGGCCAGAAAGGCGGCACCGCCGGAATGCCCGACCCCAACGCTCCAGTTACCGTTACTGACACCGTAGTCGGCTATAGTGAGGCCACGTTCGGCACACAGTTTCCAGGTTCCGTAACAGCGTTCCAACAGGTCAACCTGACACCGCAGGTTACAGGATACGTAACAGGTATCCATTTCAAGGACGGACAGCACGTGACCAAAGGCCAACTGCTATACTCCATCGACGACCAGGTCTATAGTGCCAACCTATCCAATGCGGATGCCAACATAGCGGTCCAACAAGCTGCTGTCGACAAAGCGCAGAAAGACTATGACCGCTACCACATGCTGGAAAAAGAAGACGCCATCGCCAAACAGCAGGTCGATTATGCGGATGCGGCACTCGTCTCTGCCCAGAAACAACTGGCTGCGGCAAAAGCCAATGCATCAAGCATCCGGAGCAATGTGCGCTTCACCAAGATATATGCTCCTTTTACCGGCACGGTTGGCATTTCGCAAGTACGTGTCGGCATGGCGGTATTTGCCGGACAGACGGTGCTCAACACTATCTCGACCAACAATCCTATTGCCGTCGACTTCAATGTAGACCAGACCATTGTCAACCGTTTTGTCACATTGCAGCAGAGCAACGCGAAAGTGTTCCAGATAGAGCTGGGCGCGGACAGCATCTATCCGGCAAAAGGAAGTGTGGCAATGATCGACCGTGCTGCCGATATGCAGACAGGTACCATCAAGGTACGTCTGTCATTCCCCAATGACAAAGACCGTCTCAAACCAGGCATGAACGCTACCGTACTTGTCGGCGACGAACAAAAAGCATTGCTGATACCTACCAAATCCATCTTAGCGCAACTCGGTGAGTTTTATGTATATGTCATAGGAGACTCCAGCAAAGTGTCCCAAAGAAAAATCACACAAGGCAACACGGTAGGTGCGTTCACTTCTGTTCTCTCCGGCTTAAACGAAGGAGACAAAATCGTCGTGGACGGAACGCAGAATCTGCGCGAAGGTTCTAAGGTAATCAACCAAAAAGACGCGGCGGCACAGCAGCAAGCTGGCGGCAAAAAATAATTTTAAGTAAAAAATTACTTAATACTCAATGCCTAACGCTTAACAACAAGAAATAGCCAAGGATTGATAGCCAACAGCTACATTTTAGTAAATTTTCAAAAGGACTAGCTCCTTCCTAACAAGAAAGAATAAAAAGTTATGATCGCAGATACCTTTATAAAACGGCCTGTTACCGCGATAGTCATCTCTATCGTATTGGTGCTGGTCGGGATATTGGCCATGCTCAACTTGCCAATATCAAAGTTCCCAGACATCACCCCTCCTACCGTGTCCGTTACCGCCAACTATACGGGTGCCGATGCCGTCACTGCGGAGCAAACCACGACTACGCAGATTGAAACCAATATCAATGGTTCACCTGGTATGGAGTATATGACATCCAACAGTACCTCTACCGGATCGGTTTCCATCGCCGTAACATTCGCAGTCGGAACCGATATCGACGTGGCGACACTGGACGTCCAAAACCGTGTGAGCGTCGCACAACCTGCCCTACCACAGGCGGTGCAGCGTCTGGGTGTCACCACCAGAAAAAGAAACCCTTCCATATTCATGGCTTTGGGTGTCTATTCTCCACACGATACGCACTCTGCGGTATTCTTAGGTAACTATACCAATATCTACATCAAAGACGTCATCCTGCGTACACCTGGTGTGGGTGACGTATTGACCCGTGCACAGGACTTCAGTATGCGTGTATGGTTAGATCCGGATAAACTGTCCAAATTCAACATGACACCTGCCGATGTTACCAGTGCCATTGCTAGCCAGAACATGCAGATTGCAGCGGGTTCGTTTGGCGGCGTACCGCAACCCACCAGCCAGGCATTTGAATACACGGTCATCAGTAATGGTCGTCTAAGCACACCCGAGGAATTTAACAACATAGTGGTCAGGTCCAATGCCGACAACGGAAGCCTTGTCTATTTGAAAGATGTGGGCAGGGTCGAGCTGGGCACATTTGACTATACTGCCAACGGTTATGTCGGACTGCACCCCGCAGCCTTCATCTTGATTTACCTTGCACCAGGTGCCAATGCGCTTGATACCTATGACAAGGTGATGGAAAACCTGAACAACATGAAGAGAAACTTCCCGTCCGACGTGGACTTTGCCGTTCCGGTAGAGACTGCTTCGGTAGTAACCGCCTCTATCGAGGAAGTGTTACACACATTTGTGGAAGCACTCATTTTAGTGATTGTCGTGATATTGCTGTTCTTGCAGAGCTGGCGCGCGACGTTGATTCCTGTTTTGGCAATTCCGGTCATTTTGGTGGCGACGTTCATATTGTTCATACCGTTTGGCTTTACGGTTAATACGTTGACACTCTTTGCCTTTGTATTGGCGATCGGCATCGTCGTGGATGATGCCATCGTCGTGGTAGAATCCGTACAGCATTATCTCGATACGCAGCCGATAGGTGCCAAGGAAGCAACGGAAAAAGCAATGAAAGACATATCTGCCCCAGTCATAGCGATTGCCTTGATCCTGGCGGCGGTATTTGTACCGGTAAGTTTCATCCCTGGCATTTCCGGACGCCTTTACCAACAGTTTGCCATGACGATTGCGGTTTCGGTACTGATTTCCGCGTTCATCGCGCTGTCGCTGACCCCGGCATTGTGTAGCTTGATGATGAAGCCTACAAAAGATACATCCAACAGCCGCAATATCATACACAGGTTCAACAATGGCTTCAACAAATGGTTTGGGAGAGTTACGGACAAATATACCAGTGGCGTGGCATGGCTCATCAAACGAGCATGGGGCGTCGTCATTGCACTCGTGGCCATTATCGTCGGAATGGTGTTCCTGTTCAAAGCCAAACCAGCAGGCTTCTTGCCGATCGAGGACGAGGGCCGTCTGTTCGTTGCCTACCAGTTGCCCGAAGGTGCATCCATGACACGCTCCATCAATATGCTAAAAGAACTCATGAAACGTGTTGGAGGCATCCCCGAAGTAAATGTATTGGGTGGTCTCGGCGGTTTCAATGCCTTGACTGCCGCAGCAAAATCCAACTCCGGTACGATGTTCGTCAGCTTGAAACCTTGGGACAAACGTAAAGGAGCAGGCCAGACTGCCGCAGCCGTGGTACAGGAAATCAACAAACGCTGTGCAGACCTCGCACCCCAGGCCAAAATCCTGGCAGTAACGCCTCCCCCTATCGATGGGATGGGACAGTCTTCCGGTTTTACCATAGAAATCCTACAGACGACAAGTACGGACAGTCTACCCGTATTTGAAAAAGTAGCGCAGAAATTCCAGATGGCAGCCATGCAAAGACCGGAGATCGCCTACGCAATGACATTCTTTACGTCCCACACCCCTGCCTATAACGTGGATGTTGACAGAAACCAAGTTGCCAAATATGGCGTCAACATGAGTGATGCGTTTGGCGTACTGTCGACACTGCTCGGTAGTACCTACGTCAATGACGTTACATTGTACGGCCGTAACTTCAAAGTAATGGCAATGGCTGACAGCAGCTTCCGTGTCAATCCTGAAGTACTTAACAGATACTATGTACGCAACGGTAACGGTGGCATGATTCCGCTAGGCTCTTTGGTGACGACCCGGCTCTCCGAAGCACCGTCTGTCATCAGCCATTACAATATCTATCGTAACATCGAGTTTATCGGTTCTCCGAAACCCGGCTTCAGTAGTGGACAGGCTATTGAGGCATTGAAAGAGGTGGCGGCACAGACATTGCCGGCCGGTTATGATTATGAATTCTCCGCGATGAGCCGCGAAGAATTGACGGCAGGTGATATGACGATGTACGTTTTCATTGCGTCCTTCGTGTTCGTGTTCCTGTTCATGGCAGCCTTGTACGAAAGCTGGGCAATACCATTTGCGGTCATCTTGGCAGTACCTATCGGTATCTTTGGCTCCATCCTGACATTGACGTTTACGCCGACATTGGTCAATGACATCTACTTCAAGATTGGTCTATTGACCGTTATCGGCCTGGCGGCGAAAAATGCCATCCTGATTGTAGAATTTGCCAAAGAACGCCTGGACAAGGAAGGCATGCCGATCGTGGAAGCAACGTTGCAAGCCGTTTCCCTCCGTCTGCGTCCTATCATGATGACTTCATTGGCGTTCATATTGGGTGTATTGCCTTTGGCTTTTGCTACGGGTGCGGCATCTATGGCACGTAGCACTTTGGGATGGACTGTATGTGGCGGTATGATTGCGGCGTCGTCCATTGCGATTTTCGTCGTTCCGGTTCTGTTTGTCTTGATTGCCCGTGTCGCATACAGCGAAGAGCAATTGAGAGAACTTAGGATCAAACATGAAGAATCCAAAGACGGCAGCAGCCACAGCAATGCACATTAGTCAAGGATAAATATGATATGACTTAAAAAATGGCAAGGCGGTTCATAGTTGAACCGCCTTGTTTGCGTTATGAAAAAGCAATGGCACTGTCCAGTACATTCGTTGGGTAGTTATTGAGTAGAGGCTCTTTCAACAAGAACAGAAGGAATGGTCATAATAAAATCGTCAGGAACGGTTTTCTTTCTCCGCTCGATCATACTAAATAATATTTCCGCCGCATTTTTTCCCATCTCAAATGCGGGCTGGGAAATCGTACTCAGTGGGGGATTTAATATCGAAGCCGTCTGAAGCGCGGAAAATGCTATTATTTTCAAATCTTTGGGAATATTCAAACCTAAAAAATAAATCTGGATAGCGATTTTTTCAACAGATGCAACGATTCCATCAATTCTAGGATGCGCTTTAAATATATTTCTTAACTGTACAATTACGTTGCCATCACTTTCAGCATTATCAATCACAAAATGCATTTGCTTTGAGCCTGGAAAGCCCATCTTATGTAATGTATTAATAAAACCTTGAGAACGTTTCTGACAAATAGAGAGTCTATCTGACAACGATAAAAAAATGGGATAATGGCAACCTTTTTCAAGAAGATGCTTTGCCGCCATTATGCCGCATTCGTAATCATTAGTGAGAACTTTCGGGGATGGGAAGGATTCAATTGTCCGGTCAAAGAAGACCAAGGGTATGGACTTGCTTCTTACCTTATCGAGATGAGCCGTCTCTGTTGTTTCATTCGATACTGAAATGAGAATGCCGTCAACACGCCCACTCGCACACTGGCTAAGGATATCTTTTTCATTCTCAAAATTTTCATGAGAAAGATAGATTAGAACATGATAATTTTTAGCCGCTGCTACGGATTGGATGCCATTGATAGCCAGTGCAAAGAAATTGTCCGCAATCTCGGGCAATACGACTGCTATTGTCTTACTCTTTCGACTCCGTAAACCACTGGCGTATGGATTAGGAACATAATTCAAATCTGAGGCAAGGGACAACACCTTCTTCTTCGTTTCACTACTAATTTCATAGCTATCCTTTAACGCTTTGGAAACAGTGGCTTTGGAAAGGCCAAGTCGATTAGCTAGTGTCCCAATCGTAATCTTACTCATATAATGGTCAATAATTAAAAAAAGCCATAGTATTTACAAAGAATAAAACATTATTTACGAAACCGGTTTCGTAAATAATGTTTCCGCAAATAAGCACTTTTATTTGTAAAACATGCAATTTTGACTAAAATATTGGGTATTGTTAATCTGAGATAGTTTTTAATAATTTTCATCATTGATTATCAATATATTAGAATGGTATAAATAGATGAAAACTATGCTAAATTAACAATACCAAATATTGACAACAGTTGCTATTGCCGAAAAAGGTATTGGTTGCTTCACTATAGTAGTCTGGAAAGATTCATTGTAGGGTGCATAATATCAGACATAAAAACGATAAAGCTAGACGAAATAACCAAATATCACTTTAATGTTGTGCTATTGGGATTCCTTCACGAGTGAAGTCAGGGGATACATGCGGGAAATATTCCGATAAGAAAGAAATCGTGTATTCCAAACCTACAAAAAATGTGAGGGTTTTCAAAAGGGCCAAAAACAAAACGATAATGAAAGTCATTGATTTCTCCCATATCAGGTCTACAGCCTCCGATTATAAAAACTGAACTATTACCCCAATATTATCAGTGCCTTACGTTAAAACGTATCTCCTAATTATAATTATCAAAAAACGATCCCCTATGGTGCATATCTTTAAACGGCGACCAAGGCATGTGTACAGCCTCCTAAGCCTTGTGTTTACATTGGCATTTTCGATCATCGTGTCAAATTCTATTGCGCAACAGACCCAAATAAAAGGTACTGTTGTGGATGAAAAAGGTGAGCCAGTTCCCGATGCGTTGATACAACTAAAAGGCAAAAATATAACGACAACGACAGACAGTACAGGTAGCTTTACAATTATGGCAAGCAACCGCGACGTACTTACCGTCAGTGCTTTGTCATATACTAAAACGGAAATCAACATTACCGATGCTACGTCATACACCATTCACATAGTGCCGTCTGCGGTACTTTCTGATGTTGTTGTTGTTGGCTATGGGCGCAATTCCAAGAAAACATTGTCCAGTGCTATCACGTCCGTAAAGCCGGAAGACCTTAACCGTGCGGTAACCGGCGACGTGGGACAATTACTACAGGGCAAGGTGCCGGGGCTCAACATTACTGCCAGCGGCGATCCCAATAGTTCTGCCGCAGTGGTGTTGCGCGGCGCTTCTACCATTAACAGCCCGCAGGGGCCATTTTATGTGATTGACGGGATTCCCGGTGCTGATATTTCAACTATTGCACCTGCTGATATTGCCTCGATTGATGTACTGAAGGATGCAGCCGCAACGGCCATTTATGGAAATAAAGCATCCAATGGCGTTATTATAGTTACCACAAAAAAGGGCAAAACCGGCAGAACACAAGCTTCTTACGATGGCTATATCGGTCTCGAAAAGGTTTCAGGTTCGCTGGAGGTGATGAACGCAGACCAGATAAGGGATTATGTAAGCAAGAATGGCAACACCATATTGCCCGCAGACGACCTCGGCGCTAATACCGACTGGATGAAAGCCATTGAACGATCGCAGGCAATATCCCAAAACCATAATATCTCTTTCAGCGGAGGAAATGAAAAAAGTATATATAGTGCCAGCCTCAATTATCTTAATAAAGAAGGGATTTTATTGAGTAGCCGGTTAAGCAGGATAATAGCCCGTTTAAGCCTGGAACAAAAAGCACTGAAAGATAAAGTAAAATTAGGGCTTAATGTTACCAACTCCAGTAGTAAATCGAGCAATACCCCGTTGCGCAATGTGGTGTTGCAGCAGGCTGCCAAGCACCTGCCAGTTTCGCCGGTATATAATGATGACGGCTCTTATTTTGAGAACTTTAATACCAGCGGTTATTTCAACCCGGTGTCTTTAATAAATAATGCCCAGGACAACACCAAGTACAACACACTGTTGGGCAATTTTACTATTGAAGCTACTTTACCCTGGGGCTTTAAGTATAATTTGAATGCGGCCTATCAAAAAAACACATCGCTGCACGGAGAGTATTACAACAGCTACTATTCGGATTATTACAATACGGCCAGTTTTTATAGTAATCCTGACCCGGGATTTACCAATAAGGGGCTTTTGACTTTCGGCGAGAACGGGGCGGCTTACAGAAGCTCTTACGAAAGCAATTCCACTACCATCGAGTCCTATCTTACCTGGAACAAGGACATCAGGAAACATTCGGTCAATGCCGTTCTGGGATATTCCTGGCAGGAAAACAATTCGGGTGACGGGCTGCAAGCCAGCAATACCAATTTTGTATCGGATTATACCGGGTATTATAACCTTGCCTTAGGTAACTATGCGGCGGTAAGTGGTTATACCGTTAATTTTGGCAGTACGGTTTATGAAACCACACGGTTCATCTCCGACTTTTTCAGGGTGAACTATAATTATGCGAACAAATACCTGTTACAGGCATCTGTTCGCCGTGATGGAAGTTCTGTATTTGGGGAAAACAACCAGTGGGGATACTTTCCGGCGGTTAGTTTGGGCTGGCGCATAGACCAAGAGCCGTTTATGGACAATTTATCTATCTTCAGCGATCTGAAACTGAGAGTAAGTTATGGACAGACGGGTAATGCTTTTGGTTTCGGCGCATATACAGCCAAACAGTTGTATAATAGTTATGGAACTTATTATAATAATGCAGTTTATGAAACGGCTATCGGTGCAACACAGGGATCCAACCCCGATTTGAAATGGGAGATAACCTCAACCAGTAATCTGGGACTCGATTTCGGTCTGTTCAGGGGAAAAATAACCGGTTCGCTGGACATTTATGAAAAAATCACGACCAACATGATTTTTGATTATACTGTAAGCAGCACGATTGTTCCGGGTGGCTATGTATGGGGCAATGGCGGAAAAGTACGCAACAGAGGTGTGGAGCTAAGCATCGCTGCTACGCCGGTGAAAACCCAAAACTTTAGCTGGAGCTCTTCGCTAAATCTTGCTTCCAACAAAAATGTGATATTGGACATGAACGGCCCTGCCAAATATGGGGTCAATTCCGATTCGATGCGTTATACCCAGCCCGACGGTCCGGGCCAGACAAACAGCACCCTACAGATTCTTAAAACAGGCCATGCAATAGGAGAATTTTTTACGCTCAATTACCAAGGTAAGGATGCCGATGGCAACTCCCAGTTTTTAGC
This sequence comes from Chitinophagaceae bacterium, assembly GCA_047606825.1. Taxonomy (GTDB): domain Bacteria; phylum Bacteroidota; class Bacteroidia; order Chitinophagales; family Chitinophagaceae; genus Rhizosphaericola. The sequence continues at coordinate 46,083 of JASGDY010000093.1, forward strand.
ACATGATGGAACCTTAACCACTTCGCCGACTATTGGCACCGACTATTTTTATGCGGGCAGTCCGCACCCGAAACTGCTGGTGGGCTGGGGTAATACATTAAGCTATAAAAACTTTGATCTGAATTTCTTTTTCAGAGGCTCCTTTGGTGCAAAAATATTTAATGTCACCCGTGCCGACCTGTCATACACGACCAATGCTACTACCAATAATATAAGTATCCATGCGGCCGACGACCTGATGACAGACAGCAAGAATAACGCATATTCTACCCGTTATATTGAAAGTGGCAATTATGTGCGGCTGGATAATGCAACGCTCAGTTACCGCCTGCCCATGAAACCAGAAGGCTATCTCAGCAATCTCCGGTTTTATTTAACGGCAAACAATCTGTTTGTTATTACTAAATATTCCGGTATTGATCCCGAAATCAACCAGGGTGGAGTAGGCTTGGGTGTGGACGGCAATAATTTCTATCCTAAAACGCGCACACTGGTGTTGGGTGTAAACATCGGATTTTGATGAATAAACAGTGTTATTAACCAAAAAAGAGATCACATGAAAAAGTTTTTAAAATATATTATCCCTGCCTTGTTTACAGTGGCGATCAGCGCCTGCCATAAAATAGATGTAACACCTCAATCGCTATATACCGAGGATGTTTTTCCGCAAACAGAAGAACAGTTCCAGTCGTTGATAGGGCCTGTGTACATCAGTCTGCGAGGACACTTTGCACTCACTTATTTTTTCGTGTCAGAATGTTCGACAGACGAGGCCATACTGCCGGCTTTTGGAGGTAACTGGTACGATGGCGGCAGCTATGCAAATCTCCACTGGCATACCTGGACCGTTGACCATAACTGGGTTACAACCGCCTGGAATGACGTCACAAATCTCATAGGAACCTGTAACCAGACATTGTACATTTTGGATCAAGCTGAAGATGGCGACACAAAAAACACCAGTCTTGCCGAGGTAAAAACCATTCGTGCCTATGCCTACTGGGAGTTGATGGATCTGTACGGCGGCGTGCCGCTGGATACATTGTACCCCAGTCCCGGCCTACAGGCAAGGGCAACCCGCACGCAGGTTTTTAACTATGTAGAATCGGAGTTAAAAGCTGCGATCCCTTATTTAAAAACGGACGTAAGTCAAGCCACGTATGGCATGCCTACCCTGTATTTAGCTTATGCTTTGCTGGCCAGGCTCTATCTCAATGCAGAGATATATACCGGCACTTCAAGGAATGACGATTGTATCGCTGCCTGCGATACTATTATCAACGCCAATAAGTTCTCAGTGCAGCCCCGCAGTACGTATCTGAGCATGTTTTATCCGGATAACGGACCATCCACCCAGTCGGAATTTATTTTTGCCATTCCCTACGACCCTTCGGTATCGAGTGGGTACTTATTTTACGGTCGTTACGATCTGAACCGGAACCTGGGCATGAAGTACGGCTATGCGGGCTCAACAGTAGGAGCGAATGTTGACCCGATTGTAAACCAGACTACAGGCAATGGGCTTGTAAACACCAAACCGAGCGGCCCAAGAGCAACCTTATCCAGCTTTCTCAACTATTTTTTATCCGACACTAACGATATCAGGTTAAACCAATGGCTCTATGGCACGCAATATTGGGATGATGGCAATCCTATACAGGTGGCAACTACTAAACTGGGCTATAACCAGTTTTACAGCGGGACTGACGGAAGCGATACCTATGTGTACGATCTAAGCATAGATACAGCCATTCAACTAAGGCAAAGCACTACCTTATTCGATTGCGGTAATGATGAAATAGCCTGGAACCAGGGCGCAAGGAACATTAAATTTTATCCTGATGCCAACTCTTCTACCAGGAACCAGAACAATGATGCCCCTGTATTCCGTTACTCCGAAATCTTGCTTACAAAAGCAGAAGCCATTCTTCGAGGAGGTACAGCTACTTCCGGCCATACGGCATTATCGCTTGTAAATGAGATACGCGACAACAGGTCAACTTCTTCCCAATGGACCTCCGTAACCCTCGAAGAACTTTACGAGGAAAGATGCCGCGAGTTTGCCTGGGAATGCCTGCACAGAACGGATATGATCAGGTTTGGTAAGTTTGAAGACATCTATGGCTTTAAAACCAATACAGAAAGCTACCGCAGATTGTTCCCGATTCCAACAGCGGCAATAACCGCCAATTCTAAATTAGAACAGAATACCGGATATTGATGCAATGACGTATATTCGTTTGATTCTATTTTACACAACGGCGCTTGCCGATACCTTTTCAGAAACAAACAAGCGGATAAGGCAAGCGCATATTTTTTCACTGTTTAAAGCAGTATATATTCTCGTAGTGAAAAAATTGAATGTATCACTACATTATTAATACTATCCACTTTGAACATCTATATTTGATACCCTAAATATGGATGGTATTGAAAAATGAATGCATTTGACATTACCACTGCATAACATGCGTAATGCTATAAAAATATTTATAATGAAGCGTTTATGTATAAAAACAATTCTTCTTCTATTTGCTTCTATTTTCATGGAGTTCGAGGCTTTTGCGAAAAGAACAATCGACGTTACTTCTATCGGCATCAAAAATGACGGCATAACCAACAACACGATATTGTTCCAAAAGATAGTCAACAACAACTCATATAAAAATACTGTACTATATTTCCCCGCCGGCAGATACCTATTAGGACCAACAATATTAAAAAGCGATATAGAAATTAGACTAGACACCAATGCCACTATATTGGCCTCGACGAATAGGCTAGATTATGGACATGATGATGCACAAGCATTATTTTACGCCAAAAATGAACGAAATATCATTCTATCTGGCAAGGGAACCATAGATGGGCAAGGAACTGCGCTAGTTACCGACTTATACCAAAAGTTAGAATCTGGAACTATCACGGACCCGACATGGAAAACTTTTAATCCGTGGTTCCAAAAACGACCTACGGAAAGCAACAGACCTAAGATTCTTTTTTTTGACCAAGTTTACAATATCGTTATAGACGGTATTACTATCAAAAATGGAAGCTCTTGGATACAGGATTACCGCAACTGCGAGAAGATTGTCATAAACAACATAAAAGTCAAAAGTAACTGCTACTGGAACAATGACGGCATTGACATAGTCGATTCTAAAAACGTAGTTCTTCAGAACAGTTTTTTTGACGTTGCCGATGATGGCATTTGCCTTAAATCAGAATCTCCTGACAGAAAATGTGAAGATATAGTAATTGATAATTGTAAGGTGCGCTCAAGCGCTAGTGCTATAAAACTTGGTACCGCTTCCTGGGGCGGTTTTGAAAATATCAAGATAAAAAATATCCATGTTTATGACACCTATCGCTCCGCCATTGCAATAGAGTCGGTTGATGGAGGAACGGTAAAAAATATCGAAGTAGAAAACATCGATGCTGTCAATACAGGAAATGGCATTTTCATTAAGTTGGGAAACCGTAACAAGACCAACAATATAAGTCAATTAGAAAATATCGTTCTGAAAAACATTAAAGTAAGAATACCTTCCTCCAAACCCGACAATGGCTATCCAATGGAAGGTCCTGTATTAAAATTTTCACCCTTAGTACTAAATGCGCCAGAAACGCAGGATTGGCTAAACCGTCCGGATATAGATACCAGTATTTTCCAATATCCACACAATGTATTCCCCTCCTCTATCTCTGGACTGCCCAAGCATCCGGTAAAAAATATACGACTAGAAAACATAGAGCTAATTTATGAAGGTGGAGGAAACAAAAGCAAGGCATACTATCCACTGGACAGTGCCAAGTTTATATTGGAAGGAGAGAAATACTATCCAGAATTTTCTATGTTCGGTGAATTACCAGTCTCAGGATTGTACGTAAGACATGCAGAGAAACTTTCGTTCAATAACGTTACGATACGTTTTACAAATCCAGACTTTAGGGTAGTAACATTATTCGAAGACGTCAATGGGCTCAATATTCAAAAAATGAATATTATCGGTATACCAAAGGAGCGTTGGATGCATAAGATTGATGTTCAAGATATCACATTCAAAAAATGACAATAATCTACACATGAAAAAGACATACAGTCTCATATTGTTTGGATGCCTTATATTCATCATAAATCCTGTCGCTGCACAAGATTATGTTTCGTTTGTCAATCCATATATAGGCACCGCTCCTTCTCAAGTAGGTAACAGCCTTAAGCATTCCATTGTACCATCTGAAAGTTCCGCCAATACAATTCCCGCTGTCACGATGCCCTTTTCAATGACACAATGGACACCGCAGTCTCGGAAAGGAGAGACTAAATGCATCGCTCCGTATTATTACAACGACTCTTTGTTTAACGGCATACGAGCCTCTCATTGGCTAAGCGGCTCCTGTACACAGGACTATGGAAGCCTTACCTTGTTGCCATTCATAGGCGCTCTTACAGATAACATAACAGCTTACTCATACCACATCTCCCATGCAGATGAAGAAGTCGGACCTAGCTCCTATAAAATAAGATTAAGAAAATCCCTACTAACGGAAGTTACTTCCACACTCCGATGCGGCATGTTTAAGATCAACAACGGAAAGGATGATACGCTGTCTATTTTGATAACCGCCAATACCAACAGGCGATGTATAGACTCCACAGACAATCAGTCAATATACATCGGATCCCCGGTCAGCAGAATATATCAGGGATGGGGACAACCGGCAGGATTCAATGGAAACTACTGTATTCAAATCATTGTCAATGAAACAGCCATCGATGTGGCTTCTCTATCATATAAAGAAATCAAAGAAAATAATTTCATAATAAGAATCCCTATAAAGAAAAATGACAATATCTATATTAAAGTAGGCTCTTCATTCTCAAATTTCCAAGGAGCCAAGCTTAATCTAGATACGGAAATCGGTGAAAATAGTTTTGACGAAATTAAAAGAAGAAATATCCAAAAATGGAATACGCTTTTAGGTAAGATTGATATAGAAAGTAATGATGACACGCAAAAACATATTTTTTATTCTGCGATGTATCATGTGTTTCAGCAACCGAGACTATACAACGACGTTGATGGGACTTACCCCTTGTTTTCTAAGCAATATCAACTGGGCAAGGTAGCGGCAGGAAATTACTATGACGACTTTTCCATGTGGGACACTTATCGTGCACAATTGCCGCTAATACAACTATTGGATACCTCATTAACAAGAGACTTTGTCAATTCAATTTTGCTTAAAGCGAAAGAAGGCGGCTGGCTTCCGATATTTCCGTGTTGGAACAATTATACCAATGCCATGATTGGAGACCATTGTATTGCTTATATATCTTTCGCAATCATGAATGGCATACAGGGTATCAATACAGAAGAAGCATATCATATAATGCGAAAAAACGCTTTTGAAAGGCCTCAAAAATTAAGTGATTATATACAAGGAAAAGGACGACGCTCATTAGACTCCTATATGAAATATGGCTATATACCCCTTGAAGACTCTGTTCCATTTTCTTTTCACAGCAACGAGCAGGTGAGCAGGACTTTAGAATATGCGTTTGATGATTATTGCTTATCGTTGGTTGCTAAAAAATTAGGGCATCTTACAGATCATGGCAAACTCAAAGAACGTTCAAAGAACTATAAACATGTTTTCGACCCTCGCTTGAAAATGGTGAATGGTCGTTATAGTGATGGCACGTGGTTTGCACCTCTTAAACCAGACTCGAGAATTTATTTTATTACGGAAGGTACACCTCGACAATATTCATTCTATGTCCCACACAACATACCTGACCTGGTTCAGTTAATGGGAGGAAAAGATGCATTTGAGAATGCACTGGATTCCTTATTTGCATTAAACCAATATTGGCATGGAAACGAACCGAGCCATCATATAGCATTTCTTTACAATTACTCAAAACACCCGGAAAAAACCCGAAAAACAGTACACATGATATTGAACAATGAATATGGAAATTGTCCAGGTGGCCTAAGTGGCAACGACGATTCCGGACAGCTTAGCGCATGGTATATCTGGGCATGTATTGGTATGTATCCAGTAAATCCTATGGACAACAACTACGTTCGTTTGACACCCTATTTTAAAAATGTAACCCTTACAAAAGCCAGTGGACAAAAAATCGTTATCAAACAATGATGCATCTCAACAATTCCCTATACACCAATATCATCATTAATTGTCAGTCCCGAAGTATTCAATAGTTACTATGTACGCAGTGGTAACGATAGTACGATTCTGTCCAGTTCCTTGGTTTGGGAGCAATCCGATTGGGGCAACAACCCGTCATCCGTCACTACATGTCTATCGCAATATCGCGTTCTTAGCCACGCTGCCTAAAGTTTTTTATCCTATTTGAAATACATCCGCCATTTTGGACAACAATCGTCCATTTCTTATCCAATTACCTATAATGACGGACTATCGCACAACTTCCTTCAACTGGATGTCGGAGACGATGGGGATTTCCGTGTTGTTGACTTTCACCCGGCTCTGGATATGTGTTTTCATAAGACGGTTGTTGATAACGCCCGAATCTTCCGCGACTTGCAGTGCCGCTTCGGTATCACCCACAAAATGTGCGATGGTAACATTGCCACCTTGCTGCACGGGCAACGAACGGCTCAAATGACCTTTGACCGAGACATATACAATATGGTTGTATATCTTGGTTATGGTAAACGTGTCGATACGCATACCATCATCACCCGACCGGAACGAATCAATCCAGGTCGCACCGACCGCCACGGAATCCCTAAAATGAAACACCATGTCCAACCGTTTGCCGACACTGTAATCGTTGCCCAATAGCAAGGTACTGGTGATATATTCGTTGGCCTTGCGGTGGAGTTCAGATGTATCGGACGCCAATATATTACCCAGGGAATCAATCCGCACCAAGTCGGTCTCCCCTAATATGTCGGACAATGGTTTGGCAAAAATGGTGTCCATATCTCTAAGTGTGTCTTGCTGTGAGTTGAAAGACATGGTGACGCCGTTGCTGGTCAGTTGGCTGTTAACAGCATCTAAGGTAATCTTGATTTTGTAGCCGGTGTCGTACTTGGCGACCACTTCATAGTCGGTTTTGAGGCTGGCGATGACGGAATAGGTGTACTCCTGTCCATAAACGCTCATTTTGGTTGTCGCCTCTATGTCGGAGGTTTTGGTATAACGAGCGTTAGGTGCTAGATTGACGGTATGCTGTGCGTATAGCCAAAATGGAATGCAAAACACCATGGCTATAAATATTGTCGATTTCATCAAAGTCCTTCCTTCAAAAATAATTTATGAACCCTAAGCATGAACCTTGCCAAAAGAGAAAAGCCGTAGAATTAAAATACTACGGCTTTCTGTGCTTTATTGTATTGGCTGTCGGATATTCGCTTTTTTAAGACGTCGCCCTCCGACCACTCTCGACCTCATCCGGCTTCGCCACCTGCTCCTAAGGAAGAGAAGGAAAGCGGACGGCGCATTTTGGGAGAGAGGAGACACGAAATCCAACGCTTTTAGTTTTTGCCTTTTTACCTTCTATTTAATTAATTACCGTACTCGCACAGGAACTTGATGCGCATGATTTTCAATTGTTCCCAGTTAAATCCACCGTCCGAAAGTTCCTCCTGCGCCACCTGCAGAGAAGACGTTTCGCAACCACGGAAATAATCCATGATGTCTTCCTGTTCGTATTCGTCGAGCATGTCGTCGATGGCGTAGTTGAGGTTGAGCTTGGTGCCGCTTGCCGCAATGGTTTCCATCTCTTCCAGAAGTTCATACAGCTTCAAGCCTTTGTTACGGGCGATGGTTTCGAGCGGTATGCGCTTGTCCACGTTTTGGATGATGTAGATTTTGTTGCTGCTCTTGTTGGCGACACTCTTCACGACAAAGTCCTCGGGCTTTTCGATATTGTTGTCCTCGACGTATTTTTCAATAAACGTGATGAACGGTTTGCCGTACTTCAAGGCCTTTCCCTTGCCCACGCCTTGGCATTTTTCCAGTTCGGCCAAGGTGGTCGGGTACATGGTCGCCATGTCCTGGAGCGAGTTTTCCAAAAAGATGACAAACGGCGGCAGCCCTTTGCGTTTTCCTTCTTTTTGGCGCAGTTCTTTCAACATTTCAAAAAGACGTTCATCCGTCGCGCTTCCCGTATTGCCAGCATCTTCGTCGTCTTCCCCTTCCACTTCCTCAAACCGGTTGTTCAAAACGATGGTATAGGAAACTGGTTTTTTCAGGAAACTTTCACCGTGTGGCATAAGCTTGAGCAAACCATATTCTTCGATGTCTTTTCGGATATGGTCCGAGAGCAACATCTGGCTGATAAGGCTGTGCCAAAACAGTTCGTCCTTGTCCTTGCCACATCCGAACAAAGCCAGCTTCTCGTGTCGGTACATAGTAATCTGGGGTGTGGCCTTACCCAGCAGAAAATTGACAACGTAATCAATCGCAAAACTTTCGCCAAGTGCCTTGATGGACTTCAACAAAGCAACAGCCTGAGGTTTTGCCTCGATTTTTTCTTTGGGATGCAGACAGTTGTCGCAGTTGTGACAGTCGTCGTCGTGCCATTCCTCACCGAAATAATGCATCAGTACTTTGCGTCGGCAGACGGAAGTCTCGGCAAAAGCCAAGGTTTCGGAAATAAGCTGTGCGCCGACTTCCCTTTCGCTGAGCGGCTTGTCGCGCATCAGGTGTTCCAGTTTGGAAATATCCTTATGCGAATAGTACAGGATACATTTTCCTTCCAGTCCGTCGCGTCCGGCACGTCCCGTTTCCTGGTAATAGTTTTCGATGGATTTGGGAATGTTGTAATGGATGACGAAACGGATGTCCGGCTTGTCGATACCCATCCCAAAAGCGATGGTCGCCACGATGACCTGTACATCTTCATTGAGAAACTGGTCTTGCCGTTCGGCACGTAGTTTTGCATCGAGTCCGGCGTGATAAGCGACTGCTTTTATGTTATTGGCGACCAGCAATGCGGCCAGCTCTTCCGTGGTCTTACGGTTGAGGGTGTAGATGATGCCGCTCTTTCCCTTGTTCTGGGAGATAAAGCGCACCATGTTTTTTATCGTCTGGTCCTTCTTGAGCTTTGGCAATACTTCATAGTAAAGATTGGGCCTGTTGAAGGAAGAAATATAGATGTTGGGATTGCGCAGTTCCAGGTTTTTGACGATATCGCTCTGCACCTTGGGCGTTGCCGTCGCGGTAAGGGCAATGATGGGTAGGCCGGGATTGATAATCTGCATCATCTCGCTCAGACGGCGGTATTCCGGACGGAAATCATGTCCCCATTCCGAGATACAGTGGGCCTCGTCAACGGCAAAGAAAGACAAGTCCAAGTCCCTGAAGAAGTCCATGTTTTCCTGTTTGGTCAAGGTTTCCGGAGCGACATAGAGCAACTTGGTCTTTCCAGCCAGAAGGTCTTCCTTTACTTGTTTGATTTGTCCTTTGTTGAGGGAAGAGTTCAGGAAATGTGCCACGTTGTCGTTCTCACTGTAGCCACGCACCAGATCGACCTGGTTTTTCATCAGGGCAATCAATGGGCTGACGACGATTGCGCAGCCGTCAAGTATCATGGCGGGCAACTGGTAGCAAAGGCTTTTGCCGCCGCCCGTCGGCATGATGACAAATGTGTCCTTACCATTCAACAGGCTGTTGATGGCTTCTTCCTGCCGACCCTTGAAGCCCTTGAAGCCAAAATAAGTTTCCAGTTTAGCGTTAAGGTCGTGGTTGTGTTTCAGGACGGTGGTAATCGAAGTGCCTTCCGATGCCTTTTTCCGGGAAGTTTTCTTGGCGACAGAGACTGTCGCCTTTTCCTCAGCTTCTACCACAGTAGATTTTTTCGTGCGTGTTGCCATTGTAGAACTTGTATCTGTTATTTGCTTGAGCAATTATCTCTAAAGATAAGCATCCTAAAGCAAATTTTCTATTTTAATGAACTTAAAATACTCTTAATTGATGCCTCTGAAAATAAAGGATATGGTTCGTATCCTTTTTCGGGGGTAGCGAAGTTAGTCATTTTTTCCGAGAATTGTAAAAGTTGAAAAAAGGAGACGTGCCTTCCGTGCAAATGGTAAAAAGCACACTGATTTCTTTTTGAGTCCATGTAGTTTCTAAAAAAAGTATGGTGACACGTTCAACTATTTAATATACCGCTTCATTCCCGCTTCCATTGCCTCATGGACGACCGCCTTCAATTTTTCATGCTCTTTCGTCCCATAGCCTTCAATGGAAATCTTGGGCAGAAACACCGTGCGGCATTTCCCGGGTGTAAGCGCAAAGGCACTTCTGTAATGCATCCGTTCCAGCATATCCAGTATCAGCATCGGCTGTATGTCCGTCTGCGTGTTGAGTGCCAGCTTGAAAGCACCGTCGTAAAAGGCTTTGAGCGGTTTTCCCGTTTCGTTGAACGTGCCTTCGGGATAAACCAACACAGACAGACCTGTGTGTATCGCATCCTTCAAAGCGATATAGCTGTGCCCTCTTTTGCTTTTGTCCGATCGGTCTACCATGATGACCGCTTTTTTGTAGATAAACCCAAAAATCGGAATATTCGCCATCTCGCTTTTGCCCAATATGCGGTACGGCGATTTTATCGAATGTACCGTCACGGGAATGTCCATATAAGACTGGTGGTTGGCGACAAAAACAATCGGACCTTGTACGTCACAACCATTTTCGTAAATGATTTCGTGGCGGATACCGATAAGCGCAAACCACACCCGCGCCCACCAGTCAAAGGTTTTGTAGATATAGTTGCCCGACTTGGGCTCCGGAAAGAATATAAAAAGCAGTACAAACAGCACAACGACCAACATCAACAGGAAAAACACCAAAAAGGCGTACACGACATAGACAGAATGGAGGATTTTTTTCAACAGGGCAAACATCCTTGAGGTTATTTGACAAACAGTTTCAATACCAGCGCGACAATCGCGTAAAAACAGGTAACGACAAAGATGCCTTTGGCGGTATTATCCTTTCGGGTGTTGATGTACAACGTGAAAATAATGGCATTCGCCAACAGGGAAAAACTCGATATGGCTGTAATCAGCGGCTTGTGGTTAAGCAAAATCTGCAAAAACTCCCCAAAGGAAAACGTCTTTGCAAACTTGAGGAAATAGTACAGCACCACCCCGAAAAACGGCGCGATGACGCCCAACACCAACCCTAATTTGAAATCGTCCTTGGTTATAAACACAACTTACAATTTAAATGATTTGGCCAACCTATCCTTCAATGGGTAGTTGGTCATGTCAAAGGTAACCGGAACCATGCTAATATAGTTGTTTTCGAGTGCCCACACGTCCGTATCTTTTTCCTTGTCGTTGTTGACAAATTCGCCGGTCAACCAATAATATTTCTTTCCGGACGGATCTTTTCTTTCCTCGAAATTTTCTTCGTATTTACCGTAAGCCTGCCGACAGATCTTGACACCACGGATAAGTTCTTCGGGGACAACTGGTATATTGACGTTGAGGCAGGTGTGCGCATCGAGTTCCATCGACAACATCTGGCGGATGATTTTTCGTGCATACGCTTTCGCCGCACTGAAATCCGCCTCTAAGCTATGGTCCAACAGACTAAATCCAATACTCGGAATCCCTTCGATACAGGCTTCCAACGCGGCCGACATCGTGCCAGAATAAAGCACGCTGATAGAATGGTTGGCACCGTGGTTAATGCCGCTCAGGCAGATGGTGGGACGACCTTTCAACACCTTGTCGACCGCCAGCTTCACACAGTCCACAGGCGTTCCCGTCACCTGCCAAGCTTCTATGTCATCACCGAAGTAGGAAACCGGACTCAACCGCAAAGGATGGTTGATCGTAATCGCGTGTCCCATACCGCTTTGCGGTTTGTCCGGAGCGACGACCACGACGCGCCCCAAGCCTTTCGCGGCTTCCACCAAAGCGTGGATTCCCGGTGCGGCCACGCTATCGTCATTGGTTATCAATATAATAGGCTCTTTTTTGCTCACTTCATTTTTTTCCAAATGTTATACTTTTATGGCAATCGCCCTATTAATTTTTTGTAAAAAATCAATCAGCAGTTTGCAACATGAAACCTGCAACCTGCTACTTCTTTAAACCTTACTTGTACATCTCCGTCCGCAACGCTTTCACACGCTCGTCCGCCAGATATTCGTCAAACGTCATCAGACGGTCAATGATTCCGTTCGGAGTCAGTTCTATGATACGGTTGGCAACCGTCTGCATAAATGTATGGTCATGTGATGTCAATAGCACAATGCCCGGGAAGTTTTGGCAGCTTTCGTTGAAAGCCTGGATACTTTCCAGGTCAAGGTGGTTGGTCGGCTGGTCGAGTACGATGGCATTCGGGTTTTGCAGCATCATGCGGCTGACCATGCAGCGTACTTTTTCACCACCGCTCAATACATTGGTTTTCTTCATGATTTCATCGCCGGCAAACAACATTTTTCCCAAGAAACCGCGCAAAAACGGTTCGTCCACGTCCGTCACGTGCGGCGGCACATATTGACGCAACCATTCCATCAGGTTCAATCCTTCATTAAAAAATTCGCTGTTTTCGATTGGCAGATACGCCTTGGTAATGGTCGTGCCCCATTCGTATTTACCGGCATCGGCCTGCGCCTTTTCGTTGATTATTTCAAAGAAATAGGTAATCGCCAAGGGGTTCTGGCTGAGGAACGCAATCTTGTCTCCTTTGTTGACGCTAAAGTTGACTTTGTCAAACAAGGTTTTTCCGTCCACTCCTTTTTTCAAACCCTCCACGTTCAGTATCTGGTTGCCCACCTCACGCAAGGGCTGGAAAATGATGCCCGGATAACGGCGTGTGGACGGTTCGATTTCTTCCACGTTCAATTTGTCCAATGCCTTTTTACGGGACGTAGCCTGTTTGGACTTGGAAGCGTTGGCACTGAAGCGCGCAATGAAATCCAGCAAAGCCTGACGCTTATCTTCGGTTTTCTTGTTTTTGTCGGCCAACTGGCGTGCCATCAACTGCGAACTTTCGTACCAGAAACTATAGTTACCGGAGAATACCTTGATTTTACTCCTGTCAACGTCCGCCACATGCGTACAGACGGCATCGAGGAAGTGACGGTCATGACTGACGACAAGGACAATGTTTTGGTAGTCGGCAAGGAAATTTTCCAGCCAACCGATTGTTTCGATATCCAGACCATTCGTAGGTTCGTCCAACAACAAAATATCGGGATTGCCGAACAAAGCCTGCGCCAACAATACGCGCACCTTCATATTGGACGGCATGTCGCCCATCAAGGTCTGATGGCTATCCGCCTTGATACCCAGGCTGCTCAACAGAGAACCTGCATTGCTTTCGGACTCGTAGCCGCCCATTTCGCCAAATTCCGCTTCCATCTCCCCGGCTTTCATATAGTCGTCATCCGTCGCGTCAGGATTGGCATAGATGGCATCCTTGTCGTGTTGTAATTTCCACAGTTTTTCATGCCCCATCAGTACCGTGTTGAGCACCGTTTCATTGTCAAACTGGAACTGGTTCTGCTTCAACATCGCCAGACGTTCGCCGGGCGTGATTTCAACCGTCCCTTTGTTCGGTTCAATCTCGCCGCTCAATATTTTAAGAAATGTCGACTTGCCGGCACCATTGGCACCGATAACACCGTAACAATTCCCTTTTGTAAAACTGATATTGACTTCGTCAAATAAGACACGCTTTCCATAAGCGAGTGACACATTCTTTACACTAATCATCGTAGAAATAAAATTTTAAACTGCTGATTTTATTGCGCGCGAAGGTAACTGATATAGTTTACAATTAAAAGAAACAGTGCCAATATAGCGGTTAACGTTTTGTTAGTAAGCCTGTTGACGTTTCCGTATTGTCTCCGTCATTCCCAACAGTATGTCCTGTTTTATCGTAAAAAAAGAAAACATATTTCCTAAACAGGCCAAATGAATCATCATGGAAAAAGAGAAAAATACCCAAAAATGGCCAAAACCGTCAAAGAACCCGATGACCTAAGAAAAATAGCCGGACAGCAGTAACGAACGAGATAGGACCGATAGGAAGCCAAAAATACCAATCTCGACAACAAAAACCTGCCAGGTGCGCTGTCCAACGACATCTTGATACGTAATGAAACAACAGGCTAGTATGCCATTTTATTTTTTGCTTCTCAACACAAGCTGCCGCTCGTGGAAAGGCTGCTGCACCGGTAAGGGTTTGGGAAGCGGTGTTTCTGTCAAGGCGTCGACCAGCCTGGCACCGCCGTTGTTGAGAATCCTGTCAAATATGATTGCCGTCGCATAGGCGTCCCCTCCCGCCCTATGGCGGTTACGCAGGTCAATGCCCATTGTCCTGCATAGATAGTCGAGGCCATAACGTTCAAAAGAGGGGAAAGCCTTTCTGGTAAGCTTTAAGGTGCAGAGCTTGTGTGCCTGGAAATTAATGCCGTGGAGCATGAAGAAATACTGGATAAACGGATAGTCAAAGTTGACATTGTGGGCGACAAAAATACGCCCATCCAATATCTTGTATATTTCATCGGCAACCTCACCGAAAGCCGGAGCGGTGGAAACCATTTCGTTGCTGATATGTGTCAAGTGGGCAACGTATGGAGGAATGGGAACGCCGGGGTTGACGAGTGTTTCATATTTACCTTCTATCTCTTTCCCATCATGCAGGACTATTGCTATTTCGGTAATGCCATTGCTACTAGCAGGACTGCCTGTCGTTTCTAAATCAACTATCGCAAATCTTTTATTGTCAGCCACTTCTGTGAATGTTACTTAATTGTGTTTTTTACCCTTCCAAACTTCTTGCATCGATGCAATAAATAGTTTAGGTATTTGTAAAATTACAAATTGTTTTCTAACTTTACAAAGATTAAAATCTCCCACTATGCGAAAAACAGGTATAGGATGTCTGGTACTGTTTTGTTTTTCCTCTTGCCAGTATGTCAACAATACGCTTGAAACGTTGAAAAACAACGTAAAGAATTCGGTCGAAATGCCGAACATTTTACCGTCCATATATCTCAAACCCAACAACGAAGATGGAACAGCCAAAGATTCCACTCGCCATCTTACCTTGAGCAGCTTCTTCTCGGAAAAGTTTGACTTATAAGCAGGAACAGTCTTCATCTCGTCGTCGCGATAGACCAATGCCAACCATAATTTGTTGGCGGGAAACACCAAAAGAAGCACAAAAAATAATTTACCCATCCAAAGGAAATGCGCAACAGGAATCCGGAGTTCCCTCCTTTTGTTTTTTAAACAATAGTATATTTGACATTTAATACGTTTAGTTGAAATTAGAAATTGCCATAGATGCGCGTTACGTTTTTCTATATAATCCTGCTGTTTTTTTCATCCATCACAAGCAAAGGCCAACAGGTCGATGTCAAGCATTTTGATTTTCGTGACGGTCTGTCCAACAATTCGGTGCTGACACTCTATCAGGACAAAAATGGTTATGTCTGGATTGGCACCTACAACGGTCTCAACAAATATGACGGCAATGAATACACGGTTTACAAAAACCAGATAGGAAACGCGGTCAGCCTTCCCAGCAACAGCATCTACACCGTGTGCGAGGATGACCACAATTCGTTGTGGGTCGGCACGCGGCAAGGAATATGTACCTTCCAGCCATTGACCAACCAATATGCAAACCTCTATTTTACGCACCATTCCCGAAAACGAATAGCCATCAACGGCAATATCCACCAAATCAAAAAAGGGAAGAACGGCAACATGGTCGTAGCTACGGAGGATTGGGGACTTTTGGTTTTCAGAAATAAAGATGCCGACGGTACGCCAATTGCGCTAGAAGGCGGAAACGGCGACGCACACTACGATGCCAAAGCCGTAGTCACGGACACACTGACACAGGACTTATGGTTCTTGGTAGAAAACAAAGGGCTTTTTCGCTTAAAACAACATCAGAAGACTGCGCAGCTTGTCTGTGACAAGATAAAAACGGCAACGACGCTTGCCATTGGTAACAACAAAATATGGATTGGCAACGTGGAGGGGCTTTTTGCTTATGACTTCATAGGCAATATACTGTCAGCCAATCTGTTACAGCAAAAGACATCCGTGACCGCTTTGAACATTGGACACCGACAATTGTGGATCGGGACAGACGGACAAGGACTTTTGCAAATGGATATGGAGGGGAAGCGCGTGCAGCCGTTTGCGCCGACCGACAGACTAAAAAGCAATTCCATTTTTGCGCTGATGACCGACAAGGCAGGGCATCTGTGGGTAGGAACGTTACGGGGCGGTTGCAGCATCGTTTACCAGGAAAGCAGGTACTACGGCCTTCAAAAGATACCGGAAGACAGCCGGTCGCTTGCGGACAATTTCATCTTTAGTTTCCACGAGGACGGCAACGGCAATCTTTGGGTTGGAACCGACGGCGCGGGGTTGAAATATTGGGACCGCAGCAACAACCGTTTCAAATCTTACCGCAAGGAATCGGGCAGCATCAACGGCAATTTCATCACGGGCATTGCAGACTGTGACGATACACATTTATGGATGTCCAACTGGTTTGTCGGTGTCAGCAGATTCGACACCCGGAATGCCACCTACCGTCCATATACACTGTACAACAAAGCCAAAAACCGCATCGAGAAAAACGCTTGGCTCCTATTCCGGGACAGACAACAGAACCTATGGGCGAGTACCAGCAACAACGGAACGCTTTATCGATATGATGCTACAACAGATTCGTTTTACGTGTTTGACGACCGACTGGAAAACATACAGACAATGCAGCAGGATGACGACGGCAACCTTTGGGCGGGCAGTTATACCCATCTCATCCTACTGGACACAAAAGAACATCGCCATATTTTTTATAAAACAAACTATCCGATAAGGACGATACTGGACGGCCACGCTGGCACACTTTGGATCGGCACAGAGGGCGGCGGCATCATGGTCATTGACAAAAAGACCAAGAAATACAAACGTTACACCACTATTGACGGGCTGCCCGACAATGCGGTTCTACGGCTATTGCCCGACAACAAAGGCAATATCTGGCTCAGCACTTTTAGCGGACTGGCGCGGATGGATATACAAAACTGCCAAATCTACCGCGTCCCGGTCGGAGACAACGACAAAAAGAACCAGTTTAGCTACAACGCCGCACTGAAACTAAAAGACGGTTCCCTTGCGTTTGGTGGTATCAACGGCATCAGTATTGTCCATCCGTCCGCCGTCACGACGACACCTCAATCGCATCCCAGCATCAGCCTGACAAGCATACGCGTCAACAACAACAGCAATATCGGCTCTTATATCCAAACGTCCCAAAATGTACCGCATCTGGAACTTCCCAATCCCAACAATACGGTTTCCATATCTTTTAGCTGTCCGGAATTCTTCAATCCTGAACAAATACAATATAGCTACCACCTCCGCAACTGGGATGCTACATGGAGCCAACCGGCCGCTGCCAGAAACGTCAGCTATTCCAAACTCAGCCCCGGCACTTACACGCTGGAAATAAAAAGTACCGACGCCTACAACCAATGGAGCACACCGACCAAGCTGATGACCATTACGGTTTTGCCGCCTTGGTATGTCAGTCGGTGGGCCTATCTATTGTATCTGGCTATGATAATCGGTAGCGTGGTGGCATACATCCACTATGTCAAAAACAAACAGCGGATGCAATACGAAGTCCAGTTGTACAAACTGGAATCCCAAAAGGAACATGCGCGCTACAATGAAAAAATAGCTTTTTTCACCCATATCTCACACGAACTGCGCACTCCACTGACCTTGATAATCAATCCATTGAAAGCGATGCTGCGCAATGGTTCTTTGTCGGCGTCGGAACACCGTGAAGATATTTCGGTCGCTTACCGCAATGCACGGCGGATGCGCGGACTTGTAGACCAGTTGATGTATTTCCGTAAAGCCGACGAACAAGCCGACACGCTGAACCAGTCGATGTTCTCCATTAAGGATATGGTCGATGACGTATGCCATTGCTTTGAAAACCTAGGCAAGGAAAAACAAATCACTTTTGACTGGTCATTTCAGATGACATCTGGCAGCTTGGTCAAGGCAGACAAGGAAAAAGTCGAGATTATCCTGTTTAACCTACTTTCCAATTCATTTAAATATACCGCTCCCAACGGATCTATCAACGTTCGTGTCATGGGCGACTCGCACGCTTGTACCATTACCGTCACGGACAACGGTGCAGGCATTCCACCGGATGTGGACGGGCAGATTTTTGAAAAATTCAAACAGACCAAACAATCCAAAGGGGGATTCGGGATTGGACTGTACCTTGTCAAGCATTTTACCGAGATCCACAACGGCAACGTGAGCTATACTTCCATTCCCAATGAAGCAACCCGGTTTGAAGTGCATTTGCCTATTATACATCCATCGACAGAATACAATCCAACAACACTTCCTACAATCGACATAAGCGAAGAAACTACGTCGTTTCCAACGGAGTTGCTGCAAGATTTTCAGGAAGAAGTTTCCGACGACTCCAAGTTGTCGATCATAACAGAAAATGGCATAACTGTACCTGAATTGATTTCCTCCCAGAAAAAAATACTAATAGTGGAAGACGAGCCACAAATGCGTAACTACATATCACAAATATTTGAAAATGAATATATTGTAAGACAGGCATCCAGTGGCGAAGAGGCTATGAAAATCCTCCAAAATGAAATGCCCGATATCGTCGTCAGTGACATCCAAATGGATGGCATCGATGGTATCGCCTTGTGCAACCATATAAAAAGCGACGAAAAAATGGCCCATATTCCCGTTCTGTTGCTGACCTCCTCCACTTCAGAAGAATGTCAGATAGAAGGGATGAACGCAGGCGCGGACAACTATGTCACCAAACCTTTTGACGATGAAGTACTCCGCACCAAAATCAAAGGCATATTGGACAACCGATCCAAACTGCGGCAATATTTCTTCAACAAAATCACGCTTAAAGACGACGTACTGGACGACTCGCGCATCCCGCAGGAGTATCAGGAATTTGTACAACAATGCATCCAGATTGTGGAAGCCAATCTGGAAGACGATGATTTCGATATCAAGAAATTTTGTCAGGAAATCGGCATGAGCCACTCCGCACTCTACAAAAAGGTGAAAAATATCTCGGGACAGACCATCAACAAATTTGTTCGTTCCATCCGGTTGCGACGTGCCGCAGTATTGATGCTAAAAGAAAATTACAGTGTCAACCAAGCCGCTTTCCAAGTTGGAATCGGTGACATCAAGTATTTTCGGGAACAGTTCAAGCAGCTTTTTGACATGAACCCTTCCGAATACATCAAAAAATACCGCCCCGGTTTCAGGGAACTTTCGCATAAAGTTGCGGTATCCTAAGCACAACGGTATTAGGGTCGTTAAGAAAGGATTTGCCCAACATAAAAAATAGCCATAGGTTATGCCTATGGCTATTTACATTAAAGGGGGAAAACAAACAAACAATCGTAAAATATGAATTTACCCCCTCTTTTAAACGATTTACCCCTCATATTCCAATGAAAGGGAATGTTTATTTTGTCCTTGAAGATTGACGGAGGAGGTCAATTGCTTATCCATATCTTTCAATAAAAAAATGCTTGAGTATGAATTTCCATCTCTTAATGGGCAAAAAACGGAGGACAGCCTACCTCATCCAACACCACGATTTTGGCTTCCATTACTATTTATGTTGGGCTGTTGCCGCCTACAGGCCCAGACCCAAACGGTTTCGGGTATCGTCAGCAGCGACGGACACCCCGTCGCAGACGTATCAGTCCATCTAAAAGGACAAGCCACCGCGACAGTAACGGACAGCAGCGGTCGTTTTTCCATCGCGGCGGCACTGGGCGATTCCTTACAGTTTGACAATATTGCCTACAACCCCCTAACGATGGCCGTCGATAGCGACAATCTGACAGTTACTTTATTTCCAAAAATAGTCAACGCTGGCGACGAAGTCGTCGTCGTAGGTTACGGCTCTCAGAAGAAAGCAACCCTGACTGGATCCATCTCCGTACTGAAAGGAGCCGACCTCGTCAAAAGTCCCCAAGTCAACGTGTCCAACTCTCTAGCTGGCCGGGTGTCCGGTGTCATCCTAAACAACAGGAGTGGCGAGCCCGGCTATGACG
The DNA here is from genome assembly GCA_047606825.1 of Chitinophagaceae bacterium. Classification (GTDB taxonomy): domain Bacteria; phylum Bacteroidota; class Bacteroidia; order Chitinophagales; family Chitinophagaceae; genus Rhizosphaericola. The sequence goes on from JASGDY010000093.1 coordinate 66,223, forward strand.
GCTCCAGCATATATGTCAGAGGCCTAGCGACGACCGGCAACAATGACGTGCTCATCGTCGTGGACGGCGTACCCGGACAGATCGGTGGCCTGGAAAGACTGAATCCCAATGACATCGAAAGTATGAGCATACTGAAAGATGCATCCGCGGCAATCTACGGTAGCCGGGCAGCCAACGGGGTCATACTCATAACGACCAAAAGAGGAACCAAGGGGAAACCACGGATAAACGTCTCCGTCAACCAAGGCTACGCATCTCCGACACGACTTCCCAAAATGGCAGACGCCGCCACTTATGCACAAATAACCAATGAAATCGCCTATTACAACAACCAAAGTGGTGGCATGAACCAAATGTACACGGACGACCAAATCGAACTATTCCGAAACGGCAGCGACCCTCTCAACTATCCTAACACCGATTGGGCAAAGGAAACGCTAAAAGGTTCCACACCACAGACCCAAGCAGACATATCCGTCTCTGGCGGTTCCGAAAATGTAAAATATTTTATGTCCATAGGATACCTGAACCAGAATGGACTATACAAAGACGGTGTTACCAATTACAAGCAATACAGCTTCCGATCCAATATAGATGCCAATGTCACCGACAGATTAAAAGTCAGTCTATATCTCTCGGGACGGGAAGAAGACCGTATCTACCCCGTAGCGGGAGCCGCTGACATTTTCCGGTCAATATATAGAGCCTACCCTACAGTAAACGCGATTTTTCCCAATGGTCTTCCCTCTTATGGAATAGAAGGTTCCAACCCTGTCATGATGGTAACAGATATAGGAGGTACAACGAAGAATCCTGTACAAGTATTCAATGGCATACTCAAAGGTTCCTACCTTATACCAGGCGTGGAAGGTCTCTCCTTGGACGGCTTTGTTGCCATTGACAAATCCTGGAACTTTTCCAAATCTTTTTCAAAGCCCTACAAATTGTACACCTACGACGCATCGGACGACGAATACAACTCCGTCGTTGTCGGTGGCTCCAACGAACTGGGGACGCTGACCGAAAGCCAGTACAGCCAGACACAGATTACCGCCAATGCCAAACTCAACTACCGCCGCAGCTTTGGCAAACATTCCATTGATGCCTTTGTCGGTATTGAACAAAGCGAAATCAAAAGTGAGACCTTTGGTGCATACCGAAAAAACTTTCCCACGGTCGAGACGCCCGAATTGTCGCAAGGTGGCACGGCTGCATCCGACCAGACAAACTATGGCAGTAGTTATCATTTCACACGCCGCAGCTATATCGGAAGGGCTAGTTACAATTATGCGGAAAAATACCTGCTTGATGCCCAGATGCGTATTGATGGCTCTTCTACCTTTCCCGAAGACAACAGATTTGGCTATTTCCCGTCCGTGTCCGGTGGTTGGGTCATTTCCAAAGAAGATTTCTTTCAGGTGCCTGCCATCAACAACCTGAAACTGAGAGCATCTTACGGATTGTTGGGCAATGACAACGTCGATCTTTTCCAATACCTCAACACGTACTCCCTCACAAGCCAGTTGGTGTTAAACGGGGAAATCGTTCCCGGGATAGACCTTACCAAACTAGCCAACCCTCAGATACACTGGGAAACGGCCAAGAAACTTGACATTGGTTTTGAAACGAGGCTATTGAACGATTTCAATCTGGAATTTATCTATTTCCAACAAAAACGTGCCAATATACTTGCAACCAGAAACGCATCCATACCAAGTGTTTCTGGAATTGTCAATCCTTATGGAGGCAGCCTTGTCCCAGACGAAAACATCGGAAAGGTCAACAGCAATGGTATAGAAGCCACGCTTGGCTACAACCATGCATACAAAGATTTCAAATGGGGTGCATCTGGCAATTTTACCTACACTAAAAATAAAGTCGTCTTCATTGATGAAGCATCAGGAACACTTTCCTACCAAAGCCAAACCGGACATCCGCTAAATACGTATTTGTTATACAACAACATTGGCATATTCAGGTCGGACGACGATTTGGACAAATATCCTCACTTAAGTGTTGCCCAGCTTGGAGACCTGATATACCAGGACTACAACAATGACGGGCAGATAACAGCGGACGATGAAGTGCGGAGCAAATATGGCAATATCCCACAAATCACATACGGCCTTACGCTGAACGCTTCTTTCAAAAATACGGTCGATCTAGCCGTCGTATTGGCGGGACAGGCGCAGGTAAGCCAGTATGTATTGCCCGAAAGCGGTACGGTGGGTAATTTTTACAGCAGTTGGGCCGACAACAGGTGGAGTCCGACCAATACAACTGGCACATATCCTCGTGTAGACACACGGGCATCTTCCTCCGTCAACGGTGGGCTGTATCCTAGTACCTTCTGGCTCAATGACGCATCTTTCCTGCGTTTGAAAAGTGTGGAACTCGGCTATACATTGCCTAACAAGTGGATAGAAAAGCTGAAACTACAGCGCGTAAGGGTATATGCCAATGCTTTTAACCTGTTTACCATCACCAAGGTGAAAGACTATGACCCAGAAGGTAGCAGCACGAGTGGGCAGTTCTATCCACAACAACGCATTGTCAACATGGGAGCGACCATTAGTTTTTAACCTTAAAAGCCAAAGAAATGAAAAAGAAAAATATAGTATATCTGTTACTTACCGCTTCCTTATTGGTCATGTCCTGCAAGAAAAGTTTTCTTGACGTAAATAGTACCAATACCATTTCCGAAGATGCCATATTAGCCGATTCATCCTTGTTTGAGGATTATGTAGTAGCACGCTACCTCGGCGTTGTACTGCAAAGCAAGGAAGGAGAAGGCACGAATCCAGGGTTTGGCCGTGGCTTTGAATACGCGCTTTGGAGTTCGGTCACGGACGAGTCCATCTATACCAACGACGACGGCACCTGGCTGCTACAACAAGGTCTGCTGGCACCGGAAAACCTCGGTATTGCCGGAACTATCTGGGGACGCAGCTACCGCAGCATACGCGAATGCAACTATGCGCTCAACAATATCGACCAAGTGACCATGAGTGACGAACACAAAGGCTATTTAAAAGCGGAACTACGTGTTATCCGAGCCTACCGTTACCATGACCTTATCCGAAACTATGGCGGGATTGTCCTGATGGGTGACAAGGTGTACAATCTGGACGACGACTTGCAGGACGCATCTTTGTTTACGCGCAGTACTTTACAGGAAAGCATGGATTATGTACTGGCGCAACTGGATACCGCAGCAGCAGGTCTCCCGACGGACAACGGCGATACATGGGCGACAGGCCGGGCGACAAAAGGAGCTGCACTGGCACTTAAATCCAGACTTGCATTGTATGCGGCAAGCCCATTGTACAGTGTAGGCACATGGGCAGATGCCGTTACGGCGGCCCAGGCTGTCATCGATCTGAACAAATACAGTCTGTATAGCAGCTATTCTGATCTTTTCCTGAATGCCGACAACAGCGAATCCATTTTTGCTAGGTATTACACGACCAATGCCAACCATGTGTGCTTAGAGATAGCCAACGGACCCAATGGCTATGGCGGCTGGGGCGGCAACACGCCTTTGCAAAACATCGTGGACGATTATGAAATGGACAATGGGCTTCCCATTACGAACACATCTTCCGGATATGATGCCAGCAATCCATACGTAGGCAGAGACCCCCGTTTTTATGCCACCATATTGTACAACGGTGCAGCTTACCGGGATGATACTGTCTGGACTTATACCCCAGGCGGCAAGGACAGCAAAGATGGTAATGACAACTGGAATACCTCCTTGACAGGCTACTACCTGAAAAAATTCATGAACGACAGCTATCCGCTCGTCAATCCCTGGGGCAATGCAGGTTTTCAACCTTGGTATTATCTCCGTTATGCAGAAGTGCTGTTGAACTTTGCAGAGGCCGCCAACCAAGCTTATGGACCAGATGTAGTCCCTTCCGGTTCCACGCTTTCTGCGCGTACTGCCATCAATCTGGTTCGGGAAAGAGCTGGCATGCCAGACTTGGCGTCCGGGATGACCCAGTCAGCCATGAACGATGCCGTGGTGTATGAGCGAAGGGTCGAGCTGGCATTTGAAGAACATCGTTACTATGACGTCAGAAGATGGAAGATTGCCGATGTTACGGAAAATGTTCCGGCGTATGGTATGACCATTACACTGAGCAACGGCACATATACCTACACACAGAAAACGGCACTCACACGCGCTTTTGCAACGAAGCAGTACTGGTTGCCCATACCACGTACCGAAATATTGGCAAGCGACAACCAGTTGGAACAAAACACAGGATATTAAGCCTAACGTGTAGAAGAAACAACGCTTAATGCGCAACACCCAATACTTAAATCGCCGCTGTTGGTGTTTTCACCAACAGCGGCGATATTACCCAATCCACCTTGGCTACAACCCTCCTCGATTGACGTCGATGCGATGTAATAATGGGGAAATGCAACCTCCCCACTATTATCCCTTTTCCGACCCAACATAAGACCGACATTTGTTGCGGACATTTGCAATTATGCGAACCAAATGGTGAAATGCAATTTTATATGTTCCGTTCTTTCCCCATCCGTTACAACGGAATAAATAGCAGCTCAATCCGACACATGGGCCAACCCTTGATTCGCATTAATTATTGAGCCATGGACAACCAGGGCTTGCCGGTTAACTGCCAAGAATGCGCGGACATACCATTTAGGGCAGACGGCAGCTTTAATTTTTTTAAATTACCTCAATTCCACTTTTACCATTACCGGAAAATGGTCGGACGCATAACGCATGGTATTGGTTGGCTTTCCGTTGTCCTTAGTTTCAGTGTCGACGTAACCGTTGGTCAATATGGCGTAGCGTTCCACGTCGAACTGTCCACTTAGGAAAATATGGTCGATGCGTTGGTCTCCTCCAAAATGGCTACCATAGTCATTGAAACTTGCCGAGTTGGCCAAACGGATTTTGGCGCGGTTATAGGCGTCGTGCAGGATATCGGATTTTTCCAAAACCTCGTAGCTTGGGCTCATCTGGTCCACGTTAAAGTCTCCGGTCAGTACCACAGGGATTTTTACGCCCGCTTCCTTGATTTTAGCAAGGACAAGTTTGGCACTTTCGCTCCTTGCGACCTTGCCGACATGGTCCATGTGGAGGTTATAGAAATAGAAAGTCTTTCCGGTTTTCCTTTCCTTGAACAGTCCCCAGCTACAAATTCTGGGCAATACGGCATCCCAACCTTTATTGGGACGGTCTGTAACTTCAGACAGCCAAAAATTTCCGCTTTTGACCAGTTCAAATTTGTCTTTTTTGTAGAAGATGGCAGAATATTCCCCTGCCGTTTTCCCGTCGTCACGACCGACACCGATATAAGCGTAACCCGGCAATACACGCTGCAAATCATTTAACTGCCAATTTTTCCCTTCCTGCGTACCCCAGATATCCCAGTCGTAAAACTGGACGGTCTGGCCGATAATGGGATATCTTTTCCCCCAGCCGTTGCCCTGCGACGAATCGCCGTGGTTGGCATTCCTTAGATTATACGTTGCAATTGTGAAGGATTGTGCATGGGAGTTTTGGCCCATTGCCAATACAAGTACCACCAACGACATGGAAGCAAACTTTATCATTTTCATGCGCTATTTTTGTCTTTTACTGTAAATCGACGTCAAAGTTATGAGAACCTCTAGCACAAAACAGAACCTTCACATTACATTTAATATTAAAATAAAAGTAAAAACGCGAAAGTAAAAGGGTTGAGGCACGAGGTTGATTGCATGTTGCAAGTTATCAGTAGACAATACCAAAGGAAAAAGGCAATAGCCAACAATCCAAAAAACTTTCCACTTCCAATGTTCAATTTATAACTAAACAACACTTTCAACTATATTTGTTCCAATATGAGACATACACAGCTGTTGACACTGGTTGCGGGCATCATGGCAGCCACCGCCGCAAATGCACAGGATTCCGTAACCGTTGCAGACTATACGAGGGCAGAAAGCCGTCTCTCCTACCGGACCAGCCCATTGATTAGGAACGTTATGCTTGGGAGACCGATATGGGACGACAACGGAGAAGGATTTCGATACACGAAGACATCTCCACAAGGCACTCGGATGCAAGTCCATGTAAATATCAAGAAACAGACAAAAACAAAAACAGAAACCAACGACGGTTCCACCTCTCCACAACAGGACGGACCCAGAAGGGGAAAACACGTGGATGTCGCCTCCCCCGACGGCAGCAAACGTGCCTATATCGACCATTACAACCTTTGGGTTGAAGACACAAAAACGGGTGCAAAAAAACAGTTGACATTCAATGGCATCAAGGATTTCGGCTATGCGACAGACAACGCCGGCTGGAAACACAGCGACGCACCTATTCTGCGCTGGTCGCCCGACTCGAAAAAGATAACCACGTTCCAACTGGACGAAAGAAACGTCGGCGACATGTACCTCGTAACGACCAACGTCGGCCATCCGACTTTAAAAACGTGGAAATACCCGTTGCCCGGCGACACGGCGGTTGCCATGTTGCACCGCGTGGTCATAGACGTGGAAAATGCCGCAGTAGTTCGTCTAAAAATGCAGCCCGATTTCCACCGCGGCACATTGAGTGACGACGTGGCGAGTAGCGGCACGTTTGACGATATCGACTGGAATCCCGACGGTTCGGAATTTGCCTTTGTGTCCACGTCCCGCGACCACAAAAACGAGAAACTCCGCATTGCCAATACCAAAGACGGTTCGGTGCGCGACGTTTTTGAAGAAACCGTCAAAACGCAGTTTGAGTCCGGCCGCAATGCCATCAACTGGCGTTACCTACCCGGATCCAACGAGATTATCTGGTATTCGGAACGCGACGACTGGGGACATCTATACCTCTACGATGCGACCACAGGCAAACTGAAAAACCAAATCACAAAAGGCAACTGGCTCGTTGCCGACCTGACAAAAGTGGACGAGAAAAACCGCAGACTCTATTTCACTGCCGCCGGGCAGCAAAAGGAAAATCCTTATTTCCAATCGTTTTGTTCGATTGATTTTTCTGGTAAAAATTTCAAAAACCTGACACCAGAAACGGGTACGCACCAAGTTACGCTTTCGCCGGACGAGACCTGCTTCATTGACCAATACTCCCAACCCAATGTCGCACCTACGGCGTTAATACGGCGGCTGGACGGCGGCAAGGTCATGGATTTGGAAAAAGGAGATGTGTCCACGCTCGAGGCGACAGGCTGGAAAGCACCGATTCCCGTCACGCTCAAAGCGGGCGACGGCGTTACCGACGTGTACGGTTTGCTCTTCCAGCCTGGCAATATCGTCGCAGGTAAGAAATATCCTATCATCGACTATATCTATCCCGGTCCGCAGGGCGGAAGCGTCGGCAGTTGGGCGTTTAGCACGTCGCGGGGCGACAACAACGCGTTGGCGGAACTCGGTGCTTACGTGCTGGTTTTGGAAGGCACGAGCAATCCGTATCGTTCCAAGTCCTACCACGACATGAGTTATGGCAGTATGGCAATCAACACGCTGCCGGACCAGGTTGCGGCCATCCGCCAATTGTCCAACGCCTACCCTATCGACACGACAAAAGTTGGCATCTGGGGACATTCCGGTGGTGGTTTTGCAACAGCTAGCGCGATGTTCAGATACCCCGATTTCTTTAAGGTCGGCATTTCCGAATCCGGCAACCACGACAACAGAAACTACGAGGACGACTGGGGCGAAAGATATAATGGTCTTATGGAAAATTCGGACTATGCAGCGCAGGCTAACCAGCTATATGCCAAAAACCTCAAAGGCAAATTGCTGATAGCGCACGGCATGCTGGACGACAATGTGCCGCCCTACAATTCTTTGCTCGTCATCGAAGCGTTGGAAAAAGCCAACAAAGACTATGATTTCATTGTCTTTCCCAATAGTCCGCATGGTTACGGCGAGTATTCCTATTACATGATGCGTCGCCGTTGGGACTATTTTGTTCAGAATCTCTTGGAGAAAAAACATCCAAAAGAGTTTCCCTTGGGACCGAAACCGATACAAGTAAAAGTGGAAGCAGTAAAAAAAGATACGATTCGACTTAAATAACCAAGAACGTCCTATACTTTTACTTTGTACTGCATAAAACGTACATTGAACGACGGTGAGGTGTTCATTATTCAGTTACGTGTATCGTCTCCGCCGTTCCGTCGTTGTGGTTCAAAAAAATACAACATGAAATCATTACAAACATTTCTGTCCATCCTATTGATACAAACAATGTTGGGCATAACGCTATATGCCCAACATTGTCTCAAAGCCAATAAAATCAAGCTTCCCGGTGACATCAGTTACTATGACAACCAGTTTTCCAGTCTGTACATCGCGCAGGACAAACTGTACTTGATGAGTGAATGTCGGATCGAGGACAACAGCCCTGCATTTATAGCGTTTGCCGATTTGGAACAGATGAACAATGCCATAAAAGATTCCAACTATACACCGAAGTTCCACCGTATTGCTTTAAAAAACCTGGATATTATTTCAGACATTTTAAAAGACAGAAAACAAGTATATGAAGGTCTGGAAGCAATGGCAATCGACGGCAACACCTATTATTTTTCCATTGAGACCAATACGCCGTCCGACTCTTGCTATATCATCAAAGGTGATTTAAAAGATTCGGCCATACAACTCAACACAACGCATTTCCTTGCCATACCGAAACCGAAGGACGAAAATGGCAAAAACATCTACAATGCCGGTTTTGAATCTTTGGAAATTAACAACGGTAAGCTCTACGCGTTTTTTGAATACAATTATTTCAACAACGGAAACAATGTCGTCACGGTGGATCTGTCTTTGGATGTGGCCAATGTGCAACGTATTGCGATTGCCAAAATTCCTTTTCGCATCACGGATGTCAGCTGGGACGAGGCGGAAGATTGTTATTGGGCGATCAACTATTTCTACCAAGGCGGCGGCGGAGATGCTGTCTATCGCGTGGCTGAAAACGACCCCAACTATAAGCTAATGTACACCAGCAACCTAAGAAGCTACACGCGCATCATCCAAATCAAAAAAGAAAACGGCGCATTTACCTACCGACCTTTGGCTGATTTGCCGTTGCAGTATTGGACTTACAACTGGGAAGGTCTAGCACGCTACAAAAAAGGATTTTTTATTTTAAACGACAAATACACCCCGAAAAGACCATACATCAGTGAGTTGCTGTATTTGGAGAAAGTAAAAAAGTAAAAGAAAAGTGCGAAACACTTTAATTTAAGATCCGGCCCCAGAAATTTCCTATGGACATATCCGGGAAGAGCGGAAGTGGTATTTTCACTTGTCTAACAGTCTTCTGTGATAATTTATTTGTCCTAATTGATATGTCAAATGTGTCGTTAGATGTACTAATAAATATTCGGTGGATGTCGCCGAGTCAAGTACGACTACCGGATATTCTCTTAGCAGGTCTTCCTGCGTCAATTTATCAAGCGAGCTGCCAATAACCAAAATAGTTTCATCAATTTTTCTTAGTAGTTCAGCTTTCGGAATATCAGTCAAAGAAAATTCAAGTTCCCTGTTTCTTATATAGCCCGTTTTCCCGATTTCCTTTCCGATGTATGTATTCAAATTGCCAATCAAATGGAGGCAAAGATTACCTGCGGAATTAGCGATATCTTTTTCAACTCTCCAAAGATTGCTTTCCTTACTATATAATTCGATTTCTTTTCTTAACCGATTTAAATCTCTTATAAATAATGTTTTTAGCGTTTCAATTATCATTGGTAATCAATTTTTAAATTCACCTTCAAATACAGTAACCGCATCTCCATAAATCAATACTTTGTCTGGGAGCAATTCCGTCATCATCGTACCAGTTCTTAAAGAAGATTGAAAAGCATGGAGTTTATTTTTGCCAAGCTTTACAGCCCAATATTTCGTTAAAAATGTTTGTACACCTCCTGTTACAGGGTCTTCATTTGTACCCGCCCAAGGCCAAAAGTACCTGTAGTGAAAATCAAAATCGGGGGTGCCTGACTGGGCTGTTACCAAGACGCCATTGATTCCACTATATGAATCCACCAAAGCCAAAAAATCAGGTTTCAAATTGGCTAATGTGTCAGAATTATCCATCCCGATTAAAATAATCTTCCTATCCGGACTATATCTCATATCTACGACTTTTTCAATACCAATCGCATCAAGCATCGATTGTGGAACATCTATCTCAGTAACGTCATAGACAGGAAACTGCATTACTATTTTACCTTTTTCTTCCCCGATTTTTAGTTCAACGTTTTCGGAATTTAGGAAGACGATATGTTCTAACGGAGTGGTGTCAAAAATAATTTTTGACGATGCCAATGTCGCGTGTCCGCATAAAGAAATTTCCATTTTGGGCGTAAAGAATCTAATGCTGTAAGTATTGGCTGTTATTTTTTTGACAAATGCAGTTTCCGAAAACCCAATTTCTGTTGCAATGCTTTGCATAGCTGTGCTGTCCAAATCGCTTTCTACAATACAAACTGCGGCAGGATTTCCTTTGAACTTTTGTGTCGTAAAAGAATCAACAAAATATGTTTTCATTTTTACTTTTTTTTCAAGTATAGAGTTGCGTCAAAATATAGCACACAACGATTCGGGGCTTGGCGTTTGTGGCGGCATTTGAAAAACGTCACCCCAAATTTAGCACAAAAGTCGATAGTAGCACAACAGTTGAATTACATCCGCTAGCCGCCATTACGCCAAGCCAGATGTTAGTGGCATATCCTTTTAGTATTGGTAAAGTTTAAATTCCTCTATGTCATGGTATCCAAAAATTTCAATTTCCGGATGCCCTTTCACAAGTTGACGAATTTTGTCAAGTGTGGCTACTCTTACATCGTTGTTGTCTGCACGCATTTTAGCTAACTCATTTACAGGGTGCTGTTCGTCTGTAAGTTCTACTCTCATATAATATGCGTCCGCAACGTAAAACAACCATTTATTATCTGTTTTTAATGCAATGCCGCATTGTCCCAAAGTGTGTCCAAAAAGTGGAACAAGAAAAATATCGGTTTCAAATCCAGCAACAATTTTTCTTGCTTCAAATCCAAACCAACCATAATCTGACTTTGCATAAGTTTTAATGGTTGGATTATATGCCAAAGGAAGTTTTAAATATCTTGGATTGTCGGAATTAAAGTTGTCAAGTTCTTCAACACTAACGTGGACTGTCGCTTTGGGAAAATCGGGAAGACCGCCGACATGGTCGTTGTCGAAATGTGAAATGATGCAGTCTGTTACGTTTTCAGGGTCAAGTCCCAGATTTTCAATCTGTCGCAAAGCTGTTAGATTTTCGTCAAAACGATAACCGACAATGTCAATAAGTTGTTGTCCTATTCTTTCAGTTGGATGTAAAGTGTCCAGAAGTCCAATGCCTGTGTCTATCAGAATAAGTTTGTCGTTTTCTTTAATCAACAAGCAATGTCCGCAAACATTGTCATTAATAGGCGAAACGATTTTAACGCAGTTTAAATGATGTATTTCTACCATATTTTTTTGTTGTTACGCTGTTCGTCCTACTCTTGCCTGTAACGTTCAACGGCTGGGCGTTCAGGTGGGAATTTCGGCACGAGATTCTCACACTGATCGTCAGCCCGCCTGACGCACCCCTCCTATTGGGCGTTCGTGCTTGCACTTGTATGAGTTATTATTTCATTTTAGTCCGTTTTGACTCATTGAAAAGAATAGAAGATAACTCGTTGGAAATTTTTTCAGCATCAGTATTCTCCTCGTTAGATAACACAACTATTACAATATCTTCCTTTGAAAAGCAACTTAGCGAAGATGAAAATCCAAAAATATTACCACCATGACTTATTCTGAAATGATGTTGAAACGTGTCAATATATAATCCATAACCGTAATGCTCTTTATACGGTGTTGTCATTTTAGTGAAAGATGATACCGAAATTAGTCTATTTGAAAATAATGCGTTTTCCCATAGATACAAATCTTCTGCTGTGGAAACAATAGCACCTGCGCTGAAAGGAATTTCCATTGATGTGTAATTTGCATTTTTCCAGCCACCTATAGCCTTACTATATCCTTTTACACGATACAATAAAACTGAATCCCATCTGTTTACTAATGTATTTTTTAAGCCTGCTTTATGAATAACATTTTCCGTAACATAATCACTGTAAGACTTGCCTGAAACTTTATCTATAATGCAGCCTAAAATAAAATAATTTGAATTGCTGTAATTCCACTTACTACCAGGAGAAAAATCATAAGGTTGTTTTTGTATGATTGCCAGTACAGAGTCTTTTGCAAGTGGCAAAGCCGTCGTTCTCCAAAATCCTGAAATGCTAAGGAAATCTTTTATACCCGATGTATGGTTAAGAAGCATCTGTATAGTAACACTGTCTGCTTTAGGAAAATCAGGAAAATACTTGTTCAATTTATCAGTCAAATTCAATTTTCCCCGCTCTGCAAGTTGCAAAATGCAAACTGCTGTAAATTGTTTTGTAAGAGAACCTATTTCAAATTTACTATTGAGTTTGTTAGGTATTTTCCATTCTTTATCAGCCATGCCAAATGCCTTTTTATAAATGATTTTACCGTGTTTGGCAACAAGAACACTACCTGTAAACTCATTCGTTTTTGATTGTGTCTGCATATAATTATCCAGAAGTAATGCATAGTTTTTTTGAGCTGATAAAAAATTCGGCAATAAGAGAACGAGAATAATTACTTTTCTAAATGCATTCATTATCTGAAAATTAAAAAGTTCGATTAGCTTTACGCCCAACTCATTTATATGTGCAACAAATCTACATAAATATTATATATCTGATTAGCTTGGCAAGCTGCTTCATCATAAAATTATCAAAGGAACATCTACGGTTTTGCAAACATTTTGGAAATGTCTCTAAGACAGACAGCTACCAATAGGAATCCAAACAACGAAAAAAGGCTGTCGAAAACTCGACAGCCTTTTTTGCTTATAACTCAAAACGCTCTTACAACTCCTTCCCGTGGCAATTTTTATACTTCTTCCCGCTGCCGCAAGGACAAGGGTCGTTACGGCCGATTTTGGGTTCTACGGTTATGGGCATCTGTTTTGGCGCATGCTGGCGCAGGTCTTCCGGAAGCAAATCCCTTTCGTTGGCACCGTATTCCATGCCAGCCGCGTCGATTTCATTCTTGTTGGATACGGTTTTGCTTAGGTCGGTCTTGCGGATATGTCCTTCCTGCAAAGTCTGCATGGGCGGTTGCGGACGGTCGTTTTCCGGCTGTTCGTTGCCGGGGATTTCGACATGGGAAAGAAACTCCACGATGTCTTTGTTGATTTCCGCGTTGAGGTTGGCGAACAGCATGTACGCTTCCTGTTTGTAGATGACCAGCGGGTCTTTCTGTTCATAGTAAGCCGTCTGTACGCTGTGTTTCAGGTCGTCCATCGCACGCAGATGCTCTTTCCACGCATCGTCTATGAAGGCGAGCGTGATGGCTTTTTCGAGGTTGCGGACGAGTTCGATGCCATTTGTCTCGATGGTTTTCTGCAAGTTGGAAAGCACCTGGATGCCTTTTTTGCCATCGGTGAACGGGACGACCACGTTTTGGATTTGACCGTTCTGCGTCTTGGCGATATTTTGGAAAACAGGCAATACCTGCGCGGAGAGTTCTTCCTTTTTCTTTTGGAAATGGGCAAGACCTTCTTCGTAGGCCAACTGCGCCAACTGTTGCGCGGATGCGCTACTGAACTGCTCTTTGGTAATCTGCGAATCCACGCCGAAACTCACAATCATGTCCAGCTTGAAGCCTTCATAATCGTTGTTTTCCTTGTAGGTCGCCGCCACTCCTTCCGCGACATTGTAAAACGCATTGTCCAAATCCAACGCCAGACGTTCACCAAACAAGGCGTGGTTACGTTTGGTGTAGATGACGGTGCGCTGTTTGTTCATCACGTCGTCGTATTCCAACAGGCGTTTGCGTATGCCGAAGTTGTTTTCTTCCACTTTTTTCTGCGCACGTTCGATGGATTTGGTAATCATGCTATGCTGGATGACCTCGCCCTCTTTGTAACCAGCGAAGTCCATCACTTTGGCAATACGTTCGCTACCGAACATACGCATCAAATCGTCCTCCAGCGAAACGTAGAACTGCGAAGAACCCGGGTCGCCCTGACGTCCCGCACGACCACGCAACTGACGGTCAACGCGGCGGCTTTCGTGGCGTTCGGTACCCAATATCGCCAGACCACCCGCTTCCTTGACGCCGGGTCCGAGTTTGATATCGGTACCACGACCCGCCATATTGGTCGCAATCGTAATCGCGCCGGGCTGTCCCGCTTCCGTGACTATCTGCGCTTCCCGAGCGTGTTGTTTGGCGTTCAATACGTTGTGCTGAATCTGTTTTTGACGGAGCATACGGCTCAGGAGTTCGCTGACCTCGACGGAAGTCGTACCGACGAGTACGGGACGACCTTCGTTGCGGAGCTTTTCGATTTCGTCGATGACGGCGCCGTATTTTTCCCTTTTTGTCTTATAGATTAAGTCCTGTTCGTCGTTGCGTTGGATGGAGATATTGGTCGGGATGCTGACCACGTCCAGTTTGTAAATATCCCAGAGTTCCGCCGCTTCCGTTTCCGCGGTACCGGTCATGCCCGCAAGCTTGTGGTACATACGGAAATAGTTTTGCAAAGTCACGGTAGCGTAGGTCTGCGAAGCCGCTTCTATTTTCACGTTTTCCTTGGCTTCCAGCGCCTGGTGCAGACCGTCGGAGTAACGACGGCCTTCCATGATACGGCCCGTCTGTTCATCGACGATTTTGACCTGACCTTCGATGACGACGTATTCGTTGTCTTTTTCAAACAAGGTGTAGGCTTTCAGCAACTGGTGCACACTGTGGATGCGGTCGGTCTTGGCGGTATAATCATTGAGAACGGCTTCTTTTTCCTGTAATTTTTCTTCCGGGGAAAGGGAAGCGTTTTCGGTGATTTTCGCCAGTTTGGTGCCGATATCGGGCATCACAAAAAATTCAGGGTCTTCTCCCGCTTTAGTAAGCGTGGCAATGCCTTTGTCGGTCAACTCGACCGAATTGTTTTTTTCATCAATATAAAAATACAAACCCTCGTCCACTACCTTCATTTCTTTTTGCTGGTCGGCGAGGTAGTAGTTTTCGGCTTTTTGGAGTTTTTGGCGGTTGCCCGGTTCGCTCAGGAACTTAATCAACGCGCCCGTTTTGGGCAGGCCGCGGTGCGCACGGTAAAGCGCGAGGCCACCTTCTTTCGGGTCGTCTTTTCCGTCCGCCAATAGTTTTTTCGCTTCAATCAAAGACTGGTTGACGATACGCCTTTGTGCTTCCACCAATTGTTCCACGCGGGGACGCAGTTCAAAAAACTGTTGCGTGGACGTGTCGCGGCTCACCGGACCGGAAATAATCAACGGTGTACGCGCATCGTCAATCAATACGCTGTCGACTTCATCGACCATCGCAAAATGGTGTTTGCGTTGCACCATTTCCTCGGGGTTCTGCACCATGTTGTCGCGGAGATAGTCGAAACCAAATTCGTTGTTGGTTCCGTAAGTAATGTCCGCGAGGTAAGCCTGGCGACGCTGCGGGGTATTGGGCTGGTGCTTGTCGATGCAGTCCACGGTGATGCCCAACCATTCAAAAATCGGTGCGTTCCACTCACTATCACGACGCGCTAGATAGTCATTGACCGTTACCAGATGTACGCCCTCACCTGCCAATGCGTTGAGGTAGGAAGGTAAAGTGGACACGAGCGTCTTACCTTCACCCGTCGCCATTTCCGCAATTTTGCCTTCGTGGAGGACGACACCGCCGATAAGCTGTACGTCGTAGTGCACCATGTTCCAAGTCACTTCGCCGCCCGCAGCTTTCCAGTGGTTGTCATAGGTAACGTTGTCGCCGTCGAGGTGGATGTAGGATTTGGTCGTCGCCAAAGTTTTGTCGAGTTCTGTCGCGGCAGAAGCTATCGTCTCATTTTCCGCAAAGCGGTGCGCCGTTTCCTTGACGACGGCAAACGCCTCGGGCAATATGTCGTTGAGGATTTCCTCTATTTTGTTGTCGCGCTCCTTTTTCAGTTCGTCCACTTCGTGGTAGAGCGTGTCTTTTCTTTCGATTTCGTTTTCGGAGAGTTCTTCCGCCTCCTTCTTTTTGTCGGCGATTTGTCCGTCCAGGTCTGTAAGGGCAGCAGCGATACGCTGTTTGAACGCAGCCGTTTTAGCCCTCAGCTCGTCATTGGACAAGGACTGGTACTGTTGATAAAAATCCTTGATTTTATCGACAATGGGTATAATCTTCTTTACGTCTTTCTCGCTTTTGTTGCCACCGAGGAGCTTACTTAAGAAACCTAACATGTCTTTAATTATCTCAACTTTTTTTAAAAAAATTTGGGGAAAACCCAGAAACAGGAAACAAATATAATGCGTGCTTTGCTGTCTCGACAAATTGGCAGTCCCGATATAAGCCGCCAAAGATAGCCAATGATTGAGTACAACGCAATAAAAGTTGTAAGCAGTCCGAAAAGACGGAGGACGGAAAGTCCGTGGAAATTAATTCATTGAATTTCTACTTTGGTCTTCCGGTCTTTCCGACTTTCCGTCTATATTTTGACCTCAATAAAATAAATCGTAATTTTGGAAATATGGAAACAATAACAGCCTATCCAAAAAGCAAGTCACAAACCGAAGCTTTGAAAGCCTTTGCTAAAGCTTTGAAAATCAAAATCGTGGAACAAAAAGACGCGCAGTCGCCTTATGACCCGGAATTTGTAGCGAAAATTAGAGAAAGTGAACAACAAATCAGGGAGGGAAAGTTCACAGCAATAAGGACTGGAGACCTATGGAAATAATCTATTCTCCAAAAGCCATTGAGGACAGAGCTTTTTGGAAAAAATCTGGTAACAAATCTATTCAAAAGAAAATATCAGAATTGCTGGATGACATAGAGTTGCACCCATTTACCGGCATCGGGCAACCCGAAGCACTTAAACATGAACTGTCGGGAAAATGGTCAAGGCGCATCAACAAAGAACACCGACTTGTCTATGAAATCGACGAAATAAACGACTATGTTTTCATCCATTCTCTTAAAGGACATTATTAAACGCTTCCATTTCGTCTCCGCACAGCAAACCTAAAAACATTTAACCCTCCACTCTCCGCTTTCAACTACGAAGTCTTCCCGTCTAAATTCTAAAATTTCTCTCCTACATTGGCGTTAATGGTTTATTTTTGCGCACAAAACAAACGTAGCTCCCCGTCAGGGGAATAAAACCGATACACAATATGCCCGGACAATTACAGGAAGTGCGCACCCGCATCAAATCCGTACAGTCGTCCCAACAGATGACGAAGGCCATGAAAATGGTTAGTGCCGCCAAGCTGCGCCGCGCGCAGGACGCCATTTTACAGATGCGTCCTTATGCCGTCAAGTTGCAGGAAATGCTGAGCAACATCATCGCCAGCCTACAAGGCGACGCGTCCATCTCGCTCGGCGAAGAAAGACCCGTCGAAAAAGTCCTGCTCATCGTGATTACCAGCGACAGAGGCCTTGCCGGCGGTTACAATTCCAACCTGGTCAAACTGGCCAAGGAAGTCATCGCCACCAAATATGCCGGACAGAACACCAAAGGCAACGTCACCATTTGGAACATCGGTAAAAAAGGTTACGAAGCGTTGACCAACACAGGCTACAATACCAGCGATACCTACAAGGACTTGTTAATCAATATCAGCTTTGACAAGGTGCAGGAAGCGGCGCAAGCCGCCGTAACAGCCTTTGTCAACAAGGAATACGACCGCGTAGAAATCATCTACAGCCAGTTCAAGAACGCAGCAACATTGCTCCAAACAAACGAAGTGTTCCTCCCGATTCCCAAAATCGAGGCGAAAGAAAAAGTAAACGACAGTAAAATCGATTTCATATTCGAACCGTCCAAGGAAGAACTCATCGCGACATTGGTTCCCAAAATCCTCAACACGCAGTTGTACAAAGCAGTTTTGGATGCCAACGCCAGCGAACACGGCGCGCGCATGACCGCCATGGACAAGGCCAGCAACAACGCCGGCGAAATCCTCAAACACCTTAAAATTACCTATAACCGTGCTCGCCAGGCTGCCATCACAACCGAACTGACCGAGATTGTCAGCGGCGCAGCGGCATTGGAAGGATAGTTTTTGGGGCGTAAGGTTTAATGAGGTTGTTCCAAGTTACAGGTTATTAGTTTCAGGTTTTTCATATTTTAAACAACGTATTGGACAGGTTTCAATACGTTGTTTGTTTTTATATACTATTGACCCCTAATCCACTCTTGCAAAATACAGCACCTCTCTTTGCGCCTTTGTTTTCTTTGCGTGAAAAATTCTAAATTCTCTTCTGCCAAAAAGTCATACATTAGCAAAAAAGCCAATCATTCCAACATGACAAAAAAGTACGGCATCCTTTTTATCCTATTACTCCTCCTCACGGCCTGCAACAGCATCCAACCATTGCAAACCGTGATTTCCAGTCCGCAACCCAAGTTGTCCGACCAAGAATATATTGCCGTCATCCTACCGCACGACACCGCCAAAATACCCGAAAACTATATCGTCGGCCATGTAACCACACCCCAAAAAGGCAAATCCGCCATCGACGGTTTTGACAACATCATGCACGCTTACGACTCCATCGCCCAACGTTACGGAGCCAACCTCATACGTATTTTACATATACGCTACGCAACCAACCTAAAAGAATCTGACAAGGTGGCGGCATTGTTGTACCGCGTCCCGGACATCCGCCAATATGAAAAGAAAATATTTTGGAATGGCCGCCGCAAACTCGTTTGGGACGATTTTAAGGGAAGCATTCCAGACACGTTGCAAGGAGACACTTATAGTTCGTATGCCCATATCGGGATACAGCACCGTTCCAATGCTGCCTTTTTGGTCGGCACAGACCGATTTTTTGTAACATCGTCCTTTGACTGCGACAAAAGCTGGTTTAGGCCTTACGCCTACTACCAGACCAGCTACCTCGATTTCCAGCAAGGCCTGTTTGACCTGACGGAACTCTACGCCCGAAAAATGCGCCAGAAGTTGACAGCCAAAAACATCAAGGAAAAAGACAAAGCTGCGTTCACCGAAAACATCGACAAGGAACTCGGACAGCAATACCGCGACGCCGAGAACCAATATGTCATGGACACGAAAGCAGGCACCAACAAAGAAGCGATACAACAATGGCACGATAAGATATGGAAGGAGCTGAGACAGTAAAAGACGGAAAGACCGAAAGTCGGTTGTGGGAACATCGGCAATTGCATCAATAGCGGTGCAGCTACAACTCCTTCAACCTAAAATCTTTCCAGCGGACTTTGATGCCACCGCCGTCATGGATTTGCAAGGCGATAAAGCCATTGCCAGCACCGATTTTTTCATCTTTGAGACGTACCATTTCATGCCCATTGAGCCAGGTTGTCACTTCGTCGCCGACGACGCGGATGCGCATCGTGTTCCACTGCCCCTCCTTCAATATACTTTCGTCTTCTGGCTTGGGCTTGACCAGCCAGCCACGACCATACGACTCGTAGATACCCGCCGTATAAAGGTTTTTGGGCGCGACTTCGACCTGCCAACCGCTAATCTTCACACCTTCGATACCGGAACGGAAAAACACACCGCTGTTGCCGTTGGCTTCCTGTTTGAACTGTAAGGTCAAGTCAAAGTCCTTATAGTTTTTATCCGTAGAAAGGTAGCCGTACTGTTTGTCTGGTCCACTTTCACAAACGAGTTCGCCTTTATCCACGTACCATTTTTCGGTGCCGTGTATTGTCCAGCCCGTCAAGTCTTTTCCGTTGAACAGAGAAACGGTTTTTTTCTTTTGCGCGTAGCTGTGATACAAACAGAATACCGCAGTTGCCAACAATACTATTTTTTTCATAAACAAGGATTAAAAAAAGATTCCCCAATATAGTTCATATCGGGGAATCTTTTACTTAACAGAAACGATAAATTTTACTGCTCACGCACCCAGATATTCCTGAAGCTGATTGGTTCGCTTTTGTCGCCATGTGCCTGCAACTTGATAGGGGCCGCGCCGTGCTTGATGGAATAGGACGGTTTGCCGATATATTGCGTAGGGCCGAGAGGTTCGGTATTGTTCTGCACCAGTATGCCATTGAGGTACACGGTTACTTTTGCCGGGCTTTTGAGCGAGCCGTCTTCATTGAAAACAGGGGCTTTCCAAGCAATGTCGTAAGCTTGCCATTCGCCCGGCTTCAATGTCGGGTTGCAGAGGGGCGGGAACTGTTTGTAGATACTGCCTGCCATACCGTTGACATACGTTTTGTTGTCATAGGAATCCAGCACTTGCAGTTCATAGCCTGGGTCACCTTTTCCCAAGGACGCAAGGAAAATACCGCTGTTGCCTCTCGCCTGCCCTGTCCCCGTAATGTCTTTCGGGATGCGCCATTCGATATGCAGCTGGTAGTTGGTGAAACTTCTTTTGGTTTCGATGTTGCCCGCTTTTTTGTTGACGGTAAGGATGCCACCTTTGACTGTCCAGTCCGCAGGTTTGTCGCGGTCGGCATTGGAAACCCATTCGTCCAAATTTTTCCCGTCAAACAAAATGGTGGCATCGGACGGCGGCGGTGCATAAAATATTTTGGACGGTGTCACTTTCGGAGGTTCGGGACTCCATACTTCCGTGTCTTCTGGTTTGGCATTCTGTGCATGGACATTAAGCATTCCGAAAGACAAACCGACGAGCAGCAAACGATGATATTTTCTGTACATAGTTGAAATTGTGAATTGTTATTTTGAGTTAAATAAATATGCTCGATGTTCTTTGGTTATGAAAACGTAACTAAACTATGAAAACGTTTACCGTCATTCTCGCGTAGGCGGGAATCTGATATATGGTAGCAGGAGATTCCTGCCTACGCGGGAATGACGGTAAGGTGTTCATTTTCTTCCTTGCATATTTTTATCCAACTGGAATATAATAACCAAAAAGGTTTTTACTTCTTCTTCAACAGCGCCGTCAGAGCCTTAGCACTTTCCGTCACGCTCTCAAACGCCGGAATGGAAAAGTTTTCCTGTTCGACGATATAATATTCGATACCTGCCTGTTTGGCGTGGCTGAATATTTTTGCAAAGTCGATGCTACCTTTTCCGACCTCGGTTGTTAAGTGGCTGTCTTGTTTGTCCATGTCCTTGACATGTACAAGTTTGAATCGACCGGGATATTTTTCAAACCACTGGATGGGGTCTTGTCCGGCGCGGACGGCCCAATATAAATCCAGTTCCAAGTCCAGATGTTTGGGATTGGAGTTTTGCAACAGTTTTTCGTAGAACATCACGCCGTCCACTTTTTCAAATTCAAAACTGTGGCTGTGGTATGCCATTTTCAATCCAGCGGCGGCAACCCTTTCCGCAGCAATATTAAAGTTGGCAACCAACTTGTCAATGTCTGTGGCGGTTTTGCGCAAACTGTCACCTATATAGGGAACCGTTACATATTTCTGTCCCAAAACCTTTGCCGCACCAATGGCAGCATCCACGTCGTCAAAACTACCCGTCTTAAAAAAATGGTCGATACCATAATGGCCGCTCCAAGTACGTAAACCATACTTTTTCATCAACGCGCCAAAATCCGCCACCGACAAGTCAAAATACTGCCCTTTGGCAAAGCCGAACGTCTCGATATAGTTGTAACCCGCTTTGGCGATACCTGCAATGACCGTCTCGATTCCTTTGGAAATCTCGTCCCGCAACGTGTATAACTGAATGCCTATGGGCGTTTGCTTCCGTCTTGCAAACAATACATCGGGCGATGCTGCGACAACTGCGCCCAATAGCCCCGCCTGTTTTAAAAATTGCCTTCTTGAGTTCATATACAAGATTTATGAATTATGAATTATGATTTGTGATTTTTTATAATAGAATGTGATGGTTGTTCTTTCATTGGAGTTGTTTAGGCTATTAATTTTTTGCCAAATAACGGTATTTTAATGCGATATTGCTTTGCTCGCAATGACATAGAATCTTTGAGGTTTTTCATTACCAAATCATCAAATTATCAAATTAAACATCGCATATCTCCACGCACTTACGCAAAGACGCAAACTTGTCCTCACTCGCCGGAACAAATTCCTGCCCTACAAAACCTTTGTAGCCCGATGCGACGATGGCGCGCATCACGGCAGGATAATAGATTTCCTGCGTATCGTCAATCTCGTGCCTACCCGGAACGCCGCCCGTATGGTAATGCGCAATATAAGGATGGAAATCGCGTATGTTCTGTATCAGGTCGCCTTCCATAATCTGCATGTGGTAAATATCATACAGCAACTTGAAGTTTTCGGAGCCTACTCTTTTGCAAAGTTCCGCGCCCCACCAAGTGCGGTCACACTGGTAGTCTTTGTGGTCTTTTTTGCTGTTGAGCAGTTCCATGACCAATACGACTTTATGTTTTTCGGCGAGCGGCATGAGCTTCTGCAAACCTTCTGTACAGTTTTTCCATCCTTGCTCGTCGTCGATGCCACGGCGTGCGCCACTGAAACAAATCAAGTTGGTATAACCGTTTTTGGCGACAAGCGGAATCATTTCCGCATATTGCCTGATGAGTTTTTCGTGGAATTTTTTGTCGTTGAAACCGTCGTAAAGTCCAAGTTCCGCACCGTTGCACATCGGAGAGTTTAGACCATATTTCTGCAAGGTCGGCCATTCGTTCGGCCCGACGAGGTCAATACCTTTCAAGCCCATTTCCTTGGCGGTTTTACAGACCGTATCCAAACCAAATTTCTCAAAAACCCACCAGGATACGGAATGGTTGATATTGCCTTTCAGTTGCATGGATTTCTTGTCTTTAGATGAACTTTGAGTATGGGCATGGGCATGGGAAAATCCGGTGGTCGCCAACGCGGCCGAGCCGACCAATACGTTTTTTATCGCGCTTCTTCTGTCTTGAGCCATGATTTTAAATATTTGAAGTTTCGCCTTTCGTGTTGTTTTTGAAAAACACCATAAACAATATTGCCACAATACCTGCAATGACGGCAGGCACAACCCAGACATGCTGCCAAAAAATGCCGTATTGCGCAATTCTCGCCGCAGTCTCCTCTGCCGTCAGACTTGCCCCAGCCTCCAATTTTGCAGGAGCCAACCCGCTGTAGTATTTGCTTACGTAACCTGCCACCCAAAAACCAATCAACTGTCCGACACCATACGTCGCCAATGTAATCAAACCCTGCGCAGAACTTTTATATTTTTCCCCGGCCTTGGAATCGGTATATATCTGTCCGGAAACAAAGAAAAAGTCATAACATATACCGTGCAGCGCAATGCCCAAAATCAATATAAATGCCAACTCGCCGGCATTGCCATACGCAAACAAAAGATAGCGCACAACCCATGCAAACATACCCGCCAATATCGTTTTCTTAAACCCAAAACGTTTAAAGAAAATAGGAATCATCAACAGGAACAAAGTTTCCGAAACTTGCCCTATCGCCATTTTACCAGTCACGTTTTCCATACCGATATTGGTGAAAAACGGATTGGCATGGGAATAATAGAATGCCAAGGGAATACAAATCAGTATGGAAGAAAGGAAGAAAAGGAAGAAATTTTTGTCCGCCAGCAATTTCAAGGCATCCAAACCCAATATCTGGCTAAAACTCGCACCTTTCTCACTTTTTTTAGGTGGCGTCTTAGGCAATGTAAAACTAAAAACACCCAGTATAAACGATGCGATTGCAGACATCAAAAAAGTATTGCGCAGCGTATCGTGCGCCAAGTTGTTGTCATTGTTGTCCCAATGGAAAACATAGCTAATCGCCAACCCTGCTATAATCCAGCCTATCGTTCCCCAAATACGAATAGACGAAAATTCCTTTTCCGGATTGTTCATCTGTCGAAAAGACACCGAATTGACCAAGGCAAGTGTCGGCATATACAAAATCATATAGCCCAGAACATAAGGATAAAAAACACTTACATTTTCTGCCTTGAACATCAAAAACATCAGTATCGCGCCGACAATGTGGAGAATGCCCAATATCCTTTCCGCATTGAAAAATCGGTCGGCAATCATTCCGATGATAAACGGCGCGATAATCGCACCATAAGACTGCGTGGAAAAAACATTGGCAATCTGAAACTCGTCGGCTTTCAGGTTGTTGCCCAAAAAAGTCCCCAGCGTGACGAACCACCCTCCCCAAATAAAAAATTCGAGGAACATCATCAATGACAGTTTAAATCTTGTAGTTGTATTCATTCCGTTTTTTAAGTTTTATAGGATAAGCGAAAAATTAAGTAAAAAGGTAAAAACAAAAAAGCCCAATACTAATATGTGTAATGAAAATAGGAGTACCTCTGCCACTAGCGCACACGCACCGTGCGTGCTTTGGAATGCTGAGGCACACGCGACACGCGTGCGCCAGCGAGCACCGTTTTCATTATCTTCATTCGTATTCATTGCCTGATAACATTGACTTTTTTTATCCAACAATAAGTAAAGCTAACCGCCGACAACTAAATCCCCAAAATCTTCTTATCCTGTTGCGCATCTGAACCCGAGGACGCAAAATCGTCAAACACATGGTCGGTCACGCGGATGATATGTTCCTTGATGAACTGCACACCTTCACGCGCGCCGTCTTCCGGATGCTTCAATGCGCACTCCCATTCCAAAACCGCCCAACCCGGAAAATCGTATTGTGCCATCTTGCTGAAAATCGCCTTGAAATCAACTTGTCCATCACCCAAAGAACGGAAACGCCCCGCACGGCCAATCCAGCTTTGATAACCGCCGTAAACGCCTTGACGACCAGTCGGATTGAACTCCGCATCCTTGACATGGAACATCTTGATACGCTCGTGGTAGATGTCGATATGCTGCAAATAATCCAGACACTGCAACACGTAATGCGACGGATCAAACAAGATATTGGCACGCGCATGGTTGTTGACTTTTTCCAAAAACATCTCGTAGGTAATACCGTCGTGCAAGTCCTCGCCGGGATGCAGTTCATAACAGAGGTCGATACCATTTTCCTCGTACACGTCCAGTATGGGTCGCCAGCGTTTTGCCAGTTCGGAAAACGCCTCGTCCACCAATCCCGCAGGTCGCTGCGGCCAAGGATACACAAAAGGCCAAGCAAAAGCACCGCTAAAGGTCACGCTCGCCTGCAAACCCATGTTTTTCGAGGCCTGCGCTGCGTATTTGACCTGCTGCACCGCCCATTCCTGGCGGGCTTTGGGATTGCCATGCAGCTCCTTCGGCGCAAATCCGTCAAACAAAACGTCGTAGGTGGGGTGCACGGCGACCAATTGTCCCTGCGTATGTGTGGAAAGTTCGGTTATTTCTACGCCGTTTTCACGGGCAATACCGACGACCTCGTCTGCATAGTCCTTGCTTTCGGCAGCTTTTTTCAAGTCGATGAAACGAGGGTCGCCAGTAGGAACCTGTAAACCTTTGTAGCCCAGCCCGCTCGACCATTTGGCGATATTAGGCAAGCTGTTGAATGGTTCTTTGTCTCCAATAAACTGTGCTATGAATATGGCTGGACCTTTGATTGTTTTCATATTTTTTTAAAGTAAAAAGTTCAAATATACCATGAAGAAAATGAACACCTCAGCCGTCATTCCCGCGTAGGGGGGAATCTCAAGCATCATGTATCAGATTTCCCGCCTACGCGGGAATGACGGTTGAGGTGTTCGTTATATATTCATGTTCAAACCATAGCAACCGTTAAAAAGCGTTTTGCCTCACATCTCAAACTTCGTCCACTTCTGGCTGTCTTGGTTGGAACGGATGACGTTTTCGATGAACGCCATGCCGTGGATACCTTCATTGACGGACGGATAATCCGGTTGCACACCGTTCAAATCTTCTCCACGTATATCCAATACAAAATTGCGGTAATGGTTGGCAAATGCTTCCAGATAACCTTCGGGATGCCCCGCCGGCGTGCGGCAGTTGTTGGCAGCAATCGGTGCCAGACCAATATTGCCCGAACCGGCCCTAAGGATTTCCGCTGGTTTGTCCGTCCACTTGACGATTAAGGTATTGGGTTCCATTTGACGCCATTCCAGTCCACCTTTTTCGCCATAGATACGGAGCGTAAGGTTGTTCTCCTCTCCTGCCGCGACCTGCGTCGCCGCGAGAAGTCCGGTCGCACCGTTGTTGAATTTCAACAAAACCATGCCGTCGTCGTCCAACTGTCGGCCTTCCACGACGGTGTTTAGCATGGCGCAGAGTTCGGTCGTTTTCAAACCAGAAACGTATTCCGCCAAGTTGATAGCATGCGTTCCGATGTCGCCCATGCAACCGCTCGGTCCCGAACGTTTAGGGTCGGTACGCCAGGCGGCCTGTGCGTTGCCGTCCTTTTCGGACGGTTGGCTTAGCCAGCCTTGGATATATTCGACGTAGAGTTTCCGGATAGTGCCGAGTTGGTTGTTTTTGATGATTTCGCGCGCCTGTTTGACCATTGGGTAACCAGTGTACGTGTAGGTCAACAACAGCTTGAGACCTGTTTCTTCCAGTTTGGCTTTCAACTGCAAGGCCTCGTCCAGACTGAAAGTAATCGGCTTGTCAACAGCAACGTGGAAACCATGTTCCAACGCCAGCATTGCTGGACCGAAATGCGCAAAATTAGGCGTGACGATACTCACAAAATCCATGCGTTCTTCTGCGGGCAGTCTGACCTCGCCCAATATCATTTCCTCGTAGGAATTGTAAATCCTGTTTTCGGGGAGAAACAACAATTGACCGCTTTGTTGCGCGACTTCCGCACGTGAACTCAACGCGCCGCAAACCAGCTCTATCTGTCCGTCCATATTGGCGGCGATACGATGTACGGCTCCGATGAAAGAACCGATACCGCCGCCTATCATTCCCATTCTGAGTTTTCTTTTTTCCATGCGTTTTTCTGTTAAACCTCACCACCAACCCCTCTCCCAAGTGAGAGGGGAAATGCGAAGTCCAACGTTTTTTACTTTTAACTTTTTAACTTAACTAAGTGCCCACGCCTTGTCTCCTTTTTTGTAGGGATAATCACCGATATATTTTCCCGGGACAGGCAAATAGCGCAAAGCCTTTGTCGCTCCGGGTTCGGATGTGAAATAGCCGAGCAATGTCAACTGCTTTAGCAGCGTGAAATAATGGTTGGACGGTTGTTCCAATTTTTCCGTCTTGACGTCCTGGGTACTTTTTTCGACTATCGGAGCCTTGTCCTTGGCGGCTTTTTTCTTGGCAAATTCTTTTTGTTCTTTGTCGAGGTTGACGAGCAACTGCGTCCTTTGTTCGGGCGTCGCTTCGACAAAGGATTTTTTGAACTGCGTCTCAGACAGTTCGTTGATTTTTTTCAGACCGTCGATAAAGATTTTTTGATTTTCCGGGTTGTAGCAATCGCGCACCATCACCGCCATGAAAGCACCGACTTTGGCGTCTTTGGCACCGGGCGTATTGGTTTTTGGTAAAATCGTTTCAGCGATTTCGTCCATATAAGCGGTCTGTTCTGGTTTGAACAGGTCTTCCACATTACCAGCGGAAGGGTTTTGTTTACAACCGGTAAGGAACAGCTCGCCACCAACGACGGAACCGCCAACCAATAAAGCTACACTTCTCAGGGCACTTCTTCTATCCATCATACAATAGATTTATGAATTAAGAATCAAAATAGTTGGAAGTAGAAAATTGAAAGTTGTTGAACTACTGTCCACGGACAACCGATTTTCAAATTTTCAAATCCTCAAATTTTCAAATTATTATAAATTACCTTTTTTAAGTTCGCTAATGGCATGATCTGCCGCTCTTGCCGTCAACGCCATATAGGTCAAAGACGGGTTTTGGCAAGCGGAGGAAGTCATCGCCGCGCCGTCCGTGACAAAAACGTTCGGAGCGTCCCAGACTTGGTTAAATCCATTCAAAACGGAGGTCTTGGGGTCACGCCCCATCCTGGCCGTCCCCATTTCATGGATTCCCATTCCCAACACGGCGTCATTGTTGTAAGAGGTTATGTTCTTGACACCGGCGGCTTCAAGCATTTCCTTGGCATCGTTTTCCATGTCCTTGCGCATCTTGATTTCATTGTCACGCACAACGGCGTTGACGGAAAGGACAGGAAGTCCCCATTTGTCTTTTTTGTCTTTGTCCAGACGCACATAATTGTCATGGTAAGGCAATGTCTCACCAAAGCCGCCAAGTCCCATCTTCCAAGCTCCAGGCTCAGACAAGGCATCCTTGAATGCGCCACCGATGTTCATTTCGGCGATTTCACGGCTCCAACCTTCGCGGCTCGCGCCTCCCTGATATCCGAAACCACGAATGTAGTCGCGCTTTTCGCCGTTGAGGTTGCGGTAACGTGGAATATAGATACCGTTGGCACGACGTCCGAAATAATATTTGTCTTCGTAGCCTTCGACAATTCCAGACGCTCCCACACGCAAATGGTGGTCCATAAGGTTGTGCCCTAGCTCGCCGCTGCTGCTGCCCAGTCCGTCGGGCCAGATATCGGTGGCAGAGTTGAGCAACACCCAGGCACTGTTGAGCGTAGAGGCATTGAGGAAAATGATTTTTGCGTAATACTCATAGGTTTTGTTGGTTTCCGCATCCAAGATTTCAACACCCTTTGCCTTTTTGGTGTCTTTGTCGTAGAGGATTTTGGTAACGATGCTCCAGGGACGCAAAGTCAGGTTGCCGGTCTTCATTGCAGCCGGCAAAGTGGAGGACTGTGTGCTGAAATAGCCACCAAACGGGCAGCCAAGCCAGCATTTGTTGCGGTACTGGCAGTTGGTACGCCCTTCCATCGGAACCGTAATGTTGGCGGTACGCCCGATAATCATGTGACGGTTACCTTTATAATATTCCTTGATGCGCTTTGCAACGTCTTTTTCCACCACGTTCATCTCCATGGCAGGCTGGTAGTCGCCGTCGGGGAGGATATCGATACCATCCCTGTTACCAGAAATACCTGCAAATTTTTCGGCGTAGCTATACCACGGTGCAAGATCGGCGTAGCGGATGGGCCAGTCCACGGCAATGCTGTCTTTTAGGTTGGCTTCAAAGTCGGTGTCATGCAGACGGTAGGACTGTCTGCCCCACATCAGGGAACGGCCACCGACATGGTAGCCACGGAACCAGTCAAAAGGTTTTTCCTCGACATAAGGGGATTCTTTTTCATTGACCCAATAGTCCAGATTGGTCTCCTGCAAAGGATAGTCCCTTTTGAGTACGGGATAGTCCTGAATCATTTTTTGGGTACGGCCGCCACGGTGTTCAAATTCCCAGGGAGGAGTGTTGGCGGTTTTGTAGTCCTTGACGTGTTCGATGTTACGTCCGCGTTCGAGCATCAGGGTTTTCAGTCCTTTTTCTGTGAGTTCTTTTGCCGCCCATCCTCCGGAAATACCCGATCCGATGACAATGGCGTCAAATGTGTTGTTTGCCATAAGAAATAAAGTTTTTGTAAAAGTATTTTCTGTGCTTATAATTTATGCAATGCCTCAGTACATACGATTCTGAATACATTAACAAACAATCGTTAAAGCACTCAAATATAGATTTTCTTTTATAAAAATGACATTATTCTGACTTATTTTTTTCCTGTCTACAATAGCACAAATAAAAAAATAATAGTTACAATACATTTTATTTGAAAAGTATTTGATACTTTGGCGAAACGATTGTGCTTTTTTATATTGAAATTTGCCATACACCACTAATTAAAATCTTACTGAATGAAATCAAAACAGTCTTTGGACAAAGGAATGGATGCTTCAAGGCGTTCTTTTATCCGCAATTCAGCGTTGACGCTTGCCGGATTTTACATTGTTCCACGCCATGTGCTGGGTGGCAGGGGCTATGTAGCCCCAAGTGATAAACTGTTGATTGCCGGGATTGGTGCGGGCGGCAAGGGCGGCGACGACATCCGCCATTTCGCCAAAAGCCCAAGAGCGGAGATTGCTTTCCTCTGCGACGTGGACGACGTGCGTGCCAAGGAAAACGTGACGCTCTTCCCCAAAGCCAAGTATTACCACGACTGGCGTGAACTGCTGGACAAGGAAGGGAAAAACTTTGATGCCGTCTCCGTCGGTACACCAGACCACAACCACGCCATCATTGCGTTCAACGCGATGCAGCTAAAAAAACATGTCTATGTCCAAAAACCTTTGACACACGACATCTATGAAGCAAGGATACTGGGAGATGCCACCAAAAAATATAAGGTCGTCAGCCAGATGGGCGACCAAGGTTCCTCGGGTGACGGCGTAAGGCTGATGCGCGAATGGTACGATGCCGGGCTTATCGGCGAAGTACATACCGTAGACGTATGGACCAACCGCCCGGTATGGCCGCAAGGCATTGCGTGGCCCAAAACATCGGCGCAAGTCCCTTCCACTCTGCAATGGGATCTGTGGCTGGGAACGGCGCCCAAAAAAGATTATATCCAGAACCTTGTACCGTTCAATTGGCGCGGCTGGTGGGATTATGGCACAGGAGCATTGGGGGACATGGGCTGCCATCTGGTCGGTCCCGTATTCAAAGTGTTGGAGCCGGGATTCCCGACAGATGTAAGCTGTAGCGTCTCCACGCTCTATGGCGGCGAGTTCAGGGAAGATTATCTGCCGGATGCCGGTCCAGTATCGTCTTCCGTACATTTCCACTATAAAACCAAGTCCGGCAAAACATTGAAAATGAACTGGATGGACGGTGGCATCAAACCGGAAAAACCGGAACTGATGCCGGCAGATGCCAAAATAGAAGCCAACGGTGTCATCTTCCACGGTTCCAAAGGTCTAATGGTGTGCGATGTATATGGTGCCGCACCCAAACTGTACCCACTTTCACTGAACGAACAAGCGCTGGCTGTACCCAAAAAGCTGGCACGCGTCGTCGACGGTCCGGAAGGGCATTACACGCAATGGGTAGACGCCTGCCTCGCAGGCTACAACAAAGGCACTAAAATGCTGTCTTCCCCATTTGAAAGCTATGCCGTCCCGTTGACGGAAAGTATATTGATGGGCAATCTTGCCATCAGAAGCTTCAACTACCGCCAACAGAGAGTCAATGCCAACGGCTTTGATTTTCCGGCAAGGGGACTGACGCTGGACTGGGACGCTGCCAACATGAAAGTAACCAACTTTGAGCTTGCCAACCAATATGTCAAGCGGACTTACAGAGAAGGTTGGAAAGATTTGAGCTTCTAGGGCGAAGTGGGATGTAATAAAAGTAGGACTTTCGATGCGACTACTTTAAATCGGCTGTGGGGGGTCATCCAAAACTCCGGTGCCTGACGCGCTGCGTCAGGCACCGGAGTTTTGGATGACCCCCCACAGCCGATTTAAAGTAGTCGCATCGAAAGTCCTACTTTTATTACATCCCACTTCGCCCT
>JASGDY010000094.1:0-44019 GCA_047606825.1 Chitinophagaceae bacterium
CTGCGACAGCCGCCGGAAATGTTCCGAAGCGCCAACACGACTGGCGCGCAGCGTTCGCCTTTTGCGGACTTGACTTTTTTGCCACTTTCTTTGTCAAGAAAAAAAGTGGGACATAATATTGGTGGAGATGATTTAGATGCGTTTGCACTGACCCCAAAAACCCTACAAACACATATTTGCCTATATTTGCCCAAGCACCTTGTAGGATTCTTATTTTTCTAAACATCAGCTTTTATGTCGCCAAAAGTCTCGTCTTACTTATGCTATTTCGCGATTGCCGGATGCCTCACTTCCTGTTCCGCACTCAGAAGCTCTAGCTCGTCCAACACGGCGAGCCGACAATCGACACCTAGGTTTATCAACGGTATAGAAATCACGCCCGGCATGTCTATGACGCAGATCCGACATTTGGAAAAAGAATCCAAGCGCAATGAACAAATAGAGACAAAAGAACACATGCTCAATACTGCCGCACTGGGCACTACAAACGCAACAGCCCTCCAGGCCAAATACTGCACGATATTGGATGTGCCCGTAGAGACAATCAGCAACGACGAAAACATTTTGCAGGAAGTAGACGAATGGTGGGGAACACCCTACAGGCTTGGCGGCACGTCCAAAAGTGGCATCGACTGCTCCGCGTTTTGCCAGGTGTTTTTGCAGGACATATATGCCACATCGATACCTAGGACGGCGCAACAGCAATATGACAATTGCGTACACCCCGATACAGGCCAGCCCTTGCAGAAAGGGGATTTAGTATTCTTCGGTTCGGGCAAGCACAATATCACACACGTCGGCGTGTATCTTACCAACAACAAATTTGTCCATGCTTCTACCTCCCGAGGCGTAATGATTAGTGACCTCAACGATACTTACTGGTCTCCACGCTATGTCGGCAGCGGTCGATATACGTCAGCATCTACGACATCCAATTAAAGCGCATTGCTAATACAAAGGCAGTTTCTGTTCAGCTTCCGCCGGGTTGGCTTCCTGGTCAACAGTCTTCTCCACGGTTTTTACTTGTTCCAACACATAGGTATAGAGTTTCTGGGCATCTAATGTCAGCTTGTCAAAGTCAATGTTCAACTGTGGAATCAGTTCCAACAACGTATTGACACGCCCTTCCTCGTTGAGGAACTTGTTGAGGACGACGACGCGTTTCTGCTCCAAAAGACACCAGCCGCTCTGGAAATTGCCACGCTCATAGCGGACGAAATAGTCCGACTCCACCAAGATACGTTCCAGCTTTTCCACAAAAGCCTTGTTATATTTAATCATACGGCAAAATTAAGGAAAGAATCGGGCGTATGTCATATTTTCACGTACAGATGGAGACACTACCTTAGTGGAAATCTGGGATGCGCATAAAGTTTTTTTGTGGAAATCGTACTTCGTATCTATATTTACAATATACCTAACAGTAGCTGATTTTTAAACCGTTTACTTGAAATCAAGCATCATCTGCCGCGGCGAACGAGCAGATTTATACCAAAAGCGATGGAACAAAGTTCGACGAAGTCAATTGCATAGCATTCACGACTGCCATCACGAATTAGCCGCGAAGCGAACAAAGCAGCACCGCAGGCAATACTAATAGTGTCATTCGTAAAATTTTTATGCGGAAACGAAGTCCACTGGAAGCAATTCCATCTGACAATTGAAAAAGAAAAAACATACAGATGAAAAGAAAATTTTGGAGCTTTATGTGCAGTGGCATATTGCTACTTGCTGCCAATACCACCCATGCACAGGCACTGACCGACAAACTGCCGATTGCCAGCAACGTTACAAAAGGAAAACTCGCAAACGGCCTCACCTATTACATCCGTCCAAACGGTAAACCCGCCAACAAGATCGAGCTGCGACTGGTCGTCAATGCCGGTTCGGTATTGGAAAACGAGCACCAGCAAGGGCTTGCGCACTTCATGGAGCACATGAACTTTAACGGCACCAAGCATTTTCCCAAAAACGAGTTGGTCGATTACCTCCAGACCATCGGCGTCAAGTTTGGCGCCGACCTGAACGCCTACACCAGTTTTGACGAGACCGTGTTCATACTGCCCATCCCGACGGACAATCAGAACAATGTGGACAAAGGTTTTCAGGTACTGGCAGACTGGGCGCAAGGCGCGTTGCTGACAACACAGGACATCAACGACGAACGCAACGTCGTATTGGAGGAAAGCAGACTCGGCAAAGGTGCCAACGACCGTATGCGCAAACAATACCTTCCGCAATTGTTGGCCGGCTCCAGATATGCCGTCAGGCTGCCCATCGGCAAAGACAGCATTTTGAAAACCTTTGACCCGCAGGTCATCCGCTCTTTTTACCATGACTGGTACCGTCCCGACTTGATGGCAGTCGCCGTTGTGGGAGACATCAAGGTCGCCGAAGCCAAAGCGTTCATCGACAAATATTTCAGTGGATTGAAGAACCCAGTAAACGAGAAACCAAGGACGGTGTACAGCGTACCACCGTATAGCAAGACACAGGCCGTCGTCGTCACGGACAAAGAAGCGACCAATACTTCGTTCAACCTGGTCTATTCCTCCAAACCCAAAGCACCCGAAACCACTATCGCGGACTACAGGAAAGACATGGTCAAAAACCTCATCGTCCAGATGGTCAACCACCGTTATGAAATACGCGCCCAGTCAGGCAATCCGCCATTCCTCTACGCCTTTGCCTATCTGGACGGCATCGGACGCAATACCGAAAGCCTCAACCTGACCGCGGCGCCGGGTGACGACGTCAACACGTCCATCAATACCGCCGTAGCAGAACTGTTGAAGGCCAAAGATTTCGGTTTCAACGAAAATGAACTGGAAATTGCCAAAAAATCGTCCCTTAACGGAATGGAAAAAGCATACAACGAGCGCAACACAACAGAATCGGGACAGATCATAGGAGAATATATCCGCAATTTCCTACAACAAGAGACCATCCCAGGCATCGAAAACGAGTACCAATACTGGAAAAACCTCTTGCCGGGAATCTCCCTTGCAGAAATAAACAAGGAAGCCAAAACCGTGCTCCAAGGCAATGGCAATTATTTTGCTTTCCTTACTGCCCCCAGCAGCAAGCCCGTGCCGACAGTCGCACAGTTTGAAACAGAACTGAACAATGCCTTTGCCCAGAAAGTGACGGCAGATGCCCAAGGAAACCAGTTCAATTCCCTGCTCGACAAGGAACCGACGCCAGGAAAAATCATCAGCGAAACAAAAGACCAAGAACTCGGAACGACGACCTTCCTGTTGAGCAACGGCACCAAAGTGACCATCAAACCGACGCAGTTCAAAAGCGACGAAATACTCTTTAGCGGCACCAAGAAAGGCGGCACGCTCCAATATGCCGGCAACAACAAATCGAATGCAAAATTCTTGGGAGACGTGATAGAGTCGATGGGTTACGGCAAATTCAAACCGACGGAATTGACCGATTTCCTATCCGGAAAAACCGTAGGGCTCGTGCCCTCGCTGGGCAACCTGACCGACAACGTATCGGGTTCCTCCTCTGTCAAGGACTTCGAGACATTGTTGCAACTCAACTATTTGCAGACAACCGAACCACGCAAAGACGAAGAACTCTTCGGCGGATATGTCAAAAAAATGAATACCCAACTTCAGTTTTTGTCCTCCAACCCACAGGTTTCCTTTATCGATACACTCGGCAAGACCTTGTATGCCAACGATTCCCGCCGTCCCATCATGGTCCCGACCGTTGCAGACATACAAGCCATCAACGTGGACAGTGTATTGAGCATTTACAGACGGGAATTGGGCAATGTCGACAGTATGCAATACTTCATCGTTGGCAACATAGACACGACGGCCATCAGGCCACTCTTGGAAAAATATGTCGCAAGCCTTCCGATTGCGGGCATTGCGCCACAGTATTCCTCGGACAACGGCTTGCGGCCTGCTTCCGGTTTCCACCAACTCCAATACCATAAAGGCCAGGAGCAAAAAAGTCTGATACTCGATATATTTTACGGAACGCTGCCTTATTCGCAGGATGTAGCGATGCAGGCGTCCCTTCTGTCCGAAATATACAATATAAAAATCATCGAAAACCTGCGCGAACGTATTGGCGGGATTTACGGTGGCGGCTCTTCGGTCAGCGTGGAAAAAGAACCGTACAACCACTTTACTTTCCAAATCCAACTGCCTTGCGGCCCGGACAAAGTCGATACTTTGTTAAAAGCAGCTTATGCCGAAATCGACACGCTCAA
Source organism: Chitinophagaceae bacterium (assembly GCA_047606825.1). Taxonomy (GTDB): domain Bacteria; phylum Bacteroidota; class Bacteroidia; order Chitinophagales; family Chitinophagaceae; genus Rhizosphaericola. The sequence goes on from JASGDY010000094.1 coordinate 4,235, forward strand.
GCAGTTCGGACCACAGGCCAAAGACCTCAACAAAGTAAAACAAGCACGGCTCGAATCTTACAAAGAAAGTGTGCAGCAAAACAGTTACTGGCTGTCTAACCTGCAAAGCATCTTCTTCAACGGCAACAGCAAGGAACGCTTCCTGAACTATACGCAAAACATCCAAAATGTCACGCAAAACGACATCAAAAAAGTCGCCAACAGCATTATGGACAAGTCGAATGGACTGGAAGCCGTGCTTTATCCAGAAACCAAATAATGTGAACCAAAGGTTGGATTTTTTCGCAAGCCCTTGATTCGCGTTAACAATGATTGCCCATCACCACAGTAAAATCCCACGGTTTGCAGCCGTGGGATTTTTTATAAAACCGGCGGAAACGAACGATTATACAATGATTCCCTGCCGTATTCTGCCAATATGTTAATATTCTGACCAGAATGCACCATTTTAGGGAAAACAGCTACCTTTGTATCGGTCGTACCAGCGGCCACCTAGCATCCAAACAAAGAAAGTTTGGAACTTGTCATGACCACCATCCGGTTATGTAGGATGGTAAGTATGTATCGTAAACAATTGGAAACCAGTTGTTTTACCATTGACTTACAGTCAATGTCTATTTTTTAATCCGAAGCTGTAAAAAGTTCCTGCCCCGCAGGGATGCTACAGAAGTTAAGATTTAATTCCTAACTCCACTTTTCAAAAATCACAACCCTTTGGCATCGGCATGGTCCTGTATGGCTGCGCGTATGTTAAAATGTATTGTCCGAAAAGGTAGCCATAGCTTCTACAAAAAAACAGATGTCTGATGAAAAAGACAAGTTTTGTCTCCCTATGGAGGAAAACGGTGCTAAGCCTTGCATTAGGCACCCTGATCGCCACCTCGGTCAGCGCGCAGAGCACAGCGCAGAAATACATCCAGGCACATTCCCAGCTTGCCATGAAGCTGATGCAGCAGAGCGGAGTCCCCGCAAGCGTCATCCTCGGTGTAGCCATGGTCGAGTCCAGCCTAGGACGTAGCAAAAGCAGCAAAGTACTGCACAACCACTTTGGCATTATCGGCAAAAACAAAATGGCAAGCGAGGGTTATGTATCTCCTTATCGCCAGTTTAGCAGCACGGAAGCGTCCTACGAAAACTTTGTCCATATCGTGACATCCAAGTCCTTCTACGAAAACCTGAAGGGCTCGCTGGACTTCTCCAAATGGCTCAATGGCCTCAACAAAGCCGGTTACTGCGCCACAGACCAGCACGTGTGGAAGCGTGACATCATGTATTTCATCAACAAATATGCGCTGCACCGCTACGACCAGCTCGCCGGGTGGCAACAGTCCGACGTCAGCCTGTTGGACATGTTGAGCCGTTGATATTTGTCTCAGGCAATCTTATTGCGCGATTGACCGTTGTTGACTGGAGGTTGACGGTGTCTGGCGTTTTTATAATGCACAAGAGATTTTTGTTGACACATTTTCTGGTCTATTCCCAGATGCTTTAAACTATTTTTACTGTCATCCTTTGACTTAGCATCCAAACTCCACTTTTGCATTGGCGATTTCAAGGTTAGTGTCCTTGCTTTCCAATTCGGAAATCCCGTCGGAAAGTTTTTCGTCCACAACCCTGGCGCATTCGCGTCCTTCGCTGATAGCCCATACAACCAAAGACTGTCCTTTACGTGCGTCGCCGCAGGCATAGACTTTAGGTAGGTTGGTCACAAAACGTTTATTGTCGGCGTTGATATTGCCTTTGAGGTCGAGTTCGACACTTAATTGTTCCAATAGACCTTCGTGCTGTACATGCGTGAAACCCAATGCCAGCAATGCCAGATCGCAGGGAATCACACGCTCACTGCCGGCGACTTTGATATGGCTGGCACGTCGGCCTTTGCTGTCAAGCTGCCATTCGAGGGAGACGACTCTCAGTCCAGTCACTTCACCCTTTTCATTGCCGACAAACTCGAGAGGTGACAAACCGAACTCACGCAAAACGCCTTCTTCCTGCGAAGACGAAGTGGTAAATATCGCCGGGACACTTGGCCAGGGCATATAGTCTGTCCTTTCGGACGGAGGGAGCGGTCCATGGGTCAACTGCATGATATGTTTGGCAGATTGCCTGTTGGCAGTACCGACACAGTCGCTTCCGGTGTCACCACCACCGATGACAACGACGTTTTTGCCCGTAGCGGAGATGGTTTCCGCAACGACATTGCCCTCTATTTTCGGATTGGCAAACGGGTCTTTGCCCATGTTGATTTTGTTCTGTTGCTTGAGGTAGTACATCGCAGGATGGATGCCTTTGAGTTGGCGCCCCGGCACGTCGAGCTCGCGTGGAACCATTGCACCCGTTGCCAGTATGACTGCATGGTTTTCACGGTGGATGTCGCTGATTTTGACATTGACACCGACGTTGGCATTGCATACAAACGACACACCTTCTTCCTTCATCAGGTCGATGCGGCGGCGGACAACCCATTTTTCCAATTTGAAATCGGGAATGCCATACACGAGCAAACCGCCCGGTTCGTCGTCACGTTCGTACACCGTAACGGAATGGCCTGCGTAGTTGAGTTGTGCGGCGGCAGCCAGTCCAGCCGGACCGGAACCGATGACGGCAACTTTTTTACCTGTCCTTTTTTTAGGAATCTTAGGCGTTACAAAACCTTTTTCAAAAGCAAACTCGATGATATGTTTTTCGATTTCCTCAATGGTGACGGGCGGTTGGTTGATGCCCAACACGCAGGCACTTTCGCAAGGTGCGGGACAGATACGTCCCGTAAATTCCGGAAAATTGTTGGTCGCGTTCAATATCTCATACGCCTCTTTCCACGCGCCACGATAGATGGCGTCGTTGAAATCCGGAATCACGTTGCCCAACGGACATCCACTCGTACAAAAAGGTACGCCGCAGTCCATGCACCGTGCGGCCTGGTTGTTGAGTTTGTTGGCTTCAAAAAGTTCATGGAACTCTTTATAGTCCTTCACGCGCTCTTCGACAGGGCGATGCTTGGGCAGTTCCCTCGTATAATCAATAAAACCTGTTTTGTGTCCCATTTTTTATTTATGAATTGAGAAATAGCTGTTGGCTGTTAGCCTTTTTTATTTCTGTTTTGCGTATAAATTTAGTGTATGGATAGAAATGGATTTCTAAATCCATTTTCATGGGTTCGGGATGCGCTACGCAAATCCCGAGCAGTGACAACTATTAACTATTAACGACCAACGCTGCTTTCCTCACCGCCAATACATGTTTGTATTCGCGCGGGAATACTTTCACGAAATTCTTTATCTGGTTTTCCAAATCGGAGAGAATAAAGTTCGCAATCGTGCTTCCTGTGTATTGGCTGTGTTTATACAGCATTTCGGCAAGGGCCTGAATGTCTTCGTCGTCCAACGGGTCGAGGTCTACCATTTCGGGATTGTACAACGACGGCATCCGGTTATTCGGGTCATAGACATAGGCGATACCGCCACTCATGCCTGCCGCAAAATTGTTGGCAAATGTTCCCAAAATGACCACCACGCCGCCCGTCATGTATTCGCATCCATGTGCGCCGACACCTTCCACGACGATCCTGGCACCGGAATTACGCACCGCAAAACGTTCGCCCGCGCGACCACGGACAAAAGCCTCTCCAGAAGTCGCCCCATAAAACGCCGTATTGCCGATGATGATGTTTTCTTCGGCGTTGAAAGTCGCCGATGGAGACGGATGCACGATAATTTTGGCTCCGCTCAATCCCTTGCCGCAATAGTCGTTGCAGTCGCCTTGCAGTTCCAAAGTCAAACCCTTGGCGGCAAAAGCACCGAAACTCTGTCCGGCGGTACCTTCAAAACGATAATGAATCGTATCCTCGGGCAAACCTTCGTCTTTGTACCGTTTGGTTATTTCGTTGGACAACAGGGTGCCGGTGGTGCGGTCGATATTGCGAATCGGGAACACACCCGTCACACGTTCACCATTTTCCAATGCCGGAACTGCGCTTTGGACCAATTGCCAATCCAAAATCCCGCCCAGACCATGGTCTTGACTTTCGGTATTGTAGAGCGTTGTGTCCGGGTCGTCCGGTTGGCGATACAATATCGGAGAAAGGTCGAGATACTTGAATTTCCAATGGTTGACATTGTCGCGGATCTTAAGGCTGTCTGCCTGGCCTATCATCTCGTCCACCGTGCGGAAACCGAGCTCCGCCATGATTTCGCGCAATTCTTCGGTCATAAATTTTACAAAATTCACAACATGGTCAGCTGCACCGGTAAAGCGTTTCCTCAGTTCCGCATCCTGCGTGGCGATACCGACGGGACAAGTGTTGAGATGGCATTTGCGCATCATGATACAGCCTTCGACGACGAGGGCCGACGTTGCAACACCCCATTCTTCCGCACCCAAAAGCGCAGCTATGGCAAGGTCGCGACCTGTCTTCATCTGACCATCGGCCTGCACGACGACACGTCCACGAAGTTTGTTGCGCACCAAAGTCTGGTGCGTTTCCGCCAAGCCAAGTTCCCAAGGCAGACCTGCATGCTTGACGGAACTGAGCGGCGATGCACCCGTGCCTCCGTCAAAACCAGAAATCAACACGACGTCCGCCTTGGCTTTCACGACTCCGGCGGCGATGGTGCCGACACCGGATTTGGAAACCAGTTTGACGTTGATGCGCGCTTTTCTATTGGCATTTTTGAGGTCGTAAATCAACTGTGCCAAATCCTCAATGGAATAAATATCATGGTGCGGGGGCGGGCTTATCAACCCCACGCCGGGCGTACTGTGCCGCGTTTTTCCAATCCAATCGTCCACTTTAAAGCCGGGCAACTGCCCACCTTCGCCAGGTTTGGCACCTTGTGCCATTTTGATTTGGAGTTCGTCCGCTTCCGTGAGATAATAGCTCGTCACGCCGAAACGTGCGCTCGCAACTTGTTTGATGGCGGAACGCATACTGTCGCCGTTTTCCATGGGTTGGTAACGGACTTCGTCCTCGCCACCTTCGCCCGTATTGCTCTTGCCGCCGAGGCGGTTCATCGCAATGGCCAGGGTGGTATGCGCTTCCCAGGAAATCGAACCGAAACTCATCGCGCCCGTGGCAAAACGACGGTATATTTTTTCGGCTGGTTCCACTTCGTCAATGGAAATCGATTTGCGTGTCGGAGCGAAAGCGAACAAGCTCCTCAGCGTGATGGCTTTTTCTTCCTGGTCGTTGACTGCTTTTGAATATTTTTTGAAAAGACTATAATCGTTTGTCCGCGTGGAATGTTGCAACAAGTGGATCGTCGTCGGGTTAAACGAATGCGCTTCACCTTTTCTCCGCCATTGGTAGATACCGCCAGCAGGCAACAAATCCGATGGGATTTCGCGTTTGGGGAAAGCGTATTGGTGTTTGTACAATGCCTCCCTTGCAATTTCGTCCAGACCGATGCCTTCGATACGGCTGGTGGAGCCAGTGAAATACCGATTGACCACTTCAGAATTAATCCCGATAATTTCAAATATCTGTGCACCTTGGTAAGACTGCAAAGTAGAAATGCCCATTTTGGAAAAAATCTTGAACAGACCTTCCGACACGGCATGGATATAATTATGGTACAGGTCGTTGAGTTCCAGCTTAGTGCCGAGCTTGCCCTGTTCGTACATCTTCCGAATGGAGGAGAATGCCAAATAAGGATTAATCGCTGTAGCACCAAAACCCAACAGACAGGCAAAATGGTGCGTTTCCCATACATCGCCCGCCTCGATGACGAGGCCAACCTTGCCACGCAATCCCTTGCGTATCAAGTGGTGGTGCACCGCCGAGACCGCCAACAAGGACGGAATCGCGGCATGTTCGCTGTCTATGGCCCTGTCGGACAGCACAATCACTTCAAAACCGTCCTGTACCGCGTCCACGGCATAGCGGCAAAGCCTTTCGATTCCCGTCTTCAATACACCTGGTTCTCCATTGGCACGGAAATACGCCTGCAAAGTCTTGGCTTGGAAGCTGCCTGTGTCGATACTACGCAGTTTTTCCAGCTCCTTGTTGGTCAATATTGGCTGTTGCAAGACGACCATGTGGCAGGCATCGGCATTCTCTTCCAAAATATTCCCGCTGTTGCCGACAAAAGATGCCAAAGACATCACTAACCTTTCGCGGATTGGGTCAATCGGCGGATTGGTCACCTGTGCAAACAATTGCTTGAAATAGCTACTGATATGCTGCGGCTGGTCACTCAACACGGCCAACGGCACGTCACTACCCATCGCGCCGAGTGGCTCCTTACCGTCCAACGCCATGGATTCCAATATAATCTTGAGGTCTTCCTGCGTAAAGCCAAAAGCCTTTTGGAACTTGACAATATCCGCATGCCCGAGATGTGTAAACATGACACGGGGTTGGGGCAGATCTTCCAGTTTTATCTTGTAAGTCGCCAGCCATTCCGCGTAAGGTTTGCGGGAGCTGACTGCTGCTTTGATTTCATCATTCTCGAGTACGCGGCCGTTTTCCATATCGACGAGCAACATCTTTCCCGGCTGCAATTTGCCATAGGAAACGACATTGCCCTGGTCCATCGGCAACGCACCTGTTTCGGATGCCAATATGATGCGACCGTCCTTGGTAATGGTATAACGCGAAGGACGCAGACCGTTCCTGTCGAGCGTCGCACCAATCATTTTGCCGTCGGTAAACGCAATGGATGCCGGTCCGTCCCAAGGTTCGGACAAGGCCGCATGGTATTCATAAAATGCTTTTAGTTCGGCATTCATCTGTCCGTTGCCGTCCCAGGCTTCCGGCACCAGCATCATCAAGACATGTGGCAAGGAACGCCCGGTGAGATGCAGCAATTCCACCATATTGTCCAGACTGGCGGAGTCGGACTGCCCACCGCCCACGACAGGCAGTATCATGTCCAGTTCTTCCTTTGTAAAATAATTGGTCTTGAAACTTTTCTCCCCGGACTTCAGCCAGTTGAGGTTGCCTTGCAGCGTATTGATTTCGCCGTTGTGGGCAATATACCGAAAAGGTTGCGCCAGTCCCCAAGAAGGAAACGTATTGGTCGCAAAACGGGAATGCACCAAACCAAATGCGGAAACAACCCTTTTGTTCTGCAAATCAGAAAAATAAGTACGCACCTGGTGGCTGGTCAACTGACCTTTATACACAATCGTTCGGTGCGAAAGCGACGCAACGTAAAAACCCACGTCATCTTTCTTCACCGTGTTGCGAATCAAATGCGAAGCATAGTTGCGCAAAACAAACAGCTTGCGCTCAAACAATTCAGGGTCGCTGATATGGTCGGGACACGCTACAAACACATGCTCCATTTCCGGTTCCACGGACAACGCAATGGAACCAATGCCTTCCTGATTGACCGGCACGCGGCGGTACACCAATATCTCCAGACCAACCTGCTCCGCGCAACGGTTGAAAATAGCGCGGCACTCCTCACGGCGCCTGATTTCTTTCGGGAAAAACAGCACACCGACACCATAACGTGTATACGCCGGCAGATGCACGCCCAACTTGATGCACTCGTCAAAGAAAAATTCGTGCGGAATCTGTATCATCAGACCCGCGCCGTCGCCCGTATTGAATTCAAAGCCGCTGGCGCCACGGTGTTCCATGTTTTCCAACACGGTCAGCGCATCATCAATATTTTTATGGGACTTATGCCCATTGATGTCGGCCACAAAACCAATACCACACGCATCGTGCTCAAATGAAGGATCGTACAACCCTTGTCTTTTAGCCCCTACCTTCATAGTTCTAATTCAAAAAATGTTCAAAAGAATGTGAGATCAAGGGCACTAAATTAATAAAAAAATCAATACTAAAATTGAATATTTTTTAACCTTTTTTATGTAAAAACATATTTCATTCAAATTAAGCAATAGTTCTTTGAACAAAACAAACGTTTATTAGACTGCCATATCTCCACGGCTGAAAGCACAACACTAGATGTCCAACACCTTATACCAATTAAAAGATTGTTTGAGTTAAGTTTTTCTGTACGGTTTTATATGCTTCCAAGACATAAAAACGTGTATTCCTTCCCGCAAAGTCCCCGCCACGGCGGGAGACTGTGCGGAGAAGAAAATAAATCACTCAAACAGCTTCTAAGATTCTTTGAAAAAAGTTTTGCAAGTAATAATATAGCGACTATATTTGCAGCCCCAATAGGGAATGGCCCCGTAGCTCAACTGAATAGAGTAACTGACTACGGATCAGTAGGTTTCAGGTTTGAATCCTGACGGGGTCACTTGAAAATCAAACAGTTATGACGTTTCAGTCATAGCTGTTTTTTTTATTTGATACACAATTTGATACACAAACGACTGAAACTAATCGCAGATACATTTGAACATTTGCATACCTTTTTTCTCCCGCAGTTATCGCTATTGTTTTCAAATACGGACACCATCCCAAGAACAATTCATCCCAAAAATTGAAAATATGGATATGATGCCACCCGGTGACATCAAAAAAGCAATTCGCAAGATTCTAGACTTTTTAAAGAAGCCAACAAATCCGATGTTCTTTCATCCATTCAAATCTCGTTTCCATATTTGCTGAGTTTCGACACTTTTGGCTTCGTTCAGTATAATATTCTACGTTCTAAACGCTAAAATCTGACCTCTAGGCTACCTTCCCCATCCATCAAATTTCTGAAACTATCCGATTTGTCGGGTCATTTTAAGATATTTGCATCCAAATCAATCTTTATGGCGTTATATTCAGGAGTCTCCCTCAACATTCCAGAAACGTCCAAACCCAGGGTCATCATCGTCGGAGGAGGTTTTGGAGGTCTATACGCAGCGCACAAGATAGACACCAGCAAGTTTCAGGTCGTATTGTTCGACAAACGCAATTACCACACATTCCAACCCTTGCTCTACCAGGTGGCAACTGCCGGATTGCAGGGCGACGCCATCGCCGGTCCGTTGAGGACGGCACTGAAAAACAAAAAAGATTTCCATTTCAGGCTGTTGCGGGTGCTTTCCATCGACGACGAAAGGCAGACCGTATCGACTTCCATCGGACATCTACACTATGATTACCTCATCGTCGCCAACGGTTGCAAATCCAATTTCTTTGGCAACAAACTGATGGAAACCTATGCTTTTCCGATGAAGTCGATTCCCGACGCACTCAATCTCAAAAGTCAGCTCATGCAGACTTTCGAATCGGCGAGCATGATCAACGACCCGGAAAAACTGGAAAAGCTCCTGAGCATCGTAATTGTCGGCGGAGGTCCGACAGGCGTGGAAACGGCAGGCGCGCTTGCCGAGTTACGAAAAAAGGTGCTGCCAAAAGACTATCCCGGCATTGACTTTTCCAAAATGCACATCTACCTCGTACAGAGCGGCGGCGACCTTTTGGCAGGCATGACCGAAAAAGCTACCAAATACGCCTACGACGACCTCAACAAAATGGGCATCGAAATCATCCTCAATGCCAAAGTCACCAACTATGACGGAACCGTCGCCGAACTGAGCAACGGACAGAAAATCAATACGTTTACACTGATATGGTCGGCTGGTGTCACTGGAGACATCATTCCTGGGCTGCGTCCGGAATGGGTCGAAAAAAACAAACTCATCGTCGATGAATTTTGCAAGGTAAAGGGTTCCAAAAACATATATGCCATCGGCGACATCGCCGTACTGAAATCCGAAAAACACCCTTACGGACTTCCCGGCGTTGCCCAGCCCGCGATGCAGATGGGAAAATATGTCGCCAAAAAACTATGGAAATTCCACAAAGGCGACAATGTACCTCCTTTCAAATACATTGACAAAGGTTCGTTGGCGACCATTGGGCGTGGGAAAGCGGTGTGCCAACTACCCAACAACAAGACATTCACGGGTTGGTTTGCATGGTTTGTCTGGGCGTTTATCCACATTGCGTTCCTGGTCAATTTCAAGAACAGAATCAAGGTATTCTTTAGCTGGATGTGGGATTATTTCACTTATGATTCCGGCAACAGGCTGATTATCCGTCCTTACATCCGTTCCAACGACGAATTAACCAAAAAGCTTGTCGAGGAGAATGATTATTGACATTTTGTCCTGTTGATACTTTGTTGTAACTTTGGAAAAATACTTGATATGCCCGTTACAAAACTTAGGAAAATCGGCAATTCAATGGGGGTAATCATTCCGAAAATATTTTTGGACGCGTTCCAAAGCGAAAATGTCGACCTCAAAATGGTCAATGGCCAGTTGATAGTCACACCTGTTGTGGAAGAAAATCCAAGGGCGGGCTGGGTTGAAATGTTTGAAAAAGCGAAAAGAAAGGGAGAGCTCGACAACCAAGAGATTTTGATAGAGGACACTATTGACGACTTCAAAGAGTGGACGTGGTAAGGAAAACAATCAGGCAGTTTGAGGTATATTATGTTGACCTAAATCCAGCTGTTGGGGCTGAGATACAAAAAACAAGACCGTGCATCGTGGTCAGTCCAACAGAAGTCAACAACTTTTTGGACACAGTCATAGTCGTTCCATTAACGAGCACTATCAGAAACTACCCGACAAGGGTCCCGCTTACGGTAAAAGGGAAAAAAGGACAGGCCGCCTGTGACCAGATAAGGTCTGTTAGTATAGACAGGTTGGGTAGTTTTGCGGAAAAAGTGAGCGACGATGCAGGGAATAGTGTCCTTACAACAATAATAGCCTTGTTCAAATTTATTCCATGACCTAATTTTGCCGGGTACAGATTATGAAACTATATCCCGAATCGGCAGAGACGCAACTGGAGTTTGACAAGGTGAAAACCTTATTGGTCAACTACTGCAAAAGTGAATATGCCAAGGAAAAAGCGGCAAAGCTGCGCATACATACACGGAAAGACTATGTGGAACTCGAACTGGGCCAGACCAACGAGTTCAAGAACATCTTACAGCAACAGCAATATTTCCCCAACGACTTCACCCCGACCATCGCCAAAGAGTTGAAACTATTGGGCATTCCCGGCAGCCTGCTCACGGAAGAACAGTTCATGCTCGTCAAAAGGCTGGCGGAAAGCCTCGAAAAAATCTTCCACTGGTTTGACAACGAACGCAGGGAACGCTTTCCAGGACTGGCTTTCGTCATCCAGGATTCCTATTATGAAAAAAACATCAACCTCCTCATCGACGACATCATCGACGAATTTGGCCACGTGCGTGACAACGCGACGCCTGAACTGGAAAAAATCCGAACCAACCTTTCCAAAAAAAGAAACGAACTCCGCCGCCTATTCGCACGCGCCGTTGCGCGTTTGCAAAAAGCAGGATACACCGCGGACATCGACGAAAGTTTCAGCAACGGACGGCGCGTCGTCGCTGTTTTTTCGGAACACAAGCGGCAGGTAAAAGGCATCCTCCACGGCGAAAGCGACAGCCGCCGCACCGCATTCATCGAACCGGAAGAAACCATCGAAATCAACAACGAAGTCTTTGACCTGGAAATGGAGGAACGCAAGGAAATATCACGAATATTGCGCGAACTGACGGCGCGGCTTTCGGTATATGCGCCGCTGTTGAAATCCTACCACAATTTTTTAGGACTGTACGATTTTATCGAGGCAAAAGCCAAGCTGGCATTGGAAATGGGCGGCGCATTGCCCGTAATCATGGACAAGCCGATATTGGAGCTCATAAATGCCTACCATCCGCTTCTCTACCTTTACAACAAGAAAAACGGCAAAGCCACGGTACCATTGAACCTCACGCTGGACGCCGACAACCGCATATTGATTATCAGCGGTCCCAACGCAGGCGGAAAAACGGTGACAATGAAGACGATAGGCCTCAACCAGTTGATGCTGCAAAGTGGTCTGTTGGTGGCAATGTCTCCCGATTCGCATATCGGTATTTTCAAGCAGTTGTTTATACAGATTGGCGATACGCAGAGCCTGGAATTTGAGTTAAGCACTTATTCTTCGCACCTGACCAACATGAAATATTTCATCGAAAACGCGAACGGAAAAACCCTGTTTTTCATCGACGAACTGGGAAGCGGCAGTGACCCCAACCTCGGCGGCGCGTTTGCCGAAGTCATATTGGAAGAACTGGCAAAAAAGCATTCCATCGGTCTCGTGACGACGCACTACCTCAACCTCAAAGTCATGGCGAACCATACCAAAGGTATCCTCAACGGCGCGATGGCTTTTGACGAAGTGCACCTGCAACCGCTCTATAAATTGATTGTCGGCAAGCCCGGAAGTTCTTACACATTCTCGATTGCGGAACGCATCGGACTTCCCCAAAACCTTATCAACCGCGCACGCCGTCTCGTGGAGGAAGACCATTTCCGCCTCGACAAATTGCTCAACTCCACTGAACAGGGACTACAGCAACTGGACAAGGAAAAAAAGGAACTCCACAAGCTTATCCGCGAAAACGAGCACCTGAAAAAAGAGATGGCGCAAGTCCTCAACAAGGAACGTCACCAACAAAAAATCGAACTCCTACAACAGCAAAACCAGATAACCGAGGAGCGCATCACCTATCTCCGCGACACGGAACGCAAACTCAAACAGCTTGTCGTCGATTGGCGCAAGACGGACGACAAGGAAGAAGTCATCAACGGCATCTACCAACTGTTGTTCCCCCAAAAGGACAAACTATTGTCCAACAAACTTTCCAAAAAAATCAGGGAACAATACGACGAAATCAGCGGAGAAGTGGAAGTCGGTTCCAAAGTGATACTGCGCAAAAGCCACCAAGTCGGCGAAGTACAGGAAATCCGCGGCAAGCGTGCCATCGTCAAAATCGGTCTTTTGCCCATGAACGTTGACATTGCCGACCTACGGATTGTGAAGGAAAAAGAAGACAGTACAATTTGATGATTTGATAATTCGACAATTTGATAATGGACTTATACAATACACTACAAAGAAGATACAATGAACACCGCTGCCGTCATTCCTGCGTAGGCGGGAATCTGCTGTCTTTGCAGTCTTTGCTCGATTTCGTCTTTGCGTGAAATCTCAATCCATCATTCTCAATTCTCCATCCCATGAAAGCCTTACTCATCATCGACATCCAAAATGATTTCCTTCCGGGCGGTGCATTGGCGGTCAACGAAGGTGACACCATCATTCCCACTATCAACGCACTGCAATCCCAATATGAACTTGTCATTGCAACGCAAGACTGGCATCCCGCCAACCACAAAAGTTTTGCGACACAGCATCCCGGCAAAGAAGTCTTTGAAACAATAGAACTCAACGGCTTGCAGCAAACGCTCTGGCCGGAACATTGCGTGCAGGGAAGCTGGGGCGCACAATTTCCGGCATCATTGAGTCAAAACCCTATTGCAGCCATCTTCCACAAAGGCATGAACGCGGAAGTGGACAGTTACAGTGGCTTTTTCGACAATGCCAAACGCGGCAATACCGGACTGGACGGCTATCTCAAAAGCAAAGGCGTTACGGCAGTGGACATCTGCGGACTGGCAGCCGACTATTGCGTATATTATACAGCTACAGACGCACTGGAAATGGGCTTCCAGTCCACGATTTTATTAAACGCCACAAAAGCCATCGACCACAAAAACTTTGAACAGCTAAAGGGAGTTTTTGAAGGGAAAGGTGGGAGGTTGGGATGATGCGTTGCGTGAATATCTCTTTTAAATGGAGGATATTCGTTGTGGATATACATGAATTGATGGCAATTTTAGACCAATTCCACACCCTGAAATTTAGCTAACAAATTATTGCCGACAATTTGCACAATGTTCCATTATGCGTTAACTTTGCTGCGTGGAAGCCATTAGAGAAATCATATTCTATAAAGACTATTTCGATACGTTTTTTGAACCGTTGCCACAAAAGGTAAAAGAGAAAATCGATGAAGTGCTTTTTATGTTTACGATTGTGGAGCGTATTCCGACAAAGTTTTTCAAAAGCATTGAGGGAATAAAAGGACTTTTTGAGGTCCGAATAGAATATGAAAGCAATATCTATCGAATATTTTGTTGTTTTGACAAAGGTCGTTTAGTTGTGCTTTTCAACGGGTTTCAAAAGAAAACACAAAAGACACCAAGTAAGGAACTTGAAAAAGCGGAAAAGATAATGGAACAATATTTTAACGAACAAAAAAAGATTAGCAATGGAAACAAAAAATAAAAACATCAAAACGTTTTCTCAACATCTCGACAAGAGATATGGGAAAATCGGAAGTGAAAAACGCACCGAATTTGAGATTAAAGCAAAGTCATTTGCTATTGGCGAACTGATTAAAGAAGAACGCAAACAAGCACAATTGACACAAGAGCAACTTGCCGACAAAATTGGTGCGAAAAAAAGTTTTATATCAAGAATTGAGAACGGACATAGCGACATCCAACTTTCGACACTATACAAACTCGTTGAATTTGGATTAGGGCGAAAAATAAACTTCACAATTCAATAAAAACAACACCTACATCGTATTGACAATACGCGGCTTGGAGGCTACCTCAAAGACAAAGGTGTAAAGGCCATAGACACGCTAGAAGTGGGTTTCCAATCCACGATTTTATTAAACGCCACAAAAGCCATCGACCCCAAAAACTTTGAACAGCTAAAGGAAGTTTTTGAAGGGAAAGGTGGGAGGTTGGGATGATGCGTTGCAAATACATCATTATAAAAACTACCTCGGCGACTTATCGCCAAACATCGTAACTTAGCTAATAAATCATTAATAACCTACGCAATGGCAAACAAATACGTAACCTTTATTTCGGACGAAGATTTATTGAACTGTATTGAGAATTTACACAAAGCTTATTTGCGAGCCAAAAACAATATTTCCAAAAAGAGTTTCTACACTAACAAACTTGATACCATCAAACTGACTTTTGATGCTAAATTCAACAACATCAACGAAGACAATCTAATTCAATCCGAAATTCTTCGCCAAATTGACAAATCTATCAACAATTCTATAGGAACTTTCCACGAACAAATTTTGGGAGGAATGAAAGGTTATGAAGTCGGAAATTTAAGCGGCTTTGACATTAAAGCGAATGATGATACGCTTTTTGCGGACATCAAAAACAAGCACAACACGATGAACAGCAGTTCAGCAGAAGCCTTGTTTCAAAAATTGGCTCGTTATGCAGACGATTACAAAAAAGCAAAATGCTATTGGGTTCAGATTTTGGCAAAAGGAAGTTTCAACGAGCATTGGCAAGGCGAAATCAACGGAAAAGAATACAGTCATTCAAGAGTTTTCAAAATTTCGGGCGACCAATTTTATGCTTTGCTTTCGGGACAAGACGATGCTCTTTTTCAATTGTATAAAGCGTTGCCAAAAGCGATTAATGACTATCTGAAATCCGTTGAAAAAGACGACAGCATAAAAGAAAATTCGGCTTTGGAAGAAATCACTTCCGAAACCGAAAAATCAAAACGCACTATTCTCGACCAAATTACTTTTGAGAATTACAGCTATTATTTGGGGTTTGACAAACTGTAATATTCATTCAAAAACTTTACAATCGAATAACCAACTTCGCGTCCTAAATTCACGGGAACGGCATTGCCGATTTGTTTATATTGCTGAGCCAAAGAACCCGAAAATTCCCAATCATCAGGAAAAGTCTGAATACGTGCGTATTCCCGAACCGTAAACGGTCGGGTTTCGTCTGGGTGGCAACGTTCGGTTTGTTTTTGAGCGGGACTACACGTCAAAGTCAGGCAAGGTTCGTCCCAGCCAATTCTTCGGGCAATGCCTGTTTTTCCACCGCCCAAATGGAAACTTCCGCCCATAAATTCCTTTTGAATATCCAAAGGTAAATCTCGCCAATACCCTTTTGGCGGCACTAAATCCAACACCGCTTTTTTGCTTGCAGGATATTTTGCACCGTTGGATTTCGGCACGTTACAATCAAACAATTCGCCTTTTTTCAAAGCATCTTTTAAGTTGTAAATTTTCTTGTAAGGTTTTGGATATTCGTATTTTACGTTTATATCTTTTCTAATTCCGACCAATATTAAACGTTCTCTTTTCTGCGGAACTTTGTAATTTATGGCTTTTAAAACTTCGACTGGAACTACGTTATAGCCGATTTCGTCTAAAATCGAAATCATTCCCTGCAAAGTTTTTCCGTTGTCGTGGCTCAGCAAACCACGCACGTTTTCGCCAATGCAAATCGGCGGATTTACTTCTTTCACAACTCTTGCAAACTCATAAAAAAGTGTTCCTCTTGCATCTGCCAAACCTAATTTTTTTCCTGCATAACTGAATGCTTGACAAGGGAATCCGCCCGTTACGATATCCACTTTCCCGTTGTATTCCGAAAAATCGAAATTCATAATATCGCCCTCCAAAACTTTCCAATTCGGACGGTTTTTCCGCAAAGTGGCACACGCAAATCTGTCTATTTCATTCAATGCAGCGCACTTCAAACCAGCCTTTTCCATTCCGACCGCCAAACCGCCAGCACCTGCAAAAAGTTCTAAAACTTTGTATTCATTTTCCGGCGCGACGAAGTTGGAAACAATTGCGTCAATATCCGCTTGGACAAAATCCGAAAACAATTCCAAAACATCCGTTTTTCGGTAAACCCGATAATTGCTCAGCGGTTCACGTACTGCGGACAATTTGCCTTCTCTATCCCAACGCCTAAGCGTTTCTTTGTTTTTGCCAAGCAATTCCGCCGTTTCCGACAATGTTAAATATTCATTCATAACCAAATTATAAAACCTTATACAATGGTTACAAATTTAAGGCAAACTTTTTAAATAGCAAACAAAAAGGGGCATTTCAAATTTTCGCGTTTACATGAATATGGTGGTTGGTGAAGACTCCGACCACTAAAGGCTTTACTGGCACGGTGTCTCCACCCGCCAGCGAAAATTTGGGATGCGCCCAACAAAAATAAATCTACTTTGGGTCAGATAAAAAGAGCCTTGCTGAAAGCACCTTTCTCCCCTATTTCATCTTCGCCCATTTAATTATTTCCTTCAACGTTGGTTTCTTGCCATACATCAAAATGCCCGTGCGGTATATCTTTCCGGCAAACCAGGTCGTCAACAGAAATCCGGCAACCAGCAACACGATACTTAATATCAACTGCCAATAAGGCACGACGTTGGGCACACCCTGCGCAATACGCGCCATCATAACGACGGGTGACGTCAAAGGAAACAGACTACCAAAAACCGCCAGTCCACTCTGCGGGTCGTTGACCGCCTGCATCATAATGACAAAAGAAAATATGATCGGCAGCGTCACCGGAAACGAAAAACTCTGCGCCTCCTGAGGGTCTTCGTTCACCGCACTTCCGACTGCCGCAAACAGCGACGCGTAAATCAAATAACCACCTAAAAAATAAACAATAAAACACACAATCAACAACGGAAAATTAATCGTGGACAGCAACGACATCACAGGCTGGATCCCGTCCGCACTGTCCGCCGCGCTTGGCATCGCGCCTTTCATCGCATTGCCGACCGACGGGAACAACATCGGAATCAATATGACCCTCAATCCGACCGTCAACACTATCCATATCAAAAACTGCAACAAACCAACCGCGCCGATGCCCAATATCTTTCCCATCATCAACTGGAAAGGACGCACACTGCTCACAATCACTTCGGCGATGCGGCTCACTTTTTCCTCCATCACGCCACGCATGACCGCCATGCCGTACAACAACAGTACCATGTAAATCAGGAATCCAGACACAAAACCGACCCCATAAGCAACACCCGATTTCGCCATGCTGTCCTCGCCTGATTCCTCGGTCGTATATTTGATAGGAGCCGATTCGTTGACTTTTTTAATGGCGTCTGCCGATAATTGGAACGTGTGCATTTTCTGTTTTTTGATGGCAGCATTGACCGCATCGTTAATCTCTCCTTTAACCTTGAGCGACAAGGATTTTTGGGAGATGATGTTTAATGTGCTGTTGGTGTCCACACTTGGCGGAATCAGGATATAGGCACTGACTGCCCCTTTGTCCAACAAGGCATCCAGTTGTTGCTTATCCGCGCCGGGCATCACCTTAAAATGAATCGGCGGTTCAGATTCCAGGCTATCCTCAAAATAATGCGCATTGTCGGCAATGGCGACAACCGTATCGGAGGGTTCTTTTATAGAAAAATAAAATATCAACGCATACAGCCCAATCAAAAGTGTTGGCAATAGTATCGTCGTTACCAGAAATGTTTTTTTACGGACACGCGAAAGAAATTCCCTTTTCGCTATCAAAGCTATTTTACCCATGACTATTATTTAAAGAATGAGCGTGTTACAGTTCCCGTGTTCTCTACCAAGTGTATAAATATATCGTTGAGCGACGGCAATATTTCGACAAATCCATTAATGGTTAACTGCTGCCGCAATAGATAGGACAGTACTTGGTTGGTCGTCGTATCGGGCTGCAACTGCAATACCAGTTCACCTTCCCGTTGCGATACAATCTGGAATAGGCTTTCATCCGCAACAGGCACGTCACCGCTATAAGAAAGCCGCCACAGGTTTTCTTTATAGGCATGCTTGATACCAGCGACAGTCCCGTCGAGCAATTTCTTGCCCGCATTAATCAATACTATCTGGTCGCATATCTCCTCGACCTGTTCCATCCGGTGCGTACTGAATATAATCGTGCGTCCTTGCTGCGCCAGTTCAAAGATTTCATTTTTGATTAAATCAGCATTGACGGGGTCGAGACCACTGAACGGTTCGTCCAATATGATGAGTTGTGGGTTGTGCATGACGGTAGTGACAAACTGTAGTTTTTGTCCCATGCCTTTGCTGAGGTCTTCGAGTTTTTTGTTCCACCAGGATTCCATCTTGAGCCTTGTAAACCAGTATTTGGCACTGTCCATTGCTTCGGCGGCAGACAGGCCTTTGAGTTGGGCGAGGTAAATGGCCTGTTCGCCAATTTTCATTTTTTTGTATAGTCCGCGCTCCTCCGGCATATAGCCGATCTTGGCCGCATCTTTTTCAATGTCCAAAGGTTTGCCTTGCAACAGCACTTCGCCTTCGTCGGCATGGAAAATGCCTGTCACCATACGCAGCAACGTTGTTTTGCCCGCACCATTCGGTCCCAAAAGCCCAAATATCTTTCCCTCGTCAATGGAGAAGCTGATATCGTCCACGGCTTTTTGCGTAGCGTAATGTTTTTTTAAATGTTGTAATTCCAGAATAGGCATAAGCTCAAAAATGTATTGGTCGAGAATGATAGCAAAACTTCCTATAGCTCGTTTCTTATTTTTTATCTACTTCATCGTAACGTTCGATGACAATAACGATGTTAAAGATAAAGAAATATTTCTAATTGAACGAAAAACCGCAACCTTATTTCGCCGAGGCAATATAAAGTTGCGGTTTGTTTGTCATAAAAATATTTTTCGCTATTCCTTCACCAACTGGTCTAATATCGGCGTGGTTGTAAAGCTCAATGTCGTCTGTGGTTTGTCGTTGAGCTGTTCAAAGACTGCGACTTCATTTTTTCCTTTTTTCAACCAGCAACCGGGCAGGTACAGCGTCAACTGCGGACCGACCTTACTCCAATAACGACCGATATTGATACCGTTGACAAAGACAATGCCCTTGCCCCAGCCGCGCATATCGAGAAACGTATCACCAGTTTTGTCGAGGTTGAAACTGCCTTGATAGACAACAGGAACGCCCGTGTCTTTGGTATTGTCGAGCTTGGATACATCAAGTACTTTGTCCATTGGAAGCGGCGTCATTTCCCAGTTGCCGGTGATTTCGTTGTCATTGATAGTGATAGGTTTGATAATGCCTTTGGTATTGTGGATGATATCCGCGCCGTAGTTGATACGTCCCATATTTTCCACCAATATCTGCAAAGTGGAATTAAAAGGAATATCAATATCCATGTCATATTTTTTATAGTAGCGGTTCAGTACACCGACTTTTTTACCGTCGATATATACCACTGCAAAATCACGTAAGCCCGGAATCGAAAGCTTTCCACTAATCGGCTGATTAAATTTGCGGCTATACAAAACATAACCGTGACCTTGGTTCAAGTCCTCAAAAGACATCAATGTATCGTTGGAAACGGGTTCGATTTTTTGCGCAAAATCAAACAGATTCACCGCTCTGGTCAGCGTTACGTCCGGCACCTTGATGACAGGATTGGGCGCGGGGACAGCGGGGAATTTCTCCTTAGAATAAGATTGCAAAAGATTGCGTATGGAATCGTATTTGGGTGTGGCCCAACCGGCTTCGGAAATCGGAGCGTCGTAATCGTAGGAAGTCATGTCCGGCTGTATGTCGTGCTTGCCGTCGTAATTGGCTCCGGAAGTAAAACCAAAATTGGTACCGCCATGCACCATGTACATATTGAACGAAACCGTGTCGCTGAGGTATTTGCGTAACTGTTTGACAACGGACGAGGCAGAAACTTTGGGAAATGGTTCTGCCCAGTGGTCAAGCCAACCGGGATAGTATTCCGCAACGAAATAAGGGCCTTTGCCGTCGTGGTATTGGTGGACGAGCTGTTTAAGTTTTTGCGTGTTGTCCTCACCGTCCGCGCCCGGCAGCACACCGGGAATGGAACCTTCCTTGAACAACCAACTGCCGTCCGCCGTGTATAGCGGCACGTCCACACCAGCGTCCAGCAACAACTGTTTGATTTTGGCATTGTAGCGTTGGTGCGTTTCGAGCGGAATGTCCTTGCGCTGCGCGACGTAAGAGCCAAATTCGTTTTCGGCCTGCACCATGATGACCGGACCTCCATGCGTAATCTGCAAATCCTTGACCTGTTCCATCACCTTTCCGATATAGGTTTTGCAACTGTCGAGGAAAGGTTGGTTGTCGGCACGGATGACCATGCCCTCAGCCTTGGGCAGCCACCACGGATAACCGCCAAATTCCCATTCGCCACAACCGTAAGGACCAGGACGCAGCAACACCAGCAAACCTTCCTCGCCGGCTTCTTTCACAAACTGGCGCAGGTCGCGGTCACCCGTAAAGTCCCAAACGCCCGGCGCAGTCTCGTGCGAGTTCCAAAAAATATACGTCGTCACGGCATTGAGCCCCATCGCCTTGATCATCTTCAAGCGATGCCGCCAATACTGGTGCGGCACACGCGCAAAGTGCATCTCCCCGGCGTGCAGCATCATCGGCTTGCCGTCGTAGACAAATGCGCCGTCCTTTATCTCAAATGTATGTTTGGCTTTCTTCTGCGCAAACCCACCCAAAGTGGCCAATGCCAAAGCCATTCCTAATGCGATCTTCCTGACCATGAAAATGATGTTGATAATTTTAAGGGCTAAATATACGGCAAGTAGGCGAGATTGGCGCGCGCAAACGTTTTACATGATTAGAGCGAAAAACCTAATGCTTAAAACACAGCGTACTCAAAAAAGTTAACCTTGTTTGAAAGATTTGTGTAGATTTGATATGTATATAGAAAACTATTATTTTAATAAATGGAACAGAAATATAAAATGTCAATACCAGATTTTCAATCATTTTTTTATCCAATTCTTAAATTTAGTTCAGACAAACAGGAGCATTCGTTGGATGAAGTCCGAGATTTTCTAACACAATATTTTTCTTTGACGGATGAAGACAAGGCCGAACGTGTTCCAAGTGGTACGCAAACAAAATTTGACAACCGTATTTATTGGACAAAAAGTTACTTTTCAAAGGCACGACTGATAGAAAATACAAAACGTTCACATTTTAAAATTACAGAAAGGGGACTGAAATTCTTACAAAATTTTAGTTCTGAAATATCTATAAATGACTTAAAGACAATCAACGAATTTAGGTCATTTAACGAAGGAATACATTCCACAAGCGAAATCCAGATAATTGAAAACAATAAGACAATTGAAACAAAAACTCCATTAGAAAAACTTGAAGAAAGCTATCAATACATTAAACGGGAATTAGGTTTAGAGCTTTTGGAAAAAATTCGGTCAAATACATGGCAATTTTTTGAAGATTTGGTCATAGATTTAATGGTGAAAATGGGTTACGGCGGCTCGCGGAACAAAGCCGGGGAATCTATCAAAAGAACCAATGACGAAGGAATTGACGGAATAATAAACGAAGATAAATTAGGTTTAGATATAATCTACCTTCAGGCTAAAATGTGGAAAACGGAAACAAATATAGGACGACCTGAAATTCAAAAATTTGTAGGCGCATTACATGGAAAAAGAGCAAAAAAAGGCGTATTCATTACTACAAGTTCTTTTTCAAAAGGAGCTGTAGACTATGTAAAATCAATCGATCCGAAAGTTATACTTATTGATGGTGAAACTTTAACAAATTTAATGATAGAATATAATGTAGGAACAACACCAATTGAAACATATCAGATAAAAAAGATTGATTTGGACTACTTTGAAAAATAGTATCAAAACTAATGATATATCTACACGTCGATGTTTACCACTAACCGATAGAACTATCAAAAATCCACTAGGGTTTCAACCAGTTGGTCAGCTATTTTTTTACCCATAGTTTTTTGTTGATGTGTTTTTATAGCAACAAAAAACAACAGGTTTTGTTTGGGGAAACGACGCGCTACTGCGTCACAGCATCATAGAAAACCTTGGACATTTTTTGGGTGGCGTCTAGGTTTTGCTGGTCTTTTCCGGCAGGGAAGCGGGAAAGCAAAACCAATACATATTGCCTGCCGTCAGGCAGATAGACGATGGCTGCATCATGGCGGATGCCCGTAATCCAACCTGTCTTGTGTGCGACTTTGACATTGGCGGGCAGTAGGTGCGGGATTTCTTCTTTAAAATGTTGTTGGAGCAGGATGTCGTTCATCTGGCGGCTGGATTTTTTGTTGACGGCCTTTCCCTTGGCGATGGCTTCCATGACACGCATCAAGTCATAAGCTGTCGTCGTATTGTTGAGCCCTTTGGCAAAAGCCTTGTCGTCCTCCACACCACGCAGCACTTTCATTTCCTTGGCACCGAGTTTTTTCATGGTGTGCATCACATTTTCCGCACCGATTTTTTCAATCATCATATTGGTCGCAAGGTTGCTGCTCACGGTAATCATCTGGAAAATGATTTGGTATATCGACATCGGCCTACCGATGTTTTTGTAAATGGCAGTGTCGCTGTCGTCGCCTGCGGAAAGTGCGTAATCACTGCCGTCCACGATACTTTTAAAATGGTCGTGGACGACGATGGAATCCTTTAATGAAAATTTTTTCTTGCGGATTTGGCGCAATGCCTCGACCATTACAGGGACCTTCATCGTGCTTGCGGCATGGAAAACAGTATGCTCGTTGAGAAAAAAAGTATTTCCCGTCTGCAAGTCTTTAAACGCAATGCCATATTGGGCAGAATCGACGATACTTGTCAACTGTTCTATTTGTTCTTGTATATTGACATTGTTGTTTTGCGCATCCACATGGTATATTTTCAGGAATAAAAAAGAAAGGAAAACAATTTTCTTCATCGTTGGATATTTCTCCAAAGTTAAAAATGCAAATCAAGAGTTGCGCATCTAGACAGAAAATCAACGGAAGCATTTCATTTCCCCGAAAAGACCTCCCTGTCTCGACTATGGCGAGAGGAGACTGTGCGGTGTTCCAGCCGACTACCAACCCATCGCTAAAGACAGCGGAATATCCACCTACCAATTACTAAAGCGAATACCGATGGCATAAGGATGTTGATCCATCACGTTGTTCTGCAAAGGTTTGATACTATAAGTTCCGTAAATACGCAGCGGCCCCAGCCCCAGCTCGGCCGTGTATGCCAACCGCCAGTCGTTCAAGTCAAAAGAACCGCCCTGCTTGACTTTGCCCAATTCCTTGCTTTTCTGCTTGGTATGTCCGCCGATGCGATAGCCCGCCAATATACCCGCGCTGGCACTGAATCCCCATTTCTGTCCGGGCATCGGGTCATAGTTGAGCATCAAAGGAATCGATGCATAGCTGGTGTATAGTTTGTTCTTTTCGAAAGAGATGGTGTCGCGGTAGATATAGTCTGGATTTTTGTGGTAGGTAATATCATTTTGGTAACGGAAGTTAAACATCTCCAAACCCAACCCGTACTTGAGGTTGAACCGATTTTTGTAGAGGTTGTATTTCTGCATGAACACCCAGATGTTGACGTTGGAAGACTTGACGGTACGCAGGCGCATATCGGATTTGGTAAAGGCCTCTCCACCCGTACCGGCCTGCAAATATTCATTGGCGGCCGCAGTTCCATAGGGTGTCTTGTCGTTGAAGTTGGCAAACCCCAAATCAAAAATCAACCAGTTGGTCTGGAACTTATGTTTGTTGAGGTGCACGGGATCGTCGTTTTCAACAATCAATGTGTCATAGTGCATCTGGAAAGCCGAGTCCATGATTTCCGTGATGGTAACGGTCGCGGAAAACACCCTTTTGGTGGTGTCGGCTCTGGGAATATTGAGGGAATCCTGCTGTGCATAAGCGTTGTGGACGCTGGCAACCAAGGACAACAGGCACGCTATAAAAAAGTTTTTTACGTTCTTCGACATAACAATTCGTATTTACAACTCGTTTGTTTTTACTGTGATTTCAAAATTGGCAATTTCAATTTTTTTGGTATTTGTTTTCGACTTGCCAAACTTATTCTTTTTTAACCAACCAAAAAGTTTTTGGGTTTTTATTTCTGTGTTGGCGACATACACCTTTCCAGCGTTGTCGGTATCGTTGAGCACGACCATCCTTTTACCGGAACGCGCCGCTGCCGGTTTCGTTGTTTCCACATTCACAGCGTTAATATTGACAAGTGCAGCGTCCTGTACAATCGCATTGGTAATAGTCGGGGGTGCCATTGTTTTTACTTCTATTTTTTCGGTGTGGACGAGCCTATCTTCGACCTGCGCTGCGTGGACTATAGGTATATGGTTGTTGCTTTTTATTTTTTCCTTTGGTTTTTCCGTTTTGTTGGATGCGAAGGAAGCCTTGACAATATTGGCTTTGGGCGATTCTGCAATATCGGGGTGAATGTCTTGTCTTGACATGGATGGTCTGGAACTGTCCGATATTGCATTGCGTCCGGGTTGCGTAACTGCCATCGTTGGCGGCGTTTTTTCAGTTTTTAAAATATTCCATGCAAACCATACGATACCTGTCAACACTGCGGCAACGGATACATAACGCAACCATATCGGAATGATGATAGGTTTCTTTTCTTTTCGTAAAAGCGTTTCTTTGTTGGGACATTCCATTAGTTCCGTAGGAAGTTTTGTTTTTAACAAAGAGTCGTGAAAGGCTTGTGCATCCTTGTTTTCCTGCAAAATATCATTCCATTCCTTTTGTCGCGGCGCATCCAGTTCGCCGTCCAATGCCAACAATGCTTTTTCCTGCCAATCCATTGACAATTCGGGTTTTAGCAAACCATTCCAATTATTGGCATATTGCGGCGGTGCCTTCAAAACGGTATTTTTCAGCCCTTCGAACGCTTCCCGCAATTGGGGGTGTACTGCCACAAAGCGTTCCACCATTGTCTTCTGTGCAGCATCCAGTTCATTGTCCGTATATAGTAAAAACCACGCTTCGTAATTGTTTAAGTTGATCATCCTGCCCTCCATTTTTACAGTACATAATGCATACCGACCAGATACGCGCGCATCGCCAACCGTGCGCGGTGCAGGTACACTTTGACCTGGCTGCTACTAAGGTTGGCTATCGTCCCAATCTCTTCATAACTATAGCCTTCATAGTCCTTCAACAACACGAGACTTCTTTGGATATCGCTCAACCGTTGCAATGCCTCGTCCAATATTTTCCGGAGTTGCGTATCGGGTTGGTCAACGGTGCGGCTGTCCTGCGCAAAGTCTTCCGTCAACTGCGTTCTGCTGTGCTTCCGCAGAAAATCAATCATCAGCCGATACGCTACCGTGAACAGGTAGGACTTGCTTTTTTCCGGCTCGACCTGCGCGCGGTTGACCCATAATTTTTCAAAAGAAGACTGTATAATGTCGCGTGCATTTTCTTCATGCTGCAAGTTTTTGACGATAAAGCGAAAAACATTATCGGCATATCGACGTACACAATCATTGTAATCCTTCTCCGTCATGGGCTTTTTTGAGCTATTTAAAGTAAAACGGATGTTGGTAAAGAAATGTTACAGCTTTTTTGGTTTTTTTTAGACGGAAAGACAGAAAAGACCGGAAGTCGGCAAGTCCGAAGTAACTTTCAATTCTCCAGTTTCCACTATTCATTGTTTCTTCTCCCAATCGACGGGTTCGGTCGCACGGAGGAGGGTATATCTCTTGGTCTGGTCGATGATTTTTCCTTTTTTGTCGATCAGGTATTTCTTGCCGTCCCTGACGACTCTTGCGGAATCGCCCTTGAAATCCTGGACATAGTCATATATCATCGGAATGACGAGGTTTCCCGTACTGTCGATATAGCCCCATTTGCCACCGTTGGCGGTTACATTGGTCACGACCGCGCCCTTGTTGACGGCAGCCATACCACTTCGGAAACCATTGGCCATGTTGTATCGGGGCGAGATTCTTATCGCTCCGGTAGGGCTTTTGTAACCATACAGCCTGGTTGCTTCATCCTTGAACGGCGTGAGCTGGGCGCAGAGAGCTTGGGTAAAAAAGCAAAAAAGCCCCAATAGGAAAATAATTCTGTTCATGGTTCTTTTTTAAAAATTAAAGAGACTATCGTTCCGTTTTTTTCTCCGAAAATTCCGTTTCAGGAGACTTTGCGGACTTAGCGAATGTCATTCCGTATTGGCTTTAAGCTCCAACAGGAACTTCTTGAAATCGCCGAGCGTCTGTATGATTTTCATGTTGACATCGACAGTTTTTCGGTTGTTCTTGATATATTTTCTGGCACCGGCAATGGTATATTTTTTTTGGCGCAACAGATAATAGATAACTTGCAGGTTCTTGACATCCTCGGGTCGGAAAAGGCGGTCACCCTTACGGTTCTTGCGCGGTTTGAGAATATCAAATTCGTTTTCCCAAAAACGCAGGAGCGAGTTGTTGACGCGGAACCATTTGGCAACCTGGCTGATAGGATAGTATTGTTTGGAAAACAGCACTTCGTCACTAGGCACCTGCACCAGGTCTACTTCTGCATCTATTTCCTTGAAAGACTTCCTTCCCTTTTTTCCGAAACTGCTGGGCGATGAAGTTACGGTTTCTTTTTGGGATTCTGCAAGCCCATCCTCTTGTGGCGTCTCGTCAATCGCCGCGGTCGGTGCATTCTCTGCTGTATCGATTGTACTGTTGTCGACAAGTGGTTCAATTGTCTCTTCCGTTGGAGGTTCCTCTTTGAATGGATAAGCATACATTTCCTCTTCGAGTTGTTCCTCCGCAATT
This sequence comes from Chitinophagaceae bacterium, assembly GCA_047606825.1. Classification (GTDB taxonomy): domain Bacteria; phylum Bacteroidota; class Bacteroidia; order Chitinophagales; family Chitinophagaceae; genus Rhizosphaericola. The sequence goes on from JASGDY010000094.1 coordinate 31,441, forward strand.
TGCACCTCCTGGTTAGGGATTGCAACCTCGTCCAGACCTTCGGTTATAGGATTTTCGGAGGAGGGTTGCGACGCTTCAACTATAGCGGTTTCCACTGCCGTTTCGGGCGATGTCTCGCTAATAGAAAGTGCTGGTGCGATTTGCATTTCTTCCTTTGATTCGAGAACTGAATGATCGAAACTATCGTTATGCAAAAGCGTTTCTATGGACGGCGTTTCCTGGTTGGGAACGACAATTTCGTTCAGTTCGGCCTCATCGGGAATATTGTTGGGTACCGTTATTTCGACAGCAGATGCACTCGTATCCTCCGGAACCGTTGCTTTCCTTTCCTGCTCGGCATCCCGGGCAAACAAGTCTTCTTGCTTGTCGTCCGGTTGCGTTTCCTTATTGTACGGGTCCGCAGCCTTGTCCATTTTTTTCCTGTCGGACGATTTCGACGGTTGTGGAGCAGCCGCTTCCTCAAATCCAAAAAGAGACAACTGATTATCCATACAAACAAAAATAAAGATTAACTATCATCTACAAGTTATTAATATGCAAAGAATTCAAAAATTTTGCTTTCCTTTTTGAGGAAAAACAAAAGCGAAACAACTAGAAACAAGCCTATCGTCAAAAAAGGAAGTAAGTTTGCCCGTTAAATATTGGGGAAAGCAATGCATGACAAAAACATATTGGTAACGGGCGCAACAGGAATGGTTGGTTCACATTTGGTAAAAGCGTTGATCGAACGGGGCTATACCATAAGGGCAACCTACCGAACCACGCATCCCAATACGCCCGGCGTCGACTGGGCGCAAGCAGATTTGCTGGATGTAGTGGCACTGGAGGAAGCCTTGCGTGGCATCGATACCGTATTCCATTGTGCTGCAATGGTTTCGTTCGATCCGTCCAATGCCAACGGCCTATATAAAAACAACGTCGAAGGCACTGCCAATATCGTCAATGCCGCGTTGAATGCACAGGTAAAGCAGTTCATCTATGTGAGTTCTGTCGCAGCGATTGGCGGCACGTCAGGACAAAACATTACGGAAAACGCCAAATGGAATCCCGACGAAATGAACAACGAATACGCTAAGACCAAACACGCAGCAGAAATGGAAGTGCTCCGCGGTGGACTGGAAGGCCTGGAAGTGTATCTGGTCAATCCATCCATCATATTGGGATGCGGTGACTGGGGCAAGGGGTCGACCGAACTGTTCAAGAAAGTACACGACGGATTTCCCTATTATACCGAGGGCATACATGGATTTGTGGACGTGCTGGACGTCGTGTCGGCCATGGTCCATTTCATGGAAAAACCAGACGTGGCATTTCAAAACCAACGTTTTATCCTCAACAGCGACAATATCAGCTACAAACAGCTTTTTGGTTGGATTGCCAATGGTTTTTCGGTACCCGCACCACACAAGAAAGTAACACCGCTGATCGCTGCCATCGTCTGGCGGCTCTCCTACCTCAAAGGTAAACTCACCGGAAAGCCTTCCATACTTACCAAAAACTCCGCGAAAATCGCACAGTCCGACATCCGTTACGACAATACCAAAATATTGAATGCCATTCCAGGTTTCCATTTCCAACGAATCGAGGCGTCGGTCATGCGGATTTGCACTGAATTGAAGGAAAAATACAGTATCAAATAAAAGATTCGAACCAACCGAAAAGAAGAAGCCCTAACAGGATCGCTAATGACGCCTATCTATTAACATATTGGCATGATTTTTCCCAAATTGTTGTTAATTTTGTACTCTTTTTGATTATATGCATAGTTTCAGTCAGTCTTTGTTCACATATTTTGGCTAACTTTGGAAAAGTCGTCTTAGAATCTCCCGACAATATTTGTTTAGTTAAACACATCTTTTCGTGCATCATTACGCTACTTTTTGAAGGACGACACCCCTGAATATTTAATAAAATAAATGGTTAGTAGGTGAAAAAAAAGTATCTCATCGTTATTGTAGTTTTTTGTGTCGGACTGGTTGGATTCCAAAAGGCTGATGCAAAAAAATTGCCGGGTGACAAGGATTTCAAATCCCTTTTGCCCCAGAAAACAGGCAACGCGACCTCTGACAGAGCGGCAGACTCTATTTATGGCAAGCTACACCTTCAGGCTTTCGGCCTGAAACAGGACATATTCCAAAACGCTTACAAAGGTTACAGCTACCTACAAAGCCGGGGCTTGCTCGACCGTACAGGCATATTGACCATCTGCGACTACAGCCAGAGTAGCCACAACAAACGTCTCTATGTGATTGATCTCAACAAAGGGCAAGTAGTGTTCAATACCTACGTCTCACATGGACGCAATTCGGGCGGCGAGTATGCAACAAGTTTTTCCAATATGGACAATTCCAACAAGAGTTCCTGCGGATTCATGGTGACAGGTAGCACTTATAGCGGCCGCGCCGGCAAAAGCCTCCATCTCAACGGCATGGAACCGGGCATCAACAGCAATGTATATGCAAGGAACATCGTGATGCACGGTAGCCATTATGTCAATTCCGAAAGAGCAGACGAAGGGGCGATGATGGGACGCAGCCTGGGCTGCCCCGCAGTACCTTATGGCGAACATTATGCCATCATCGATTATATCAAAGGCGGCACATGCCTCTATATTGCTACCGAGAATCCACAATATCTGGCTATGTCCAGGATTATCAATAGCGAAATAACCAACCATATCAACACACTGGCCGAGAAAAGCGAAAACAATGATGAAACGTCTGGTGGTTCGCTGTAAAAATCAAGAATAGGATATAGCATGAAAATATTTACAAGAAAGCGTCTTTTTCACAAAGACGCTTTCTTGTAACCGGTCGGCTTGTAAGTCCGAATATCAATAGACTGCGTGCTGAAGAACGCATATTCCGCCGGATCGTTGCTACAGACAATGGTCAACCGATCGCGAGTATATCGGGCAATCAAACGCTGGTAAAGTTCAAATCCCGCCTGGTCAAAATTGGCGCAAGGTTCGTCCAGCAACAACACCGGTGTATCGGAAAATATCGCCATCGCCAGCTTGATACGCTGCTTCATCCCACTGCTGTAATGGCGAATCTGTTTATTGGTCGCCGACTCCAGTTCCACTTCTCTCAGCAATTCGAGATGCGAAATGCCCTTTATCAATGGTTTGAACGAATGGTGGAAACGCAGAAATTCCAGTGCAGTCATCTCCTCGATGACATCAAGATAAGGTGCAGCAATCGAAAAATGCCGGTAAATATGCTCTCCCGTATTGGTTTCCTCACTAAAATGGCTGCCTTCCCAGACGCATTTTCCCTGGCTAAGGTTGGTCGCCCCGGCAATACATTGCAACAACGTGCTTTTGCCGCTACCGTTGTTGCCGATGACGGCATAAGACTTGCCCGATTCGAAACGAAAGTCCAAACCTTTAAAAATCCATTCCTTGTTGAACCTCTTTCCCGCATCCCTGAGATTGATTTCCATCCAACAAAGTAAAAAGTAAAAAGTAAAAAATCAAAACAAATCTCCAATGGATGAAATACAACAAGAAAAGCTATCCTTCCGAATAGCTTTACCAATATAAATCCTAAAAAAATTGATTTTATTCCACCTCGATAGGCTCGCCCAGCAATGACATGGTCGCACCCTTGATGATACCCAGTTTACTGTTTCTGATGAAGTTCAACACAATGTCCTTTTCGTCGCTTGGTACAAACTCGGAGTCTATCGCGGCGATGGCCTGGGTTGTATTCAGTCCTTTGTTGTAGACCCAACGGTACAAGTCCATGATACGATTGATCTGTTCAGACGTGTAGCCTCTGCGTTTCAGCCCTACGACATTGACACCGCCATAGCTGATAGGATGGCGCACTGCCTTGACATACGGCGGAATGTCCTTGTTGACCAAGCTACCTCCTCCCGTATAGGAATGCGCACCGACGTGTGTAAACTGCTGAAAGGCGCAACTGCCGCCGATAATAGCCCAATCGTCGATCCTGATATGACCGCCAAGCTGCGTACTGTTGCTGATGATGCAATGGTCGCCGATAATGCAGTCGTGGGCGATATGCGCATACGCCATAATCAGGCAATGCGCACCGACAACGGTTTTCCACTTGTCGGTCGTACCTTTGTTGACAGTGACACATTCCCTCAAAGTCGTGTTGTCGCCAATCTCGACCGTGGTGTCTTCACCTGCATATTTCAAGTCCTGGGGGACGCCCGAAACGACCGCTCCCGGAAAGATCTTGCAATTTTTGCCAATACGAGCCCCGTCCATAATGGTGACATTACTTCCAATCCATGTACCTTCGCCGATCTCTACGTTCCCTTCTATTGTGGTAAACGGACTAATGGTAACATCGTCCGCAATCTTGGCATCCGGATGTATGTATGTGAGGGGGTAATTCATTTACAATAATTATAACCTATCTAAAAAACGGATATCTTTCCGATGCCGGAAATCCTTCAAACGGCAAAAGTAGAACAAATATCCACAGCATCATCAATTCAAGACTGCAATATTTAAAATACATTTAATATAAAACCTTGCCTAGATAATAATTTGCACTACACTTTCGTACCAAAAGTAATGCAGTTTTTGGATTGTCTCCTAAAGAAAAGGCTAAATTTTATAAATTTATGCCATATATTGCTCTATATTATTTTGCTATGGCTTTCGGACTTTCCATTATTATCGTCAATTATAATGTACGTTATTTCTTGGAATATTGTTTGCTCTCGCTACGGAAAGCCTCCATCGGCATCCACGTCCAGACCATCGTCATAGATAATGCCTCGTCGGACGACGATTATAGCTGGATGGCACAAAAATTTCCCGAAACCGTTTTTGTACGCAACAATGCCAACCTAGGTTTTGGAAAGGCCAGCAACCAGGGACTGACATTGGCAACAGGTCGATATGTCCTTTTCCTCAATCCAGACACGCTCCTCCCGGACAATGCGCTAGCGGACTGCCTCGCATTTTTCGGCGAAAAAAAAGACTGTGGCGCATTGGGTGTACAGATGGTGGACGGTAAAGGGATTTTTTTGTCCGAAAGCAAGCGCGCCGTCCCGACCCCACGGATTTCTTTTTTTAAATTTTCCGGACTGGAAAAGCTGTTTCCGAAATCAAAAACTTTCGGACGCTATGCATTGGGGTATCTGGACAAAAATGGCGTGTGGGAAGTTCCCGTTCTGGCTGGCGCGTTCCTGATGGCTAGGCGTTCGCTGTTGGGGAAAGTTGGCGGTTTTGACGAAGCTTTTTTCATGTATGGCGAGGACATCGACCTCAGCTACCGGTTGCAGCAGGACACAGGATTCAAGAACTATTACCTAGGTACGGTCAGAATACTGCACTTCAAGGGCGAGAGCAGTAAACAAAACACCTTGCACTACCACCGCATCTTCAACGAGGCGATGCATGTCTTCATCCGTAAATACCACACAAAAACGAAAGCCATGCTCATCTCTGCGCCCATCCGGCTAGGGACGTGGATACGCTCAATTACACTCCAAATAAAAAGGAAGAAAAAAGCGGAGAACCGGACATCCAAACGTTTCTTCCTCATGGGCGACAGTCAGGCACGCCAACGCTTAGCGACAAAGCTCCAATCCCGGTTTTCCTCCATCCAACTGTCCAACACGGTTGTCGATACGGATAGCATCGTCTACTGCATCGGCGAAAACTTTACCATCCAAAATGCCTTGGCCGATATGGAAAAGCAACCGGACACCGTTGGGATTTATTGGTTCGATCCCGAGACTGACGCCATCATCGGCAACAGCAGCAAAGACGAAACGGGCACCGTGTGGCGGTTGAATCCTGAATACACTGCCAACAACGGCGCATAGTATTATGTAAATATCCCACACCCGGCCCAAAGGTGAAACGACATTGGAAATTGCGCTATCTGCAACTTGTGTATATTGCAAGGTGGTTTTGATATCGTTGTGCCACAATAGTTTTTGGGTAAAACTGATGCCGGTACCAAACTCCAAAAGATGCGTAGCATAGCTGTGCCACAGTCCGTGGATGCTGATTTGCTTATTGATTTTAGCTTTCTTCATCGCTTCTTTGAATACCAATTGCGCCGAGCGAACACTGTAGTGCCCACCATACTGTCCCTCGAAAAGCCATTCTTTCGGGTGGTATTCTTTATAATATTTCCGCAAATCTTGCAATAGCAAATTTAGCAGGTCCACATTGCCGTCTTTCTTGCCTTTTCCTCTGCTGATTCGGACTTTCACATCTTTGCTACCGATGTCAGAAATCTTTAGGTTCACTACTTCGCCCACTCGCAAGCCCATTACATGGCAGAATTCCAGGGCAAGGCGGCGTTTCAGGTTTCTGGTTACGGCAAAAAGGCGTTTCGCTTCATCTATATTCAACGGTTTTGGTAAAAGCAGCGGTTTTCGGACAAGGAATATCTAAAAATATTTTCTCCTGATACAGCACTTTTTCGTAATAAGACTTGATGGCATTCATGCGACTGTGGATCTGATTTTCGGAAGGTTTCAAATCTTGGTGACAATACAAAAAATAGCTTTGCAGCCGCTCTGCGGAAAGGTCTTGAACAGGCAAGTCTTTGAGCAGATAAAGCAATTGGGCAAACTCGATAGAATAGGTACGAATGGTGTTAGGCGAATAACCTTTGAGCGTAAGAATGTCTTGGTATTTTTGAAATTCGGGCAGGTCGGTTTCCGAAATTTTGAGCAAAACGTCTTTGCCTACAATATCTGCATTCAACCCGAAAAGTTGGCGATGATGCAGATTATCTGCCAAATACCAGGCTTTTTGCGATGCTGACCAATGCGCCACAGCGTGGCTTCGGAGGTATTGGATAAGACTTTTGTTGTAATCGAATTTTATCCAAATCACTTTTTTGTCGTGGTGCGTACCGAGTGAAACTTGAAACATTTTTGGTCAAAAAAAGGCTTCGCATTTTGAATATCCATAGAGCTTCGTATTTTGTATATCTCGAAGGTAAGAAAAAGGTATTGAATTGAAAAGCAATGAGATAAAAAATTTGTGGTCCGGAAAAGTTTCGTATACTTATGCGTTGGCGGTCATTGTAACAGACCTCACGCATAGACAAAACTTGACATAAAAGTAATGACGAACGATAACGAACAATTTGAATTAGCAATTAGTAGTTTCTCTGACGAAATAAAACACATCGCCAGAGAAATCCGAAAACTAATACATAAAATATTACCTGACGTGGTAGAAGTTGTATGGGTTCAACAGAAAAACACAGGTTTTGGAACAGGTATAAAGAAAAAAACTGAGCATTTTTGTTGGCTAATGCCGGCAAGTAAACACGTCAATTTAGGGTTTAACTACGGTGCTGAACTACCTGACCCAACAAATTTACTTGAAGGAACGGGAAAACTATTTAGACACATTAAAGTTAAATCAACAGAACAATTAAACGACAAAGACTTAATTGAGCTATTGACATACGCAACGACTTATAAAGTTCCTAAACTTAAAAAATGAAAAAACTCATTGACGACATAAAAAAAATAGAACACGGTTTCAAAGGCGGACGTGTAAAAACAAACAAAAAGCAAACTTGACAATAATGAAAAAGACACTTTTAATAACTCTGGCTTTTATGACAACTTTTTGTCTTGGTTTTGCATTTAAAACAATAACAACAAATAAAAACAACAGCGAAAAAATGAAAAGAGTAACAGGAATTGGGGGCGTTTTCTTTAAATGCAAAGACCCGAAAAAAATGACAGAATGGTATCAAAAGCATCTTGGCTTGGAAACAAATCCTTACGGTGCGACTTTTGAATGGTATGAAAGTCCAGACAGCACAAAGAAAGCACAAACACAATGGACACCATTTGCCGAAACGACAAAATACTTTGAGCCATCAACAAAAGATTTTATGATAAATTACCGAGTTGAAAACCTTGAAGCATTAGTTGAGGAATTAAAAAAAGAGGGCGTAACCATTGTGGACAAAATTGAAACTTACGACTATGGTAAATTTATCCATATTCTTGACGCAGAAGGAAACAAAGTTGAATTATGGGAAGCCATTGACTGATAAACAACGAACCGCCAACAAGGTATTGGCAATAGGCGGGCTGAACGGCTTCGTATCAACGGAAGTGCTAAATTCAACATTTGTGCTTCGTATGAACAGTAGTGCTAAAAATCCCGCCCATCGCCAATACCCAAAACGTTGTAGGTAATACAAAAACCCACCGCACTGCAAAATTAAAAGAGGTGCAACCAACCTCACAAAACCAACGCTATTGCACCACATTTATTTTTTCCCTCCAAGCCCACCCACCACCCAAAAATATTTTGGACTTTATTTGTCCATTTGTAAAATAATTGTATATTTGGACAAATATTGACCAAATGGCAACTTTGAAAAACATAACATCTTTTGGAGAGCATCTTAGAAATCTAAGAGAGAAAGAAGGTTTGACACTAAAAAGTGTTGCAGAAAGTATTGGGATAGACACTTCCTTACTTGCCAAAATTGAGCGTAACGAAAGACAACCAACAAAAAATATTATTAAACAAGTTGCGGGATTTTTTAAATGCAATGAACAAGAATTATTGAATAATTTTTTAAGTGATCAAATCGCATACAAAATTTTGGACGAAGAAGCAGACTTGAGTATTTTAAAAGTTGCAGAAGAAAAAGTTAAATACCTAAAAACGGTAAACAATGGAAAATAAAATAAAAGTTGTTGAATTGTTTGCAGGTGTTGGAGGTTTCAGGCTTGGATTGGAAGGCTGGAAAGGAAAATCTGCATCATCTAATTATAAAAAATCTTTTGAAACAAATTACGAAGTTGTTTGGAGTAATCAATGGGAACCATCGACAAAAACACAACACGCTTCGGCTGTTTATGAAAATCGTTTTGGAATGGATAACCATTCAAATAAAGACATAGCAAGTGTTGATGTTTCAGAAATTCCCGACCACGATTTATTGGTTGGCGGTTTTCCTTGTCAGGATTACTCGGTTGCTACAACGCTGAAAAATTCCAAAGGTTTGATCGGGAAAAAAGGCGTTTTGTGGTGGTCAATCCATAAAATTCTTTCGGGAAAAGAAAATAAACCAAAATATTTATTCCTTGAAAATGTTGATCGGCTCTTAATCTCTCCATCAAAACAAAGAGGACGAGATTTTGCAATTATTCTTCAAAGTTTGAACGAATTAGGTTACGCTGTTGAGTGGCGAGTTATTAATGCAGCCGATTTTGGAATGCCACAAAGACGAAGAAGAATTTTTATTTTGGCATATTTAAGCAACACAGAAATTTACGAGAACATCAAAAATACAAAACCAGTTGAGTGGATCTTGGAAGACGGAACTTTAGCAAATTCTTTTCCTGTTACAACTGAAAATTCTTTGTTTTTAAAACAATTCAAACTAAAAGGCGACATTGTTTCAATTTCGGAAAACTTCAATAAAGACGGAAAAACAGGAATGTTTGAAAACTCGGGATTGATGATTGAAGGAAGTGTTACATCCATTAAAACCCAACCAAACTACGAAGGAAAATTCACGATTTTAAAAGATTTAATTCAAAACGGAGAAGTTACCGAAGAATTTTACATCAGCGATGAAGAACTCGACAAATGGAAGTATTTGAAAGGTCCGAAAAAAGAAATGCGTAAAAACGCAGATGGTTTTGAATATAATTACAGTGAAGGTGGAATGATTTTTCCTGATCCGTTAGACAAACCATCAAGAACAATTATCACGGGCGAAGGAGGAAAATCTGCATCAAGATTTAAACACGTAATTCAAACCTCAAAAGGTTTTAGAAGATTATCGCCAATTGAATTGGAACGCTTAAATATGTTTCCTGACGACCATACAAAACTAAACGGAATTTCAGACACAAAACGAGCGTTTTTTATGGGAAATGCTTTGGTTGTTGGTGTTATAGAAAAAATAGGAATTGCTCTAACAGAAAAAATTAAGAATGAAGTTACCGTATAATCCAGAAGACAAAAAATCAATCATAGAATTCGCAAAATTGCTTAAAGGTAAATCTTTACGCCAAGTTTGTGATGTAACTGCAATTAAGAATGACAGAAAAGGAAAAGGACATTTTGGGCAAATACTTGAAGAGTTTTATTTTCAATACAAACCAAATTCAGATGCTGAACCTGATTTCCCAATTGCAAAACTTGAACTAAAATCTTCGCCACTCAAGCAACTTCAGAACAACGAATATCGTTCAAAAGAACGTCTGGTTTTAAACATCATTATTAATGGGAGCAAGATATATGACCTATTAAGTTTTCTAAAACGCATAACCGGTAAGGGTTTATATTTCACACATAGGGCATAATTACCCAAACGATTAATAACTATGTTAATGTAGTAAACCAAAATTTTGAAAATAGTGATTTCATCAAAAAGAATGCAAGCATTCTTTTGATTTTCTATTTGCATCAAGCTGGTATAGACATTTTAGATTACCTTATAAAATTGGTTGATGAATGGAGTTTCCCATCAACAGATTTAGAAATTATCAAGAAAGATTGGGAAACAATCACTAAAAAAATTGCTGAAGGAAAAGCACACGAACTTTCGGAAGGAGATACATTTTATCTTGGAGCTTGCACGAAAGGTGCAAATGCAACATCGGTAAGAAAACAACCTTTTTCTGAAATTCCTGCAAAACAAAGAGCATATTCTTTCAAACAAGGATACGTAAATCACATAATTGCCTCAATTGCAGGAGAAACAAAGGAAGTTTACGGCAAACTTATTCCGTCTGTAAAAGAAGCGAAAAAGAAAACGATTGAGGAAATTGTAATTGAGAAATTCAAACCTTATTACGGAAAAACAATTGAAGAAATTTTAGACAAAACAGGTGTTGAATTAAATTCTTCTGCAAAAAGTTTCTACGCAAATTTGACAAAAGTAATTTTAGGAATTGAACTCAACAAAGAAATTGAAGAATTTGAAAAAGCAGAAATTCAAGTAAAAACTGTCCGACTAAAAGAAAACAATTTACCAAAGGAAGATATGTCATTTCGGACGTTCAAATATGAGGAAATCGTAAACGAAGATTGGGAAAACTCTGACTTCAAAGACATCTTGGAACATAAATTTCTTTTTGTATTCTTTCAATTTGAAAACGAGAAATTGGTTTTGAGAAAAGTAAAATTTTGGAATATGCCTTATTCAGATTTACTAGAAGTTGAAAAAGTTTGGATGAAAACTCAACAAATTATTTCAAAAGGCGAAATTGTAAAAGGTTTCAAAACAGACAAAAATGGAAAAGTAAGTCGTGAAACAAATTTCCCTAACAAAGAATTTAATTCCATTTCACACGTTCGACCTCACGCAAAAGACGGTTCCGACACTTATCCATTACCGAAACAAGATAAATTGACGAAACAAATGGAATATACAAAACACTGTTTTTGGTTGAACAATAGTTATGTTAGAGATGAAATATATTTGAAATAGCCAACGCTTTTGGTAGCACATTTGCATTTTCCAACCGCACAAAGCCAAACAAAAATGCAAATGTGCTACCAAGCCAACGCTCAACAAAAGCGACCGGAAAAGCCACTACCGATAACAAGGGTTTGGCGAAATGGCGGGTTAAGTGCAAAATCAACGTCAGTAATTCTATCACCGCATAAGCCATTTTTATTTCCTTTTTTTGTAATTTAGCAAATAGAAAATGGCTTATGCTACTGTGGTGCTAAATTGAAAGTCTGTACTTCTATTTCTGGTACTATCGCCAAGCCGCGAAGCCGTTAGCGGTCAGGCTAACGGACAGCAACCATAAAACAAAGACACCGAACAAAAATGAAAACGTTTTTAATAATAGGAGGACTGATAGTTTTAGCAATCATAGTTTTTGCGGTTTACAGACTTGTAACGGTAAAGCGACAAAACAGTAAATTGAACGCAGAACGATTTGAAAGAATAAAGGAACTTTACGACAAACTTGAAAGCGGACAAACTGTTACTGAAAAAGACGTTTTACCTTTTGCACAAAATCTTTTGACAAGCGAAACAACCTATCAACTTTTGAGCGACCACAACAAGACAGATTTTTTTCCCAAAGAATACTATACCATAGTGAAAGGTGCTGAAAGCAATTTGGCAAATTGGTTATTATTCCCAACAGAACTTGACGCTTGCCCTGACGAAATAGAATATATAAAAAGAGTAACGTTTGACTTTGACGGACAAAACAACTTTGTGCATTACGAAGTTTTCAAATGTAAAGTAAATGAGCCTCATTGGGCAGAAAAAGACGGTTGGTTTTTAGGCGTTGTTGGACCTTATTTTGACGACAGTAAACCTTACAAATTTCCACACGCAACATTTAGTAGAATAAGTATCACATTTGACAAAGTAACAGCAGACGAAGAAGCGAAATGGGTTCACGAAAATATATCAATGAGAAATTAAATTCACTACCGGCTATAAGCCGGTAGATTTGTTTTTGCGCTGAAAGCGCACTTAAGAACCTGAAATGCGAAAGTCATCATCTTTTTCAACATCCTGATTCTCTATGTACTCTTTGACTATCTCGTCTGTTATGTTACCAGAACTCGAAACAAAATAGCCCCGCGCCCACAGGTGCTCACCCCAATAC
>JASGDY010000095.1:0-12314 GCA_047606825.1 Chitinophagaceae bacterium
ACCCCAATACTGTCGCTGCAAATTCTTGTCCTCCAGCAACAATTTTCTTGAACTCTTACCCTTCAACAACTGCAACAGCTTGCTTACGCTTAATGTCGGAGGGCAACTCACAAACAGATGGATGTGGTCTTTCGACACATGACCCTTGATTATCTCAAACTCGTTCTCCTTGCATATTTTGCGTATCAGCTCACGGCAACGCTCCGCCGTCAGACCTTGCATTACTGGTTTACGATACTTCGTCACCCACACGATGTGGTACTTCACATCGTAAACCCTATGGCTTCCTTTTCTGTACATTTGAATAATACAAACTTACTAAAGTCTTCGCCTGAAGGCGAGGGTTTTTACCCAGAGTTAATATAATAAATGGAAGCCCGAACCGCTAACAAGGTATTGCCAAAAGCGGGGTGAAGTGCTTCGTATCAAACTTTTTCGTAAATTTGAACGTTCGTGCTTCGTATCAACTTTGGTGCTAAAAATTCCGCCCGAACGCCAAGCCCCTGGACTTTAGCGGGTCAGGTAGGACAACCCCAAAACGACACAGAAACAACGACAGACATCACTTTTCAGGTTTTCTTTGAGAACGAAAAGGCACTATCCTGACTATTCCATTTCTGCCCCCACAAATGCAAATCCAAAACAATGCTTAATAATTCTTTTCCTTTTTGTGTAACCTCATATCTAATTTGTTGGGGAGTAGTTTGAGGAATTTCAAATTTGATGATTAATTTGTCTTCTTGCAACTCACTTATTCTTTTTCCCAACACTTGGTCTGAAATGGTAGGAAACACTTTTTTCAACTTGCTAAACTGAAAGACATCTTTTGAAATGCAATATAAAATCTGCATTTTCCAACGAAGTCCAATATTGCCCAAAATGGTATTGACATCACAGGCATCTGCTAATTTTTGTAGATTTTCAACATTAGACGAAAGTATTTTTATTTCACTTGACATATCGGTTTTAAACTCATTTTCGGGTGAGTTATTGCCCTCTCTTGGACGTTATTTTACTTTTGCACAAAATTAAAAATTTTATATGATGAATAATTTCACAAAGCATTTTTTTACGACCCTCATCATCTTGTTGCTTGCAGGAACAAATATTGCTCTTGCTCAAAATAAAACGGACAATCCTGTATTTGTTTTGGTTCACGGTGCTTGGCACGGTGGTTGGTGTTGGCAAGACATAAGCCAAAATCTTAGAGCAAAAGGTTATCGCGTCTATACGCCAACGCTTAGCGGTTTGGGCGAACATAAAAACACAACAACCGATAATGTAAACTTGCAAACGCATATTACAGACATCATCAACTTAATTGAAATGGAAGACTTGCGAAATGTAATATTGGTTGGACATAGCTATGCAGGAACAGTGATTACAGGCGTAGCGGACAGTATTCCTGAAAGGTTAAGCAAGTTGGTTTATCTTGACGCAATGATTGTTCATAATGGCGAAAGTGCTCTTTCCGTTCAGACCGAAGAAACCCAAAATTATATGAACCGGATAATAGAACAGAAACAAAATGTTCCACCTGTTTCAGCAGAAAATTTTGGTGTAAGCGATACCGTTAAAGCCAAATGGGTAAACGATAGACTGACACCACAACCGTTCAATACTTTTACCCAAAAGCTAATCTTGAAACATAAATTTGGCAACAATATTCCCCTTGTTTACATAGCTTGTGTAAATCCTCAGCTACCTGTTTTGGAAAAATTAAGTAAAGAAGCTCAAAACAATTCATTATGGACTTATTACACGCTAAACACGGGACACGATGCCATGATAACTATGCCGAAAGAACTAAGTAAATTATTTATAAAAGTGGCAAAGTAAAAGGGCAGCCACCAACAAGGGTTGACACCAGGCGGGCTGAAGTTCACACGTTAAAGTTCCTGCGGACTTTCCCGTCGGAACGCCAAAAGCCCGACACGTTTTTTACATAAATGTTTTTCTAAGCTCATCCTTAAACAAAATTCTATTGTCCAATTTATTCCATTTTTAAAATGAAAATCCCCATATTCTTGTCCGTGATATAAATGTAGCCACGCTTATCCACCAATACATCTTCCGTCTGGACGACCAGTTCATCTTCGGGCATTCTCCCGAAACGCTTTGCGGGATTGGGCGGGACGAAATACCCGATTTCCTTTGGAACATAGACATCAGAAACGTCATACACTCGAAGTCCGGCGTTGAACCAGGTCATATAAAACAAATCGCCCTGTGGCTGTACATCGGGATTGTGCAAAAGATGATTGAAATTATGCGGTCCCGACCAGCCTTTTTCCTGCCTGTAACTCGTTCCTTTTTCGGTGAGCGGTTGCGGAAACAGTGAAATCAATTTTGGATTTTTTATGTCTTTTATATCCACAATAGAAGCGTGCGACAATGCACCTTTTCCGTAGGAAACATCTTCGGAATTGACAAAAGCAATGCCTTTTTCCAATATCGGCAAAGCTCCGTGAACGCCAAACCTGTCGTGAAAAGGCGGACTGAAATCCAACCGTGAAACCTGTTTAGGGTTTTTAATATCGCTAATATCCAAAACCACCATTCCTGCTGCTCCATAAGGCAGAAATACCAGATTGTCTACCACATAAGGCGGTCCGTGTAAGGAAACATTGTGGTCGCTACCGCAAAAAACGTGAGCCGGATGATGTGAAGTCGTTGCTTTTTCATCGGGATGTTTTTCATCTACAAAGTGATGTTCCGTTTCCGTATCTTTTTGTCCCGGAACCCACCAACGTGAAACTTCCACTGGATTTTTCGGGTCGGAAATATCAACAATAACGTAAATATTCCCTTTGTAACCCGACATTCCTGCGGCAAGGTGCATATACTTTCCACCGTTATAAAAATTGCGGTGTGTGCCGTTTCCACCAGTTTTATAATGTCCTAATTTTATCGGATTTAACGGATTGGAAATATCCCAGATATAAACGCCCTCTGTAAATGGCTCGTTGTTTCCGCCAAAATTCGGGAATATCTTTTCCAAAGAAGTAATCATCAAATCCCCGTGCAGTTCCATCTCCAACGTCCAGGTATTGGGCGGGCCTTCTATGAACTTGACGACTTCGGGTTTAGTCGGGTCTGTAACATCCACGACCGACCAACCCGATTGCCAGAACTGACCTGTAAACAAATACCACTTCCCGTTATGCTCCTTAATGGACATTTTAAAGGCAGGTTTTCCGTTCATATCCGTATAACCTACCGGAACAACGCCTTTTGCCTGATAACCTTGCGGAATGTTTTGGGCTAATACATTTTCACAAAACAGGCAAACTATTAAACTCAACACAATTGTTTTCATTTTTTAATGATTTGAAATTTATTGTGAATGATATTTAATTCGTAGTCAATCCACCGTCAACGGCAAATACTGCTCCTGTAATCCAACCGGCTTGGTCTGACGCCAAAAATGTTGCCGATTTGCCAATATCTTCGGCACTTCCAATTTTTCCCAATGGATAGATATTCTTTACCATTTCGTGGAATGCAGTTTGTTTTTCATCGGGCAGGCTTTGTAAATTTCTCTCGAACTGCGGTGTCAAGACGCTTCCCGGTGCAATGGCATTGACACGAACACCCAAATGCCCAATCTCAAATGCCAATGATTTTGTAAAGGAATTGATTGCTCCTTTGGTAAGCGAATAGGCGGTTGTCGTTCGTCCCTGCAACATTCTGTGAGCGAAATAAGACGATATATTGATAATGTTCCCTTTGGTTTCGGTAAGCGAGGACAGCAATGCCTGTGTAAGCAAATACGGTGCTTTTACATTGAGGTTCAAATGCAAATCCAACAACGATATATCTGTTTCGTGAAACGGTGTAAACCTGCCTATCCCTGCATTGTTTACCAAAATATCAATCTTTGGAAAAATCTCAAGAATTTTCTCCGAAAGCGGTTTAATCTGTTCCGTATCTGATAAATCTGCCGTCAGAATATGAATTTCAGTTCCATATTCTGAAAGTTCCTTTTGTGCCTTTTCGAGTTTGCCCGCATCCCTTCCAATTAAGATAAGATTGGCTCCGTTTTCGGCAAAGGAATGCGCTATTCCTAATCCTATTCCGTCACTTCCGCCTGTGATAACGGCATTTTTGTTTGCTAATAAATTCATTTTATTTTGTTTTTAATTATCAATATTTGTAAATAATCTACATTTCAAAATCGTAAAAAAAGAGCGTGTTGCTCCTTTTTCTGTTATTAGCCATTATATCTTTTAAAATTTTCTCACATATACTACATAATATATCCGCCCGAAGCCGAAATATTTTCGCCTGTTATCCAATACGAACCATCTGATGCAAGGAATACAGCCACTTTGCCAATATCTTCGGGCTGTCCTAATCTGCCCAAAGAAATATTTTCTATAATTTTTTCTCCAAGCCCATTGTTGAAAATGCCGACACTATGTGCACCTTCCGTTTCGGTAAGTCCGGGAAGAATAGAATTCACGCGGATATTTCGACTTCCTAACTCTTTTGCCAAAACTTTTGTAATAACATCTATTGCTCCTTTGGTTGCGGAATAAACGACTGTTCCTGCATCAATATTACGGGTTGCCATAGAACCGATATTGATGATACAACCGCCTTTTTCAAAATATTTTAATGCTTCCTGAATGGTTAATATCGTTCCCAAAACATTGGTATCAAATTGCTGTTGAACCTCGTCTTTTGTTACTTTTTCAATAGAGTTAAATCGGTAAATCCCTGCATTATTGACCAAAATGTCAATTCTTCCAAATTCGTCAAAAGCTCTTTTGAAAATATACTGAACATCTTCGGTTTTTGACACATTTCCTTTGACAGCAATTGCAGTTCCTCCTGATAATTCTATTTGGGTAACGACATTATTTGCATCGGCTTCATTGGAATTGTAATTTACTATCACTTTTGCTCCTGCCAAAGCAAATTCTTTGGCAATTCCGGCACCAATTCCTTTCGATGCTCCCGTAACGATGGCTACTTTGTCTGTTAATTTCATTGTTATATTTTTTTAAATTAGTTCATTATTTTTTGCGTTCTACCAATACTTCTTTCAAAGCATTTGTTCCGTTAATAGCCGAAGGAAATCCTGCGTAAATGGTCATCAAAAGCATAATTTCTTTGATTTCAACTTCCGAAACACCGATATTCAACGCTCCGTTGATATGGAATTTCAGTTGCGGTTGTGCTGTTCCCAATGCAGTTAGAGCTGAAATTGTCGCTATCTGACGGTGCTTTTTGCTTAGATTGTCCCGTGAGAAAATATCGCCATAACCATATTCCAGCGTGAATTGTACCAATTCGGGGGAAAAGTCGTTATAAGCGTTTTTTAACCGCTCCACCTGCAAACTGTCCAATTGTGAAAGTTCCTGTTCGCCCAATTTTAAACGGTCGGCAGATACTGCGTTTGGCGTCTTACCCTCGTTGTCTTTTATACCTTTACTTTTTCTTTCTTCCAAAACTTCTTTCAAAACGTTCGTTGCATTGATACTATTTGGAAATCCCGAATATACCGACATCTGCAAAATCACTTCTTTCACTTCGCTGATTGTACTTCCTGTATTCAAAGCACCGTTGATATGCACTTTCAGTTGTGGCTTTGCATTTCCCAAAGCCGTCAATGCAGCAACTACGGCAATTTCCTTTGATTTTAAATCTAAATCACTCCTCGAATAAATGTCGCCAAAAGCATATTCAATAATGAATTTCCCTAAATCGGGAGAAATATCTTTTAAGCTGTTGATTACTTTTTCCCCGGCCTCTCCGTCAATTTCTTTAAGCTTTTCCCAACCTAATTGGTATCTTTCTGATTGTTTCATATCTTTTTTATGTTGGGCATTGCTGTTTTGCATAACCACGAAAAACAATATCGAGAATAGTAGAAATTTACTTTTAAGGATATTTATCTTCATTTTTTGTAGATTATTTACAATTGTAAAATAAAGCTTTTAATTTTATATTTGCAACATAGATTGTAAATTATTTACAAAATGAAAGAAACAGGAACAAAAAAAGACTTGTCTTTTGACTTCGAATTTTTAGATAAATTGGTAGTCGGGATTGGCGAAGTTTCCGAAATTACGGGCATTCCCACAAGGCAAATCCGCTATTGGGAAGAAAAAGGAATTATCATAAGCCTAACCGAAGAAGAAGGTAAAAACCGCAGATACAATTACGAGAACATCAAAAAAATGTTGCTCATGAAAGAACTTTTGGACGAGGGCTATACTTTGGACGCATCAGCCGAAAAAGTCAAAAAACGTATGGAAATGATTGAAGCGACACTAAACAAACTTAAAAAAAAGTAACTGCGGACAGAAAAACGGACCATAACATCGGTTTAACGCTGTCGTTTATATGTTGTTCAAAGGAATCGTTTATTCCTTCGCAGTTGGCGTTATGGCGGGGTAAGTGCATAATCTGAGCTTTGTGTTGCTATGAAACTTTGTTCTAAATTTAGGCTGACGGTTTTCAAATGCCGCCACAGACGCCAAGCCCCAAAACGTTGGCGACAACCATCCACACAAAAGGCCTTTTCAACCTTACATTAATCCACTTTTTATTTTTTCCTTAACCCACAAAAGCAATCACGCTGATTTCTACGTTCACGTTTTTGGGTAGTGTTTTCACGGCGACGCATTCCCTTGCGGGAGCATTTTCGGAGAAATATTGCGCGTAGATTTCGTTGACCGTGGCAAAAAGGGACATGTCGCTCAGGAACACGGACGCCTTAACGACGTTGGCAAACGACGCACCCGCCGCTCCCAGTACCGCTTTCAGGTTGTTGAATACTTGGTGGGTCTCTTCCTCGACCGAGCCGTTGGCAAGCTCCATCGTTGCAGGATTCAGCGGAATCTGACCACTCACATAGACAAACCCACCAGCTTTTGTCGCCTGGTTGTAAGGACCGATAGCAGCAGGAGCATTGGAGGTATTGATGATTTCTATTGCCATAACGTCATTCTTTTTTTAATATTAGAGCCGGAAAATTACAGCATTAGCTCCATTCCAATCCAATAAAAAATAAAACAGAAAAATATATTCTTATATATTATAAAAAATTGTTACTTTTAGAAGTAATCATTTTCTTTGCAAATAATATTATCGCTTTTATACACAAATGGCATTTCTTCTCATCATAGACACTGCTTTGGAGCAAGGATATGTCGGATTTTTCCGAAACGGGGAGGCTTTGGGTACACTGAAAAATGGAATCCAAAAGGATCATGCCGCCTTTGTACAGAAGGCCATTGACGAGCTGGAAACAACCACCAAGACATCTCTGCAAGACCTAGACGCCATCGCAGTCGTCGCCGGGCCCGGCAGCTATACGGGATTGCGTGTCGGACTGGCGACCGCAAAAGGGCTTTGTTACGCCCTTGACAAAAAACTTATCCTCGTCAACACGCTGGACGTAATGGCGCAGGCAGCCATACATGCCAGTAACGGAAAAGACAACTATTATGTACCGATGATCGACGCTCGTAGGGACGACGTATTCACAGGTATCTATGGCCATACAGGCAACCGCCTCTCCACGCAAGAGGCGGTGACTGTCACTGCTGAAACGTTCCGGTCTTTTTCTTTGGACAAAGCACTGGTACTGAGCGGTTCGGGTGCCAAAAAAGCTGCCAAAACCATGCAAAGCGACAATGTCCATATATCCAATGCCCAATACGACATCAGCGATATCAACCATATCGCCCAAGAAAAATATACAGACAATGCGTTTGCGGACGTTGCCTATAGTGAACCGAACTACTTAAAAGCTTTTTACAGCACCGCAAAAACAATTCAATAAAAAATTATTCCTCCAAAATTTACTTACAATGAGTGCATCTTCATCCTTGACCACCCTAAACTATCCCTCAACGCAAAATGGTACATTGTCCATTGACTTTGTACAGCTCAAAAAAGCATCCATGACGCTCCGAGCGTTGAACCACAAGCTACGGCTCAATATCGTCCAGCTTATCGACGAACGCAAAAAACTGACCGTGACGGAAATCTACATCAAGCTCCGCATGGAACAGTCTGTGGCGTCCCAGCATCTGGCGATACTACGTCGTGCCAACATCGTATTGACCGAAAGGGAAGGAAAATTCATCTACTACACCCTTAACTACGGACGCATTACAGATATCATGCATTTTATCAAGGAACTGTTGTCCTAGAGCCAGGCGACTTACCGCTAAAGCTTTTTTCTTCCCGCACGGACTCCACCGGAGGGGCTGTGCAGGAAGAAATGCGTATTTTTATGTCATGCAAAGTATAAGCATTCCGCTTTTTTACCTTTTGCCTTTTTACTTTTAACTTAATACTACCTTTGTCCAAAGACTTCAAGGTATGTACATAGAACAGATTTACACGGGCTGCCTCAGCGAGGCGTCTTATTATATCGAAAATGACGGCGAAGCAGCGATTATCGACCCGATGCGTGACACCGAGCTGTATCTGCGTCTTGCCAAGGAACGGAACACGACAATCAAATATATTTTTGAAACGCATTTCCATGCCGATTTTGTGAGTGGACATATCGACTTGGCGGCAGCGACCAGCGCGCCGATTATTTACGGACCCTATGCCAAAACCGCATTCAAGGCGACCATCGCCCAGGACGGACAGATTTTTCCTTTGGGCAACGTGGAAATCGAAGTTTTGCATACGCCTGGACATACAATGGAAAGTTCCTGTTTTCTGCTGAAAAACGAAGACCAACAGCCTTACGCACTGTTTACCGGTGACACGCTCTTTATCGGCGACGTAGGTCGTCCGGACTTGGCACAACAAGGCTCACTCTATACGACGACTGACCTTGCCGGCATTTTGTACGATAGTTTACAGGAAAAAATAATGACGCTGCCCGACAACGTACTCATCTATCCCGCTCATGGCGCGGGTAGCAGTTGCGGCAAAAACCTGAGCTCCGAAACTGTCAGCACCGTCAAGGAACAAAAAGAAACCAACTACGCCTTACAGGCCAAGAGCCGTGGCGAATTTATCACGCTGGTCACGGACGGGCTGGTTGCACCACCCGCCTATTTCCCCATCAACGCGGAAATCAACAAAAAAGGATACGACAAGCTGGACGATATTTTGCGAAAAGGATTGACCCCGATTTCTGTGCCCGATTTCAAGGAAATGGCAAAAAACACCAATACCATCGTATTGGACACGCGTCCGCAGAGTGAGTTTACAGAAGGTTTTGTGCCGGGTGCGCTTTTTATTGGACTGGACGGGCGTTTTGCGGAATGGGCGGGCAGCCTTTTGCCTTTTGACAGAAACATCGTACTGGTAACGGAGCCGGGAAAGGAGCAGGAAACTATCGTCCGTCTCGCGCGCGTCGGTTTTGACAAAATCATCGGCTATCTCGACGGAGGTTATCCCGCATGGAAAAACGCTGGCGAAAAATCTGACCTCATCGTCAACATACAGCCGGACGAACTGGCGATGGACTACCATTTTGACGAAAACATCATCGTCGTGGACGTCCGCAACGAACGCGAATACGGCGACCAGCACATCAAGCGCGCCGTCAACTTTCCGTTGGACAAACTGGCCGACCCGGCGGCATACCTTTCAGACGTGGACGACAGCTTCAACCTGTACATCCACTGCGCCGGCGGTTACAGAAGCGTCATCGCCGCGTCGCTCATCAAAAAACAAGGTTTCCACAACCTCCGAAACGTCGTGGGTGGATTCAACGAAATCAAGGCAGCAACAAAAATACCATTGGAAAAAAGCAAAGAAACGGCGAATTAATGCAGACAGAATCCGTGTTCAAGAACCATCCGTCCACACAATTGCAAGCTGGTTGGATTGACATCATACGCAGCGACGCAGCGACCGCCGAATGCCAAAAAAGGCTCACATCCAAACAACTTCAACTCTGCCTCGACGAAAAATGGTTTCTGGCAATTGCTCCAAAAGAATATGGCGGACTGGAATGGGACTTGCCCCGATTGGTCGCCTTTGAAGAAGCCATCGGCTGGGCAGACGGCAGCACAGGTTGGGTATTTACCTTGTGCAGTGGCGCAGGCTGGTTTGGTGGTTTTCTCGAGGTGGATTTTGCTAAAAAGATATATGCTTCCGACAATGCCTGCCTCGCCGGAAGCGGGGCGGCGACAGGTACTGCCGACTTGCTGGACGACGGCACCTATCTCGTCAACGGCACCTGGGCCTACGCCAGCGGCGCACCTGATGCCACAATATTTACCACCAACTGCCGCATCTACCAGGACGGGCAACCCGTATTGGAAAACAACGCGCCGCTTATACAACCTTTGTGTTTCTTCAGAAACGAAGTGACGATATTGGAAACCTGGACGGAGATTGGTCTGGTCGCTTCCGCAGGACATTCTTTCCGCGTGGATAATGTGCGCGTCCCCAAAGAACGCACATTTAAGATAGACGCGTCATTCCGCAATGTCAATAGACCGCTTTACCAGTTTCCGTTCATACAGTTAGCAGCCGCGACGATTGCCGCCAATTTTTCGGGTATGTGCATCCATTTCATGGAACTGTTCCAACAGCATATCCAGACCAAGAAGGGACGCGATGGCATCTTGCTTCAAGACCGCGAAGCCGTCCATATCGCCTATTCGGAATGCGTCAACGAACTGGAATCGGCAAGGGAAAACCTGTCCGACGCCGTCCAGACGGCATGGAACCTCCTAACAGGAACAGGAAGCGTACGGCCCGAAACGGAAAAAATATTCCCACTGGCGCAGACGCTGGCGCAGACTTGCAGAAACATTGTCAACCGCTTGTTTCCCTATTGCGGACTGACCGTCATGCGACCCGAAACGGAACTGTCAAGGGTTTGGCGCGACTTCCAGACGGGAAGCCAGCACGCGCTCTTTTGTCCAGCGTAGAGATTGTCTCCTACCCCATCACATCACCCAACGCCTCGTCTCCTTCCAATACATAGCGCACATAAGAACACATAGGGACTATCTTGAGATGGTTTTCCCCCGCATATTGGACACATTCCATGACCATCGCCCGTGCGATGCCGCGTCCGGTATAATTAATACCAAACACAATAATAAAACAGTCTGATTTGGAAGATTGGATTTTTTTATTACATTTGGGCTATATAATAAAAGTGCATGGCCCTACCAAAAACAATTCCGGTTAAGGAATCCGAAAAAGAGATTAAAAATCTTCTTAAAAAATCAATCCCTTTCATAGCACAGCGGTTACGCGTGCTGCTCATTCTAAAACAAAATGAACATACGGGCATTTCAAAAAGAGAGGTTGCAAAATTAGCAGGAGTGAACCCCAACAGCGTTCAAGGCTGGAGGACATTGTACCAAGATAAAGGAATTGAGGGATTGATGAAACACCAAAAAACTGGTTTCAAACCCTCCGTTTTTACCGCGGAAGAGCACCGGCTTATCGAAAAAAAATTGAACGACCCACAAAACGGCCTGCAAGGGTATGTCGAGCTGAAAGGATGGATTGAAAAAGAAGCCGGAAGGACTTTCAACTACAACACATTGCTGTTTTATTGCATCCGGAACTTCGGCTCAAGCGTAAAGGCAGCACGTAAAAGCCACGCAAAAAAAGACGAAGAAGCGTTGGAAAGTTTTAAAAAAACTTCGGTCGAATCTGCCAAGACACGGCACTAAATGCCGTGGGAGATTTTGATTCCGTCAATCTGTTTTTTGAAGATGAAAGTAGATTTGGGCTGTTTACAAGAAACGGGAAATCACTTACGGCAAGGGCGGTCAAACCTGTCTGCAGATTCCGGCAGGTGTTCAAGTCAACCTGGTTGTTTGGTGCGTTTTCGCCAATAACAGGGGCGCATTTCGAA
Source organism: Chitinophagaceae bacterium (assembly GCA_047606825.1). Taxonomy (GTDB): domain Bacteria; phylum Bacteroidota; class Bacteroidia; order Chitinophagales; family Chitinophagaceae; genus Rhizosphaericola. The sequence goes on from JASGDY010000095.1 coordinate 11,816, forward strand.
TTAATCCTACCTCATTGCGATTCCGAAAATTTCCAGATATTTTTGGATGAAATGTCAAAAGAAAAGCCAAAGGAACTTAAAATTTTGGTGCTTGATAACGGTGCATTCCATAAAGCAAAAGAATTGAGAATCCCCGGGAATATTATTTTAGTTTTTCTTCCGCCTTATTCACCGGAACTAAACCCCGCAGAAAAAATATGGGCAAGGTTTAAAAGAGCATTTACCAATATCTATTTTTCAAAGCTAGAAGATGTGGAAGATTTTATAAGCGAAAAGGTCAACACGGTTCCCGAAACAGAAATTATGAAAACTTGCAGTTTTGACTATATTTTTTCTGACTTAATTTGGACTGTTTAATATTAGTGTTTGGTATAAATCAATATAAAGCATCACAAATCAGAATAAATAAAAAGTTCATCGGGAGTGTATCGGAATTTTTTTCTGATTTTTTTTGCCTGTGCCCATTCTTCTCTATTGGGTTTAAATCCGGACTGTAAGG
>JASGDY010000096.1:0-9235 GCA_047606825.1 Chitinophagaceae bacterium
ACTTTTTGGCAAGGATGCGAAGAAAAACAAAATGCTACTCAAAGAGTATCGACAGGCTTAGAGAAGCAATGGCTATGCTAATATTGAAAAGAAATAATCAATTAGATATACTTAATTAACAATACCCACTAAATATATGCCTCAACTCGTCATCGTCCGACATGGACAGTCGCAATGGAACCTAGAAAACAGATTCACCGGAGAAGTAGACATCGACCTGACCGAGCAGGGAAAGGCGGAAGCTCATGCCGCCGGGGAAAAACTCAAAGAATACCTGTTTGACACGGCATTTACCTCCGCACTCAAAAGAGCGCAGGAAACGCTACAAATCATTTTGGAGGTGACCGGCGAAACAAATATCCCAATCATCGCCGACAAGGCATTGAACGAACGCAACTACGGCAACCTCCAAGGCCTCAACAAAGCGGAAACAGCCCAAAAATTCGGCGACGAACAAGTACATATCTGGCGCAGGAGCTACGACATCTCCCCTCCAGGCGGCGAAAGCCTAAAAGACACCTACAATCGAGTCATCCCTTATTATAAAAAATACATAGAACCCAAGCTAAAAGCCGGCAAAGACATCCTCATCGTCGCGCACGGCAACAGCCTGCGCGCGCTGGCTAAATTCCTGGAACATATCGACGACAAAGAAATTTCGGAATTCAACATCCCGACTGGTGTACCCAAACTGTACGTTTTGGATGCCGAACTGAATGTGGTGGAAACGCGGTATCTGACAAACGAATAAAAGCAGGTGGTTTTGTTTTCTACGACTATACGGAAAAATTGTGGTCACGCCAGGAATCGAACCTGGATCTGGAGCTTCGGAAACTCTTATACTATCCGTTGTACTACGCGACCGGAACGGCTGCAAATGTAAGGCAATATCCAATAGCAATCAATCCATGTCGATTTATTATTGCTAAAAAAATTATAGAGAAAAACACCAAGACTAAAAAAATTAGTATATTGCAGCCATAACACAATCAATATGAGCAGTTACGCCGGAAAAAATCTGAGGTATCTACGCAAATTGCGTGGCTGGACACAGGACCAATTTGCCAACAAATTGCAGATAAAACGCTCCTTACTGGGTGCTTATGAAGAGGAACGCGCCGAACCTCGGTTGGAAGTGTTGGAGCAGATTGCCAACATATTTAAACTAAGCCTGGACGACCTCTTGCTAAAAGACATCAGTGTTCCCAACGGCGGCGGCAGTTATATCGACAGGCGGCGCGCCATGAAGTTGAGTTCCGACACTTCGTCGGAGATTCCTTTCGTCCCGGTAAAAGCTGCCGCAGGCTATCTCGCCGGTTACGCCGACCCGGAATTTGTGGAAGAGCTCAATTCCTTTACCTTGCCCATGCTCGCTCCAGGCGAATACCGTGCCTTTGAAATCACAGGGGATAGCATGTTGCCGACACCAAGCGGCAGCATCGTCGTAGGCGAACGCGTGGAAAGCATCGAGGACGTGAAAAACCACAATGCCTATATCGTCGTCAGCAAAAACGGGGGCATCGTGTTTAAACGCATCCAACGCAACAACCGTAACAAGGAAGCCATCACACTTCTCAGCGACAATAGCTTGTTCGAACCTTATTCACTGAACCTACAGGACGTCGTCGAACTGTGGAGTGCCAAGATGATTATGACCAAGGTATCTCCACAACAGCGTTGGGACGTAGACCAATTGGCAGGAATGGTCAGTTCCTTGCAAGACCAAGTCGCCACCTTGCGCAAAAAAGTAAAATAAATGCGTATGGGCAGGTCTGCGCCTGCCCATACGAAAGGTTATACAACTTTGCCGTTACGCTATAATATTGACAAAAGGAAAATTATTCCAAATAACCGAACCTTCATATTTTATCAGAAAAACACCACCAAATAATTCAAAACCGAACAAATCAATTCTCAAATTAGCCGATTATCGAAATCCATAGCTTAAATTTGCCTGCATAAATACAAAAAAAGTACATGTTCAATAGTCTAAGCGAACGTTTGGAATCGGCATTCAAGAACCTCAAAGGGGAAGCGCGCATATCCGAACTCAATATTGCCAATACCATCAAAGACATCCGTCGCGCCTTGTTGGAAGCTGACGTCAACTATAAGATTGCCAAAGAATTTACCGACAAAGTAAAGGAACAGGCACTCGGTTCCAAAGTGTTGACTGCGGTCAGCCCAGGACAACAGATGGTCAAGATTGTACAAGACCAGTTGACCGAGCTGATGGGCGGCAGAGAATCGGAATTTAACAGCAACGGCAAACCGACCATCGTACTTATCGCAGGTCTGCAAGGTAGCGGTAAGACGACCTTCAGCGGCAAACTCGCCAACTATCTCAAAACCCAGAAAGGCAAAGCACCGCTCCTCGTTGCCGACGACATATATCGTCCGGCGGCCATTGACCAGTTGAAGGTTTTGGGTGAGCAGGTCGGTGTCGAAGTGTACAGCGAACCGGAAAACAAAGATGCCGTCAGCATCGCCCAGAATGCCGTGGCTTACGCCAAGGAGAAAGGCAAAAACGTCATCATCATAGATACCGCCGGCCGTCTAGCCGTGGACGAACTGATGATGTCTGAGGTCGCCAATATCAAAAATGCCGTCAACCCCACGGAAATCCTGTTCGTCGTGGATTCCATGACGGGTCAGGATGCGGTCAATACGGCCAAGACATTCAACGACCGTCTGGACTTTTCCGGCGTCGTGCTGACCAAACTGGACGGCGACACACGCGGCGGTGCCGCGTTGACCATCAAATACACTGTTCAGAAGCCCATCAAGTTTGTCAGTTCCGGCGAAAAGATGGAGACTTTGGACGTGTTTTATCCCGACCGTATGGCGCAGCGGATATTGGGCATGGGTGACATCGCGTCCTTAGTCGAAAAAGCACAAGCGCAATTCGACGAAGAACAAGCCAAAAAACTGGAAAAGAAAATCCGCCGCAACGCGTTTGACTTTCAGGATTTCCTCGACCAGCTGCAGCAGATTAAGCGCATGGGCAACCTCAAAGACCTGATGGGCATGATTCCTGGCGTGGGCAAGGCCGTCAAGGACATCGACATCAGCGACGATGCATTCAAAGGTATCGAGGCAATCATCCATTCCATGACGCCTTACGAAAGAGCCAACCCAGACAGCATCGACACGAGCCGCCGCAAACGTATCGCCAGCGGTTCGGGCAAGGAGATTTCGGACGTCAACGCATTTATGAAACAGTTTGAACAGATGCGTAACATGATGAAGATGATGAACAAAATGCCGATGGGCATGATGCAGCGCATGGCAGGAATGCGGTAGGATTTTTAGTGAAGATATTATATTTCTTCCTCGCGTAGTGCGTAGTCTCCCGTAGGGGAATTTGCGACATTCAGTATGAAATCCAGTTGTTATAATGCACAAAGATTATTTCAATTCTTAAATAGAAGGTATCATGATTCAAAGAATCCAATCGATATGGCTTTTGTTGGCAACGATATTTGCAATCGTTTCCTTGCAGCAGCCTTTTTTTACGGGAAGCGTTTTAGGGCAGCCGGCGGCCGAGTTCAAAGGCAGTTCGGACGTGCTGATACTGATATTGTCTATCTTAGTTGCGGCGGTTTCGTTTGTTGCCATTTTCATGTTTAAAAATCGGGGCAAACAAATATGGCTAGTCGTTTTTGACTTGGTGGTAAGTCTTTTGCTGATTGCCGTCTATTATGCGAAAACGCAAAAGCAGATGATAGGCAACATTGCGATACAGGCGATTTTTGTGTTTGTCATCCCCATATTCCTGCTTTTTGCCATCCGCGGCATCGCCAGGGACAGGAAACTGATCAAGAGTGTGGACCGACTAAGAGGATAATTTGAACACTTGAAAAAATACAGATGAAAAAAACCTTACTGGTACTTTTGGCGTTTTTTGCTTTCCAATATTGTTTTGCCTATGGTGTCACGGGACACCGGGTGGTGGCGGAAATAGCGCAAAGGCACCTCTCCAGACACGCCAAAAAGGAACTACGGAAACTTATCGGCGACCAGCAGTTGGCATTCTGGGCCAATTGGCCGGACTTTATCAAGTCCGACACTACCGGGAAATGGAAAGCCGCCTACAAATGGCATTATGTCGACCTGCCGGGCGGTCTGTCCAAAGACCAGTTCGTCTCCGACCTGAAAGCCTTGCGAGGTGAAAACCTCTACACTCAGATTCCGGCAATGGAGGCGCAACTCAAAGACAAATCGCTTCCCTTGGAGCAACGCCAGATTGCGCTGCGTTTCCTGATACATTTCTTGGGAGACCTGCACCAGCCCTTGCACGTAGGACGCGACGAAGACCAAGGCGGCAACAAAATCAAAGTAACTTGGTTTGGACGTGCGACCAACCTGCACGCCGTTTGGGACGAGGCACTAGTGGATTTTCAGCAATACAGCTACACGGAATATGCAACGGTATTGGACGTGGTCAGTAAGGACCAGCAAAAAGCATGGACCGACAGCCCGATCGAAGACTGGTTTTATGAATCACATGTACTGTCCGACAAGGTGTACAACACGATACCGGATGGAGGTAAGTTAAGCTATAGCTACAACTATATTTTTGTCAACGACCTCAACGAAGAATTGGTCAAGGGTGGTCTGCGGCTCGCCAAGATACTGAACGAGATTTTATAGGGCATTACACAACTAAGGTCACAAAATCCCCGGCACGATGTGCCGGGGATTTTTTTGTATGTCCATGGATAACAAACTTGTTTAGACTTTTTATATGATAATGAAATTCAATATAGACCAATAATTTTTATTACTCCGCTCTTCAGGATTTGTAATCCTGAAGCCGTATCGGCGGATTTGCAATCCGCAAATATCAGTGCATTGCAAATGCACTGATAAGCGTTCGGGATTGCAAATCCCGAACAGCGCAAATAGATGTTTGGTCTAAAATATAAATCAAAATCGTATTATTTCTTAGAATACAGGGAAAAACATTTTTCCCGATTTCGGAAATAAAATTTCCCGATTTCGTAAACGCTTTTTCAGCAAAGCATAACAATTTTGCAGCGCATCAGAAAAAACGTAAAAAAATCAACATCAAAAGCATGGTAAAAAAAAACAACCCTAGCATTTATTTGCTCTTCTTATTGGCAGTACTCACACTCGCTACACGTAACCTACACGCACAAAACAAGCAGGTCGGTGTCATTAACGGTAAAGTCTTGAACGCTGACAAACAACCCGAAGAAAACGTCATCCTCGTATTGGAACCCTTGGGCAAGGAAACACGCACGGACGACGGCGGCGGTTTCCAGTTCAGGAACGTTCCTTATGGACAGTACACCATAGCCGTCAAGTCACTGGGCGTAAAGGGGCAGTCCATATCCGTCAATCTCAATGCCCCACAGACAACGGTAGAGACCATCCAACTGTCTGAAACAGCCGCAGAGCTGGACAAGGTCATCGTGACCGCATCGCTCAGCCACGTCAACAAAAACAGCGAACAGGTCGCCAGGATGCCGATGTCCTATATCGAAAACCCACAGAACTATGCAGTCATCCCAAGGGACGTATTACAAAACCAATTGGTAACAACTACGGAACAAGCACTACTCAACATACCCGGTGTCAGCAACCTATCCGTCGTAGGCGGAAGCGGTGGCTCATCGCTTACTTTCAAATCCCGCGGTTTCTCCAATGGTTCAGTTGTGTATAGGAATGGCATAGCCGCTGGATATGTCGCCTTGTCCGACCTTTTCGACGTGGAAAGAATCGAAGCCATCAAAGGACCGTCCGCCACTTTGTTCGGCGGCGGCGGCAACCAGGGAGCTTCCTACGGCGGTGTATTCAACTATATCACCAAACGTCCTTTGGAAGTCAAACGTGGCGAAGTGTCTTTCACCACGGGCAGCTACGAAATGACAAGGACTACACTGGACTACAATGCACCTCTAAATGATGACAAGACAGCTTTGCTCCGTATCAACGGCATGTATGACAACCGCAATACGTTCCAGCAGATGCCGCAGAACAATGTAGGTTTTGCCCCAACTTTGTTGATAAGGGCTACGGACAAGCTGACCTTGCATTTTGATGCCTATTATTACAGAACTGTCCGCCCCATCTTCCTTTTCGGATTCAATGCGCCTCCCGGGGGAACGGACAACACCACCACTTATGCCGGAAATGTCAAGGATTTGGGTATAGACCCTTCCAATTCTTACGCCAACCCTGACTTCAACAGTACGCAACAGAACTGGGCTGTCATGGGTCAGGCAGAGTATAAGCTTTCCGACAAATGGATCTCACAGACCAATTTTTCGGTAGCCAGAAGCAACAACGAGACGCACTATATCAATCTGGTTGCGAACAAATCTTCCTCTACCGACACAGCTAGGATTACCAGAAACATCCTGGAAGTGCCTTACAGCCAGCTATATGAACAGCAGTTCCAGCAAAACTTCATTGGTGATTTCAAAATCGGTTCCATGCGCAACAGGTTACTGATAGGGCTCGATTACCTTAGGTCCAATGTAGGCCAAGCTAGGGGAACAGTTGTCTACGACACGATTTATGCTACGGCTACCTTCGCCCAAAAACTCATCAAGAAAGCCAGAGTCGACAGTATTGGCTCCCGTATAACCTATAGTGGCAGCAGGTCTTTGCAAAACAGCTATGGCGCCTACGTATCCGAAGTACTGAACATTACGGACAGGTTGTTGTTGATGGCAAGTCTGCGTATCAACAGATTTGTGTTGGTCGACGGTTACCAACAGACCAGCTACTCCCCTAAACTGGGACTGTCTTACGAAATCATCGAAAACGCGCTCTCCGTCTACGGCAACTACAACAATGGCTACAACAATGTCAGCTACGTCGACTCCCTTGGCAATATACTCAAGCCCGAATATGCCAACCAGTGGGAAAGTGGTTTCAAGTTTGACGTGTTCCACCACCGCCTGACAGGTACGGTCAGCTACTACGACATCAAAGTCAAAAACGTTGCACGCGCTGTTTCCGGCACGACTTACTATGTCCAGGACAATACGCAGAAAAGCCGTGGCGTTGACTTTGACATACTTGCCAACCCTATCCCGGGGCTGAATATTGCAATGGGTTATGGTTACAATGACATCCGGTATTCTAAATACTATGGAACAAGCCAGGCAACAATCGAAGGCAACAGAGTGGAAGGTGCACCCTACCATGCCGGGAACATCTGGGCCAACTATGGCTTCACTTCCGGTGTATTGAAAGGATTTGGCTTTGGTGCAGGTGGCAACGGACAGAGCAGCTCTTATACCAATAACCTCAATACCATCACCCTGAACGGTTACAAGGTGTTTGGCGCAAGCGTATTCTACGATGCCGCCAAGTTTAGACTGACTGCCAAGATAGACAATATCACCAACGAGAAATACTATACATTCAACTCTTGGCTCATGGCCGGACCTACTAGGATGTTGGCGTTCAACGTAACTTACAGGTTCTAGTGAGGCAAGAGGTATAAAGTTTGATTTGAAGCACGAGGAAAAAACCAAATGCTTTACAGATAAACATTTCATTTCAGTAGGCACAACCCAGTAAAATGGGTTGTGCTTGCTTGTTTTTATTATATTGTACGCTGCATAAAAATATGTAATGCACTCGGGCAATTAAAACCTAAATAAATGATTAACACCTCACCGTCATTCCCGCGTAGGCGGGAATCCGATGTATTGTATATCAGATTCCGGCCTACGCGGGAATGACGGTGAGGTGTTAACTTTTTTCAATATATATTTTATCCTACGTGAAGTATAAAGTATAGCATTAGCAGAAAAGCTGCGTCAACATTCTCAATTCTCAATTTCTTTTTATGAACAAAACCAAATCCAAAAAATCAATCTTTAGCCGCGTCAACGCATGGCTGCACCTCTGGCTGGGTATTTTCGCAGGTATCTTATTGGTCTTTGTCGCCCTGACCGGAACAATCGTCGTGTACGCCGATGAAATCATCGAATGGTCTGCCGGAAAAAGCCGCTACGTGGAAACCGTGAAAAACGAAAAAATACCACTCGAGACGGTACTCGCTAACCTGAAGAAACAAAATCCGAAAATCATGGTTTCAGAAGCAACCGTGTACAAAGACCCACGCCGAACCCTCCGGTTGAGGATTTTTGCCAGAGGAAAAGGTCTGTCGTTTATGTATCTGGACCCATACACAGGCCGAGTGCTCAAAAACGACAAAGCTGCCAATTTTTTCTTCGTGGCAGCACACCTGCACGCCTCCCTCCTATGGCACGGCCCTGGCACCTGGATCGTGGACATCGCCACGGTCATCTTCCTGATAGAAATCATATCGGGCATCATCCTCTGGTGGCCCAAGAAGTGGAACAAACACACACGCGACGCCAGTTTCAAAATCAAATGGAACGCCAAGTTCAAACGCGTCAACTATGACTTGCATAACGTACTCGGTTTTTATTCTTCCCTGCTGGCATTGGCACTGACCATCACCGGATTGATCATTGCATTCCAACCTGTTGCAGTCACGACAGCCAAAATCTTCGGCGGCGACATCGAGGTCAAGTGGCAGAAAAAAATGCCCAAAGCGGACTTTGGCAAAACGGCGGTGGCAGCGTATCCGCTTCTTGAAAATGAATTTGCACGACATCCCAAACAAAAAATGGCCCAGCTATGGACCTACAACGCCGACTCCTTAGGCTTCTACATGGTCATGACCGCGACAAACATGGGACTCAAAAGTGCAGAAAACCCCCATATCGCGGTATTTGACAAATACACGGGCGCACCGCTCTCCATACCGCCCGCCAGCCTCAAAGGTGAATACATAGAAAACACCGTATGGCAACTGCACATGGGTGCATGGATGGGACAGCTCGGCAAGTTATTGACGTTTATCTCTGGGCTTATATGTACGTCTCTCCCGATCACAGGTTTCCTGATATGGTGGCTCAAAGGAAAAAAATCAAAAAAGAAAATGCAACCCGCATTAGAAAAATAATACGATTTTGATTTATATTTTAGACCAAAAATCCATTTGTGCTGTTCGGGATTTGCAATCCCGAACGCTTATCCGTGCATTTGCAATGCAATGCTATTTGAGGATTGTAAATCCGCCGATACTGCTTCAAGATTACAAATCCTGAAGAGCGGAGTAATAAAAACTATTGGTCTATATTGAATTTCATTATCGTAAAACCTACCCACCCAAAAAGAGAAGGCATCGGATACCAACCGATGCCTTCTCTTTTTAATG
>JASGDY010000097.1:0-39051 GCA_047606825.1 Chitinophagaceae bacterium
AGCAGTGCATTGCAAATGCACGGATAAGCGTTCGGGATTGCAAATCCCGAACAGCACAAATGGATTTTTGGTCTAAAATATAAATCAAAATCGTATAACGTGAGTTCGGGATAAGGCAATATGTATTTTGGAAGCGACCTTGTTGAATTAACGTTAAGAAAATCAATGAAATAAGTCGACAGAAATAAAAGTTGTCTGAGCGTAGCGAAGCGGAGTGCGTTTCTTTTGTTTCCGACTTATGCGTTGATTTTTAGTCAATTCAATACCGTCTTGATTTTTTGGTTCTTTTACATCAAGGCAAAAGAACATCATTTATTTAAAATCAAATTATTATGACTTTTTTTTATCCCGAACTCACGTTAGATTAACAATACCTTACCCTATAACGAAGCCTCGGCAACTGCCGAGGCTTCGTTTTTTATTCACATTGCAAGTGTATTAAACCCTGACGGTCCCGATCACCAATTTTATCCTTTGCACGGTATAGTCTATTGGTCGAGGTCTGCTACCCGCTATTCGAAACCATGTGTTCCGTTTTTTACCTTTTGGTTTTTTACTTTTTACTTAATACTACATACTACCTTTGCCACAATTTTCCAATACGACACGTCCGATGACCACCTTAGACATCATCATATACGTAGGTATATTTGTTTTTTCCTGTACCGGAGCATTGAAGGCCCGGGTTGTCCACATGGATTTTTTTGGAGGCATCGTCATGGCACTCGTCATGGCGTATGGTGGCGGTAGCGTCCGTGACATATTGATGGGCAACCGCGTGCGCTGGCTCAACGACAACATATCGATGGTACTGGTATTGTCGGGAACATTGAGTGTTTTCCTGTTTAAACGGCGGGTAATCCGCTACAAAAAAATGATTTTTTTCATGGACGCAATCGGCCTCGGACTATACACCGTCGTGGGAATCGAGGCCGCGTTGGACAACAACATCAATCCTGCTTATGCGGTACTGATGGGTGTCGTCACCTCCACCTTTGGCGGGCTGGTGGCAGATGTCATCAGTAACGCCGTTCCTTCCCTATTGAAAAAAGGGGAACTCTATGCCACGGCCAGCACGATTGGCGGCATGATATACGTAACCGCACCGTTTCTTGGTGTCGACCGCAATACCAACATGCTGCTCTGCATCGTAGTCGTTGTGGTCATCCGTATCGTTTCCAAATGGAAAAAACTGATGCTGCCTGAGATATGAAAAACGATAATATTTAATTATTAGACCAAAATTTCCGTTTTAGAAGTACCTTTAAAGCCGAATTTTGGAATTACAAGTAAGATCGTTATGGATAATTTATTTGATGCTACGCCAGACGTAGTCCTTATAGGTGCAGGAATCATGAGTGCTACCTTGGGAACTATTCTGAAAGAATTAGACCCTTCCCTCCGCATCCAGATGTTTGAAAGGCTGGAATCGGCTTCACAGGAAAGTTCAGACGCTTGGAACAATGCCGGAACAGGACACTCCGCACTTTGTGAACTGAACTATACACCGGAAAAAAGCGATGGCTCCATCGATGCTTCCAAGGCCGTCGATATCATGGAACAGTTTGAGGTAAGCAGACAATTCTGGTCCTACCTTGTGGACAAAGGAGAACTTGACAATCCAAAATCCTTTATCCGCACGACACCGCACATGAGTTTTGTGTGGGACCAGGACAACGTGGAATATCTGAGAAAAAGATTTGAGGCCTTGCAACAGTACCAGCTTTTCAAAGGGATGGAATTTTCCACCGACCACCAAAAAATGGAAGAATGGATGCCGCTGGTCATGGAAGGCAGAAGCCCGCGGCAGGCCGTGGCGGCAACGCATACCAACCTCGGCACGGACGTCAACTTTGGCGCACTCACCCGCAGCTTGATTGCCTCTTTGGAAAAGAAGGACGGCTTCGGTGTTGCCTATAATTTTGAAACGGAAAATATCAAGCGTACCGAAGATGGCCGATGGAAACTGTCCGTCCGTAACCTGGAAACGGGCATCAAGCATTTCGTGTTCGCAAAATTTGTGTTCATCGGCGCGGGCGGGGGTTCTTTGCATCTTCTGCAAAAGACGGGCATCCCGGAGTCCAAGGGTTTTGGCGGTTTCCCGGTCGGCGGCCAATGGCTTGTATGCACCAACCCCGACATCATCAAACGCCACCACGCCAAGGTCTACGGAAAAGCTTCGGTCGGTGCGCCACCGATGAGCGTTCCGCACCTAGATACGCGTATCATAGATGGTCAGGAAGCATTGCTGTTCGGACCCTACGCCGGATTTTCCACCAAGTTCCTGAAACGTGGTTCCTACTGCGACCTCTTCCGCACCATCAAATGGTCCAATATCATCCCGATGCTGAAAGTCGGCCTAACCAACTTTGGCCTGTTGAAATACCTGATACAGCAAGTAACACTGTCTTTTAGTAAACGTGTCCACTCCTTGCAGGATTTCATGCCTAACGCCATCGACGAGGACTGGAAAGTGGAAATCGCCGGACAGCGCGTACAGGTCATCAAGAACGACCCACAGAAAGGTGGCATCTTGCAGTTCGGGACGGAAGTCGTGACCGCTGCCGACGGCTCTGTCTCTGCCTTGTTGGGCGCATCTCCCGGAGCTTCCACTTCGGTTTCCATCATGTTGAAATTGCTCAAGCAATGTTTCCCCGAAAAATTCAAGGGCGGCTGGGACGCAAAGCTGAAACAGATGATTCCGTCCTACGGAACCAAACTGGAAAACGACAATGCACTTTGCAACAAATTGCGCCGCTGGACAAGTGCATCCTTGCAACTTGACTGGCAGCAACCGGAATAGAAAACCCAAAGTTTTGTTGGTTTTTTTCTTGTTTCACCATGCACATACGACCCATCCATGAAAAAATTGAACCTCCTTTTATTGGCATTCTTCCTCGTTACAGGGAAAGGACAAGCACAGCAAATCTCACAAGCTGAACTTTACAAAAAAGTGGTCGGCTTAGACAGTTTGTTCTTCCAAGCATACAATAATTGCGACATGGAAACACAAAAGAATTTTTACAACGATACCATTGAATTTTTCCACGACAAAGGCGGACTGGAAACTTCCAAAGAAAAAATTCTGGCCGATACCCGAAAATATATCTGTGGAAAAGTACAGCGTATTTTGGTGAATGGTAGCATCGAGGTTTCTCCGGTTCCGGGCTATGGCGCTATAGAAATAGGACAGCACCGTTTCCATAACCTTTCTGAAAAGTCCGTTTCTCGTCCCAGCAAGTTCGTTATTGTTTGGAAAAATGATAACGGTAAATGGACAATGACGAAAGTAATCAGCCTGCATTGAAGCAGTTCTTTGTCCCCTCCCACCAACTCAAACAATGCGCTACCTTGTTGATATTATCCAATATAAAAAGGCCGGAACTTTAAAGTTTCCGGTCTTTTTGCAATTACGCATTCAACAACGCCATACATTTCTCGATGTCCTTGAGATAGCCGTCGATGCGTCTTTGGAGGTTTTGTTTCTCGGTGGGGGTCCATTGGGAAACGCCGATGTTGGAAACGTCGCGTTTCTGGTGCAGGCTCTCGTTCTCCTTTAGGCTGACGGCCAGCTTGGTGGAAGCATCATGCAGTTCGGCCTTCAGGTTGGCGTTTTCTTTCTGCAACCTTTTGTAACGGGTGAGAAGTGCCTGCAACTTTTCTTCGACGATGGCGATTTGCGATTCTGTGGACATTGCGAAACTATTTTCTGATTTCTGCGCTTATTTCCTTCTCAAAACCGGAAATCAATTTTTGTACCATAGCGTCGATTTCCTTGTCGGTCAGGGTTTTTTCCGTGTCCTGGAAAGAGAAGTTGACGGCAATGGATTTTTTGTTGTTTCCGAGTTTTTCATTTTCAAAAATATCAAACAGGCGCACGGCTTCCAACTTATTTAAATTGGATTTTTTGATAATACTGTCAATCTGGTCGTAGTTGACCTGCTTGTCCACGACCATTGCCAAGTCGCGTGATACGACAGGGAATTTGGAGACTTCTTTGTAAACAATTTTTTTGGAAGCGACCAGGGCGACGAGGTTTTGGATGTCGAGTTCAATATAAAAAACAGGATTTTTGATATCGAAACCATCCAATTTTTCTTTAGAAACATTGGTAACAAAACCTATTTTCTTTTTTTCCACTTCAAAAGAAAGGGAGTTGTCGTCTTCTTTTTTATAGCTGATTTTGTCCAGTCCGTTGAGTGTGACGATGGCGTTGACGATACCTTTGGCATGGTAGAAATCAAAGGTTTTCCCTTTGGAAATCCAGTCGTCTTCCTTGGTTTTTCCGGTGATGTAGAGCGCGAGTCTTTCCTGTTCCCTGTATTGGCCGATGCCGTCGGTGGAGTAGTTTTTGCCGAGTTCAAACAGTTGCAGGTTCTGCTGTTTGCGTTTCATGTTGTAGCTGATGACTTCTAGACCGGTTTCCAACATGGACGGACGCAAAATGTTGAGTTCAGCAGTCAGACTGTTGAGCATCTTGACGGCGTGCTGCAAGACTTCCTCGGAATAGTATGCGCTATTGGTAATCGGGTTGGTGATGATTTCGTGGAAACCTTGCCCGACCAGATAGTTGGCAATTTTTTCCTGGATGTCCAGCTTGACTTGTAACGCGTCAACCGACGGGGTAATATGCATGGAACCCGGAATCTCGATATTGTCCAGGCCGTCGATACGCAAAATCTCCTCGACCACGTCGGCGGGCAACGTAATGTCCGGCTTGTTGTACGGCACGGAAATCCAAATCTCGTCCATGCCCTCCTTGACCAGCGCGAATCCGAGGGCGGTCAATATCCTTTTGATGGTGTCGGGATGGTAGTTTTTGCCGCTGAGTTTTTTGAGGTAATGGTATTTGAGGCAAATCTGTTTTTCTTCTTTTGGATTAGGATAGATGTCCTTGATGTCTGAACTGATTTTGGCGCCTGCAAATTCCTTGAGCAACAGCGCAGCCCTCTTCAATGCGGTGGTCGTGATGGAAATATCCGCACCTTTTTCAAAATGCTGCGCGGCGTCGGTACGCAGTCCGTGGCTCATGGACGTTTTTCGGATAGTCGTCGGCTTGAACCACGCACTTTCCAAAAATATATTGGTCGTCGTTTCAGAAATACCGCTTTCCTTGCCACCAAAAACGCCGGCGATGCACAAACCGCCCTTTTCGTCGCAAATCATCAAGTCAGTTGTTTTCAACGTCCTTTCCTTGTCGTCCAAAGTTGTGAACTTCGTTCCTTCGGAAAGATTTTTGACGATGATTTTTCCACCATTGATTTTGTCTGCGTCAAAAGCGTGTAGGGGTTGACCGTATTCCTGCAAGACATAATTGGTAATGTCGACAACGTTGTTGATGGGGCGCACGCCGACGGCTTTCAGTTTTTCCTGCATCCACACGGGAGAGGGCGCAATCTTGACATCGGTCAGGCACAGCCCCGAATAACGCTGGCAGTCTTCCTTGTTTTCGATTTCAATACCGATGTTAAGGTCATGGTTGTCCACTGCAAAACTGTTTAAAGACGTGGAGTGCAGCCGTATATCTTTGGACTGATGCCTCGACAGATAAGCACACACGTCGCGCGCCGTGCCTATATGGCTCATCGCGTCCATGTGGTTGGGCGTAAGACCTATTTCAAACAAAAAATCTTTATACACATTGAACAGTTCCACTATTTTGGTTCCTGGTTTGGAATCCTCGGGCAATACCATAATGCCGTCGTGGCTTTCGCCCACACCGATTTCGTCGGCAGCACAGAGCATCCCAAAGCTTTCCACACCACGGATTTTGGCTTTGCGCATGGTCATCGGTTCACCGGAAATCGGATAAATCGTAGAGCCAACGGTTGCGACGACGACCTTTTGTCCCGCAGCGACATTGGGTGCACCGCAGACAATCTGCAACGGTTCTCCTTCGCCGATATTGACAGTGGTTACGTGCAGATGATCGGAGTTGGCATGGTCTTCACAGGTCAATACTTCGCCCACGACGAGACCTTCGAGACCGCCTTTGATACTTTCATAATGTTCCAGGGATTCCACTTCGAGACCCACGGAAGTCAGTATTTTGGAAAGTTTTTCCGGTTCTATCTTTTCCGGCAGATAATCATTCAACCAATTGTACGAAATCGTCATTATTCAGATTTTTTGCCCGGTTTTATGCTTCGGGCATGGTGGAGGCAAATTTAAGAAAAAAGCGGGAGCGAGGGGAGAATATCGGCTCTTTGCCTAATTTTGGCGCATGTTTTTACATTTCAATAAAAGGACAATCGGCAGGATTTTGGTTTTGGCTTCGTTGCATTTTTGTTGTTTACAGAAATCCTCGGCCCAGATAGGTTTCGTAAAAAAGCTTTTGCATAAATACCTTTCCAACGAAAAGGATACGACACGCAAACCATCCTTTATACCGTTACCTAATTTTTCGTATGCGCAGGAAACTGGCGCGAAAGTCGGCGTGACCGGACTTTATTCCTTTTACACCGACAGACAGGACACGGCTATAAAAAACAGCACAGTGGAAACCAGCATTTCATATACGGAAAAGAAGCAGACGTCCGTAAAACTGATTTCGGAAATATGGACCAAAAACAACGATTACCGATTATACAACGAAATCCGATATGCTGATTTTCCCTACAATTTTTACGGTATCGGTGCCAATACACTGAAAGCCGACAAAAACCTTATCAATGAAAAACGTTTCCGCCTGATACTTGCGGCGGACAAACGGATGTTTGACAGTTATTATTTAGGTTTCGTCACGGAATTTGAACATTTTAAATACACGGACAAAGAACCGGGCGGAATTTACGAAAGCTCCAATCTTGACGGAAAAGAAGGCGGCAAATATATCTCCTTCGGCATTGAACAATTTATCGACACGCGCAACACCAACACTTATTCCACGAAAGGTCAGTTTGCCAAACTTAGTTTAAACTATGTCCCCGATTTCTTCGGTGGAGAAAACTATGATGGCGGCATCATACAGTTTAACTACCGCTATTTCCAACCTCTGAACAACAAGCTGGTATTGGGTTTCAACGGCATTTATAATGCTTTGACATCACACGATGCTCCTTTTTATATGATGCAACGATTAGGTAGTGACCAGATGATGCGCGGTTATTACCAAGGTCGGTACAATGACCGCAACTATGCGGCGGTGCAGTCGGAACTGCGTTATCGCTTTGTTCCTAGATTTGGTGTGGCGGTATTTGGCGGCGTAGGTTCGGTTTATGGTGTGAGTAATTTCAGTGGCAACCTGAAACCCAACTATGGCGGTGGTTTGCGCTATTTCTTCGACTTGGAAAGAAGCCTGAGTGTGCGTATCGATTATGGCTGGGGACAGAAGGTTCCTGGCGAAAAAAGACAGGGTGGCATATATTTTTCATTAGGAGAAGCATTTTAATTTGATGATTTGGTAATTTGAAAATTTGGTAATGAATACATACGATTTTTTTAAGACAAGCTTTTTACAAATCATCATTCACAAATCATAAATAGTTTTCCATGCTGGAAAGAGATTTAATAACAAGAAACATTCAGGTACTGGTGCAGCTATTGACGCGAGCGAAAGGCTTGACGCTTGAAAAACCAGAAGAAGCGCTTGCTGAACTAAATAAAAACATCGACGAAACGATATTGGAAAAACTATACAACAAATCCGGTCCTTTATTATTATTGGACGACCAATTAGTTAAAATACAGGTTGACCTTGCTTACCTGCGTGCGCAGCTATTGCTACAACTAAGCAGGGACGAGGCTTATAGCGAAATGAACCGTGTTAAGCAACTTATGCTCAACTATCAGGAAATATTTCCAAAAAATTTTCCTTTTGATTATTATAGTAAGATGGCATGGATTGACGGTGTATTGAATGGATAATTTTTTATGATTAAAAAAATTATCCATTCAATATCAAATATCACATAGACCTGTTTGTTGTTTAAACGTTTTCTCAATCCCCGCTATACACTTTTTCACCGCCAAGATACGTGGCGATTGGTTTTATTTTGTAGAGTTCGGTGGACGGCGCGGTCATCAGGTCGTTGTCCAATATAACGAAGTCTGCAAGTTTATCTTTTTGGATGCTACCTTTTTCCCTTTCCTCAAAATTGGCTTTGGCGGCCCATATCGTCATGCCGCGCAGTGCTTGTTCACGTGTCAGCGCGTTTTCTTTTTGGAAGCCGTCTTTCGGAAAACCTTTCTGGTCCTGTCTTGCGACCGCCGCGTAAAAAGTAAACATCGGGTTGATATGCTCCACCGGAAAATCCGTTCCCAACGGCAGCCAACCGTTTTGTTGCAGTAAATCCTGATAGGCGTAGGCTGTTTTGATACGTTCCTTGCCGAGACGTTCGCCAGCCCAATACATGTCGCTTGTCGCGTGGGTGGGTTGCACGGATGGGATGATGCTGTATTTCCCAAACTTTTCTATGTCTGTTTTGCTGACGACTTGCGCGTGTTCGATACGCCATCTCCGGTCGTTTTTTCCTTTCAATACAGACGCGTATACGTCCAACAGCACACGGTTGGCAGAGTCTCCGATGGCGTGGGTACACATCTGGAAAGGATAGTTGGCAAGCGTTTCCGCAATTTTTTTATAGTGTTCGATAGAATTGAGCAAAAATCCTGTCTGTGTCGGCGCGTCGGAATACGGTTGCAACAAACACGCACCGCGCGACCCCAAAGCGCCATCGGCATAGACTTTGAAGCCGCGGATGTCCATACGGTCGGTTTTGACAATGCCGCGCCGGAAAAGAAAATCGAAATTTTTTTGAGCGTCTGACAACAGGACGTACATGCGCATCTTGAGCAGTCCGGCTTTTTGCAGACTGTCCAGTTGCAAGGCAACCTCAAAATCAAGTCCACAATCATCGACCGTCGTCAGCCCTAGGGCGAAACAATTTTTTTGTGCTTGGTCCAGCAGTTCCACCATCTGGTTCGACGTGGGGTTCGGTATCTTGGAACGAACCAAATCCATCGCGTTGTCGACCAATACACCCGTTGGTTTTCCTTTTTCCAATACAATCATACCGCCAGACACCTTTTCCCTTCCGTCAACACCCGCAATGTCCAGAGCTTTTTGGTTGGCGATGACGGCGTGTCCGTCGATGCGTTCCAGTACGACAGGACGGTTGGGAAACAATCGGTCAAGCTGTTCTTTTGTGGGAAACTGTTGCGACGGCCAGTCGTTCTGGTCCCAGCCGCTTCCCAGCAGCCAACCGTCCAGATGCTTGTCGGCAAAGGTTTTCATGGTTTGCAATACCGCGTCCCAGCTTTCCGTCCCGACAAGGTTGGCACTTTGCAGGTTCTGTGCATAGCCTACAAAATGTGCATGCGCATCGATAAAACCTGGATAGATGGCTTTTCCGGCCGCGTCAATCATTTTCGACGACGTATAGTTTTGTAGGATTTTGTAGGATGGGCCCACCTCCAAAAACTTTCCATCCCGAACAGCAAACGCTTGCGTAATATCAAATCGGGTGTTGACTGTATATACTTTTGCGTTATAGACAATCAAGTCCGCTGTTTTTTTCTGGGCAAAACAGGTATGTATTGTTAGGAAAAACCCTATTGACAGTAAGAAACGTTTCATAAGATAAATATATTGACTTTCGGTGATTGTGGAAGTAAATGTCCAAATCATCAAATTGAACTTACCTTTACACCCCGAAAATGAACATTAATATCCAAGATACCGTGAACAAAAAAGCATTAATCACCGCCAAAGCCCATCCATATCTTATCGAAACATTGGAAAGGAACGGCTATGATGTGAACTACCAACCCAATATAACCAAACAACAAGTACAAGAACTAGCGCACGACCTGACAGGATTAGTCATCACCACACGTATCGTTGTGGACCGTTCCATCATCGATGCCGCGCCATACCTGAAATGGGTCGGTCGCCTTGGAAGCGGCATGGAACTCATCGACGTACCTTACGCGCAGAGCAAAGGCATCCAATGCGAAAGCAGTCCCGAGGGCAACTGCAACGCAGTCGGTGAGCATAGCCTGGGCT
Source organism: Chitinophagaceae bacterium (assembly GCA_047606825.1). Lineage (GTDB taxonomy): Bacteria > Bacteroidota > Bacteroidia > Chitinophagales > Chitinophagaceae > Rhizosphaericola. The sequence continues at coordinate 10,007 of JASGDY010000097.1, forward strand.
TGCTTCTCAGCCTGATGAACAACATCCACAAAAGTGCCAACGAAGTCGCCGACGGTGATTGGATACGCGATGCCAACAGAGGGGACGAACTGTCGGGCAGGACGGTCGGCATCATCGGTTTTGGCCATACGGGACCGGCCTTTGCCCGGGTGTTGTCGTCCTTTGGCGTCAACATATTGGCACACGACAAGTACAAATTTGGGTTCGGAATCGGCAATATCAAGGAGACCACGCCCGAAGACATATTGGCAAATGCGGACGTCATCAGCATGAACATCCCATTGACGGGTGAAACGTTCCACTATGCCAACGACGATTTCTTTTCCAAGATGCAGCGGAAGCCTTATTTCCTTTCCTGTTGCCGTGGCAAGGTGACGGACACGAGTGCTGTCATACGCGCCTTGCAAAAAGGCCTGGTTAAAGCTGCCGCACTAGATGTTTTGGAAAATGAAAAACTCGATACATTCACCGCTACGCAAAAGGAAGAACTACTATGGCTCAGCACACAACCCAATGTCATCGTCACGCCACACATCGCAGGCTATACGCACGAGGCTTTTTACAAAATGGCGAAGGTCGTACTGGACAAGCTGGGCATCCACTAACAAGGAAATCAACGACGTTAACTTACACTAAAATTGACGCGTATATTTTCTTATAAAAGTATTGTGTTGACCCAGCCAAAAGCAAAACCAATACTAGCACCGACAACGATTTCAAACAAGGTATGCCTGCCCAACACCAACCGCGAAGCCGCCACCAACACCGCCAACAGCAATACACACAACCCCGATTCCCAGCCATAAGGCAACAATATCGCCGCAATGTAAAAATTGACCCCGGCATGTAGGGATATCTTGTACTTTCGGTTGACAATGGCAAACACTGCAACCATCACCCAAAAAATCCACATGCTGTACACCAATGCCGTCGTTATCTGCATCCACCAGCAATACAACGACACGACCGCCAACAAACCCATGACAAAAATGAAAAAACCACGCCGCTGTCCCTGGTCAGAAACGTCGAAATTGGCGTATTTCCCTCTTCCCGTTTTCCAGGCATTATGCAAAATGATAGGAACAGCGATACCGCCGATGATGATGCCCGAGACAATATCGGCTTTCCATGAAGGTAGTTCCCTGTGCGACAAATAGTAGACCAGCACCGAAATGGTCAGCAACGGATGCCCTAGGATAGAAACAGCCTTGGCGACTTGTCTTAGTGTTTTGGATGGCACGGTTTTATACTTTTTTACGCAAAATACGGCACATCCTTCCACAAACAAAAAGAGGGCATCTTTCCGGATGCCCTCTTTTTGCCCTTATATTTTATCAATCGCATTGATAAACGGCTATTGTTTTTCTTTGTGGCTACGCTTTTTTACTTATCTGTGCCAATGTCCATTTCCATGGTCACGGCCGTAATTTCTTCCACCGCGACCTTGCATGACATAATTGTTGTTGGCAAAGCCCTGTCTACCACCATCCCGATATGCGGGGACACCACGTCTCATAAACACGCTACGGTTCACAGGCATGGCACACCCTCTACGGAAATCGTATCTTGCAAATCTTGCAGGAACGGCCCGGCTGTACAGCCATCTGTTGTTTTCGAAATACACATATTGGCCAACGCCCATGTCATAGTAGCAATTGATGTCAGGAAAATAATAATACGGGCTTGCCGAACCGGCAGGAACCCATACGGGAGCGACAGGGACAGGGGTACCGATGCTGATACCGATGTGAACTTGTGCTTTCGCTGCTGAAAAGATTCCTATACAAACAATTGCCAGTGATGTGTAAATTACCTTTTTCATGTCCTTGAATTTTATTTGTTCAACAATAATCCGATGCGGTGTCAACCGTAAAAAGGCTTTTGGAGCAATGGCTGTAAGCCATCTTTTTACTGCCATCTTTTTACTGCCGTCTTTTTACTTTCTCGGGCTTATCACCCCTCGCATCTTTCTTTTCTATTATGAAAAGCGTGCCAAACTTGCATATTCCTTTTGCCTTTGTGGATAAACATGACAAAAACTTCGGTAAAATAAACGGGCTTCCAGCGTAGAAATACGGAATACCGTAATGTCGGTGGGACATTTATGGCAATACTTAATATCCTCCGTGTGGTGCGAAGATTAGCGGTCAATCCACGACAGAAAACCCGTCGTGGTATCTATTTCCCGCTGCATAAAATCAGTACATGGCAAATTACTCTAACGCATAAACACCTCATTGTTTTTGTTGGGGGAAAAGCCGTATTTTAGTTACTTACTACTGTTGCTGCATCTCAAACTGTTCGGAAACGACTATCGGCGTCTGGACTTTTTGCTGGAGCAATTCTACTTCATTGTCTTCCTCAATGACATGACCGTCTTCAAAACCAACGCTAACAATGGCTTTCATTCGTTGGTTGGCGATGCCCTTAAAAGAGCCTTTCACGGGTGAACAGTCATCGAAATGCCTACCCACGGCTAGTTTGACATGCGTGTCCGTTACCCACATATTGTTGGTCGGGTCGATGCCATGCCAACCATATTCGTCCGTCCACGCTTCTACCCAAGCATGTGTAGCACCTTGTCCACGCATGCCGTTCCTGTTGGGACAAAGATAGCCGGTCACATATCGGGCAGTAATGCCCAAGCTGCGTAACAGGTGCAGCAACAGGTGGGCGAAGTCCTGACACACGCCCTGTCTCTTTTCCAGGATTTCGTCTATGGTGGTCTCTATGGTCGTAGAACCCTTCCGATAACGGAAATTATCGTAGATGTATTGACTGCACCATTCTGTAAGCGTTCTTTTGTGTATGTTTTTAGGTGCCTGTGCCAAAATATCGTCAACGATGTCATTCGATTGGATAACAAACGGTTTGGTATAATCAAACCGCGTGATTTCTGGAAGAGGTTTCATCAAGCGTAACGCAGGAGACTCGGTGTCCACCGTTATTTTGCTGTCGATGACCATGTGCGTATGTGGCTCGTTGATACTGAATACACCTACACGGTTGCCCCAATAATCAATGAAAAATTGCATTTCAGGGTCATGTGTTACGGTCACATCCTGATATATGACATTTTGGTCAATCCCATGGACGGGGTATATCTTCAGTTGGTTGACGCTGTCAATCACGGGTGCGTCATATTGGTATTGTGTGATATGTCTGATATTGTATATCGGCATTTTGTTGCTCTGTTTGGATTAGTAATACGAGAAGAAGCTTTGTCCAATCAACTGGCTCAATTCATACAGGTCGGCTTTGAGTTCTTCTATGAAAACAATTACACCCTTTTGCTGTATGGACTCAATGTCGGTATATCTGATTTTTGCAAACAGCATCCCAGTTTTCCTTTTGATTTTTTTATTGTTGACGTTGTTGTTTTCCCTTAGGATATTGGTAATGTATATCTGTATCTTGTTGGCAGTGTACGCCAGGCTTTTTGGAAAAAATTCATTTAGGAATACCATGTCGATGATGTTTTCCTCGTGGTTTCCGCCTCGGTAAGCTTTAAGGTAGAGTTCATAGCCACTTAGGTTCAGTAACAGGTTTTTCCAATAAAGAATGTTATTGGTATCTTCTGTTTTTTCTTTCAAAAAAACATTGAACTTGGTTTCTGCAAAATTGAGCGTCTGTATGGCTCGTTCTATAAACCGTCCGAGGTTCATGAAATTCCAACCTTCTCCCCTGGACATGGTATTTTCAAACACGCCGTAATAAATCCTGCTTTCGTCCATCTGCTTGATCAACAACGCCATCTGTTCGCCTGTGGCGATGGCTTTTTCTATATCAAGGCAATTGACAGAATGGTATATCTCGTTTATGGCCTCCCACACTTCGCGGGTAAGTAGATCCTGCGTACCGCGTGCGTTTTCGCGTGCCTTTGTAACCAATACCCTAAGAGAATTGTTGCCGTCCATGGTCAGTAGTTGGCGCAGTACATTGTCTGCACTGGAAGACACTTCGCTGAATTGCTCTTCCGGCAGATAGCAAAATATCCTGACAATGGCAGACCAGTCAAAATGCTGTCGGTCATTGATATCATAACTTACATAAAACCCATTGGAAAGGACACGCAATATGAGATCAACGCGCTCCATATAGCGGGTCATCCAATATAAACTATCGGCAGTTCTTGCTAACATATATGTTGACTGTTTTCTATTGTTAAGTAATGTTTATTAGCTTAATTAATCTTCGTTCAAAACCCAAGTGTCTTTGCTACCTCCGCCCTGTGAGGAATTGACGACTTTGCTTCCTTCTTTTAAAGCAACCCTTGTCAACCCACCGGGGACAATGTCTATCCCATTGGGACCGCATAGGGCATACGGACGCAGGTCTACGTGGCGAGCCTGTAGCTTGTCGTCAATGAAACAAGGTGCCGTACTTAACGAAACAATGGGCTGGGCAATAAAATTCCTCGGTGCTTCGTTGACGGCTTTTATCGTTGCGACTATTTCTTCGTCGCTCGCCTTGTCTCCCATTACGAGACCATAGCCTCCGCTTTCATTGGTCTTTTTGATGACCATTTTTCTGAAATTGGCAATCGTGTACGCGCGCTCGTCTTCATTTTCCATACTATACGTCGGCACGTTTTTCAATATTGGCTCTTCGTTGAGGTAATATTTTATCATCTTGGGTACATAGGTATAGACGGCCTTGTCGTCGGCAACGCCGTTGCCGACGGCGTTGGCTATGTTGACATTGCCTTTGCGGACAACACTCATCAAACCCGCCACACCTAGCGTGCTGTCAGCCCTAAAAGAAAGTGGATCCAGAAAATCATCGTCCACACGTCGGTAGATGACATCAACCTGCCTCAGGCCACTTGTCGATTTCATATAGACGTGCTGATCCTGTACGACGAGGTCGCGCCCTTCCACCAATTCTATGCCCATGTACTTGGCGAGGAAACTATGCTCATAATAGGCACTGTTGTAAATGCCGGGCGTAAGCAATACGACCGTAGGATTGTTCATGTTGCGCGGCGCGACGGAAGTTAACACTTTATGCAAAAGTGTGGGGTAGTCCGATATGCTTCTGACCTTGTTTTCGGTAATCAGGTGGGGAAATATCCTTTTGGTTATCTCCCTGTTTTCCAGCATATAGCTTACACCGCTGGGCGTCCGGAGGTTGTCTTCCAGTACGTAAAACTCACCACTGGCATCCCTGATCAAGTCAATGCCCGCAATATGTACGTAAATGTCATGGGGTAGCCGGATACCAAAAACATCACGGTTGTAATGTGGACAACTGGTTATCAACTCGGCAGGCACTATGCCGTCAAGAATTATCTGTTGCTTACCATACACGTCTTTCAGAAAAAGGTTCAATGCCCTAAGCCGTTGCTTAATCCCCGTTTCTATGGTTGACCATTCCGAAGCGGTGATGATTCTTGGGATGATATCGAACGGAAATATCCGCTCGATTCCTTCTTTTTCGCTATAAACGGTGAAAGTAATGCCCCTGTTCATGAATAGGTCGGCCGCGATTTTTTCCTTTTCTTTAAAAGAAGAAGCATCGAACTGCCTGATGTATTCGTCCACTTTCTCATAAGGCACCCTTATCGTCCCGTTTTCGAGCCGCATTTCATCATAAATAGATGCATTTTTTATATATTCTTTACTCCAATGATCCATAGTTAGAAAAGTTTTTATTTACCTATGAAAGATATTGAAAAAAAATTAACCTTTATTAAAAATGTAAAGTATGGTGTCGGTTTTTAATATATTTTTTAAATAATAATATATACATGTATATAGAACATCGATTTACATGTTTGTAATAGAATATATAAGTCCCTCAATCGTTAAGTCTCCGGCAGTCCGCTTATAACCGTGTTGGGTACGGCCAACGACGCATTCTTCTGAGAAAAGCGGAGCTTGCGTGTGGACAAAACGGGAAAGGGAAATCAACCTTGTCCCTACAGTCGTCAGTGTCAATAATAAACCGTTTTGTAAGGATAGCGTATTTTGTACAAGTCCCGTACTTTTTCCAAAATCTTCATTCTTAACACATCGATGTTTTCTCTTTCTGTAGCGGAAATGAAAATGCTGTTGCCTTCGGTAATGTTACTCCATTTTTGGAAAAGTTCTTCCTCGAGTTGTTTTTTAACGTCTTCGCCCAGCCATGGGTCAAATGTTTTTTCGGCATAAAGATCCATTTTATTGAAAACCATGATGATTGGTTTTTCAAAAGCTTTTAGTTCCTGCAATGTCTTGTTCACGACTGCGATTTGCTCCTCGTGCTGTGGATGCGAAATATCCACAACATGCAATAATATGTCGGCCTCACGTACTTCGTCCAGCGTACTTTTGAAACTTTCTACCAAGTGGTGCGGAAGCTTTCGTATAAAACCGACCGTATCACTCAAAAGGAACGGTGTATTTTCATAAACGATTTTTCTGGTAGTGGTATCGAGCGTGGCAAACAGCTTGTTTTCAGAAAAAACATCGCTTTTGCTCAATAGGTTCATCATTGTACTTTTTCCCACATTCGTATAACCTACAAGAGAAACGCGTATGTGTTCACCGCGTTCTTTTCGTTGGGTAAAAGCCTGTTTGTCTATTTCTTTCAATTTACCACGGAGGAAGGCAATTTTATCTTTGACAAGGCGACGGTCCGTTTCTATTTCCGTTTCCCCGGGACCTCGCGAACCAATGCCACCACCCTGACGCTCCAAGTGTGTCCACATCCCTTTGAGCCGTGGAAGCAAATACTGGTATTGGGCAAGCTCAACTTGTACACGCGCCTGTGCTGTCCGTGCCCTTCCCGCAAAAATATCCAGGATAAGGTTGCTGCGGTCAATGACTTTGGTCTCTATTTCCTTTTGTATGTTGTTGATCTGCGCTCCGGTAAGTTCATCGTCAAACAGTACAACATCGGCCTGTTTGGCCTTGACGTATGCTTTTATTTCCTGTAGTTTTCCGCTTCCCACAAAAGTACGGCTGTCCGGACGCTCCATCCTTTGGTAAAAACGCTTGATGGCACGTGCTCCCGCCGTCTCTGCTAGAAAAGCCAGTTCATCCAGATATTCGTTTATTTGTTCTTCGGTCTGACCTTGCTGCATCAGACCCACAAGGACAGCCTTTTCGGCCTCCTTTACTTTTTTATTTTTATCTATTATCAAGTAACTAGTGTTTGGAACAAAGGTAAAAAAAATTAAACCATGTGGTTTCCGGCTTGACAAACCTAGAAACCACATGGTTTAAAAATAAAGCTGTCCGTTTTAATATAGGGTGTATCCTCTTGCTTTAATTGAACACTACAATCCACTAATAGCAAAGCCGACGGCATAAGGACGCATCGTAGGACCTGCTCCGGATTTCAACATACTCAATAACGAATAGTTCCCAAATACCGAAAATGCACCCAGACCGACCCTAAAGGTTCCGGTCAACATCGTAGTGTTGAAAAATCTTTTGTCCACTTCCTTCTGTACATATCCGCTACCATACAAGGAAGATGAACCGCTCAAAGCGTTCTTTCCCTTGGTATAGGCTTTCAAAAGCCACCCAGCCTTGATACCCGCTGTGATTTTTAAGCCTTTTTGTGGCTGCTCCATATTCTTGGCATAACGAATTTCCAAAGGTATTTCCAGATAGTTCAGCACCAACTTAAACTTGCTATATTTCTGGTCATCAAAAGGCAATGTTGTTGTCTGTGATTTGATATTGAGATATTTGTCGTTGTAAAACAGGTTTGTCCCCATGAACCCAAGACCGTAACCTACGCTAAAATGGGGGTTAGACAATGGTTTGTCCAACATAAATGCGATGTCGACCTGCCTAGAAAAACCTTTGGTCGAGGTGGAATCGTTCCCTCCGTCAACTCCGGCAACAGCAAAACCAATAATGAAATGGTCATGCGGCCGCTTGCTGAGATCCACATTGCTATATTTGTTGATACGTTTTTTCTTAGGTAGAGATTCCTCTCTCTGCCTTTGGGCTTGATTGACTAAATCATTTAACTTTTGCGTTGAGTCGCGTTCTTCGATCTGGGCTTTTACCACGTTAAAAGAGGAAAAAAGTGCAATTACTACAATAAAAATGTATTTCTTCATTCCGGAAATATTCAATGATTTTTGTGCTACAATATCGGTTTTAAAATCCAAACAAACAGATTACCAAAAATAAATAATTTAAAAGTGACAAATGTACTCTAAAACCTTAGGAAAAATATAAAGTACATTTTTAATTTTGTTAAACTATTATTTTAGTTTTAATTAAGGTAATAACCTTGCCTTTGTATTTCTTTCCATATTTTCTCTGTCAAAAGGTAACGGACTGATTTTTTGCTTCGGATATTTGCTCGAATAAGCGAAGCGGATATTTGCAAGGATGGCGTATCCTGCAAAACAATTGTTTTATCAGATTTTGCTTCTACATCAGCCCCTGGTCTGGGATAGACGATGAAAAGATATTGGTCAATAAGGATTTCGGCATTTTTCCATTTATCTATATTTTGGTAACTGTCCGATCCCATAATGATTGTAAAAATATGCGATGGATATTTCTCTTTTAGATAGGCAAGCGTGTCGATGGTATAGGATGGTTTTGGAAGTTTAAATTCAATGTCGCAGGTTTCCATGGAAAAATTGTCTTCGAGGGCGAGTTTTACCAAATCAAGCCGATCATATTCGTTCAACAGGGTCTTAGAAGGCTTGAAAGGGTTTTGAGGAGAAACCACAAACCAAACCCTATCCAAATCCGTATTGTCCAGCACGTGCTGTGCTACAATCAAATGTCCGATATGAATAGGATTAAAAGAACCAAAATACAAACCGATTTTCATGAAGGCAAAAGTAAAAAATGAAAAGCAAAAATGGAGGATTAAAGATTAAACGAATACGCTGCGAAATATAATAGAAAAGAGCTCCTCCATTTATTGGTTTGTCTACTTATACAACTTGGAAGACCAGAAATCACACTTTTTCATAGAGCTTAGTAGCTTTTTGTCTAATTTAATTAGGTATTGCTAATTATGTAGAGATATTGAGCGATTTTTTAAAAACATCTATTGAAAATCAGATTATTACATCGAAAATATCTTCCAAACCCCTATTTGGTTAGCAATGCCTTTAATTATTGTAGACACACAGTTTGTGGTGCGTTAGCTATTTTTACTTTTGTCTTTTTGCTCCCGATACGTTCTATGCCTGGACTAGCATTGTTCGACCAATATATTTTCTGCTTCCGAAATACGTAAACTCAAATGGTATCCGACAACAATGATGGATATCGGATCCCCAAGAGGAGCAATCTGTTCTACTTTGACCAATTCCCCTGGGATACAACCCATTTCCATTAATTTGATAAATATTTCATCATTGACAAATTCCTTAATGATAGCCTTGTCGCCCAGCCTTAATTCCGAAAGTTTTTTCATGTAACTACTTCTATAAGATGCTAAGTTAAGCGTGTTTTAGATTTGAAAAAGATTAATTTAAAATATTTCCGAATTTTGACAATTCAAATAAAACATAGATGAAAAAAGTATTCTTCCATTATGCAGACAGACAATTAAACATTGCTGACAAGACAAATATCAAAGCAACCGTTGAGTATATATTCAAATTAGAAAAGAAAAAATTAAACCATATTGACTACATATTCTGTTCAGATGAATATCTTTTGGATGTCAACAGACAATTTCTACAACATGATTTTTATACAGACATTGTAACATTTGACCTAAGTGAAACCAAGAAGGAAACCATTGGCGAAGTCTATATCAGTATCGACCGTATAAAAGACAACGCGGTAAAACTCAAACAACCTCTAAAAAACGAAAAACTACGCGTTATATTCCATGGAGCGCTCCATCTCTGTGGCTACAAGGATAAGACAGACAAAGACAGTAAAATAATGCGGAGCAAGGAAGACTTTTACATCCATCATCATAACAAGACAAAGAAAAAATAAAAACCGAATGTTTCACGTGAAACATACCATATAGCATATTATTTCGAACCATAGAAATATACAATTCTATGACAGGAAAACAATGTTGAATAATACATCTACCTACCTACATAAAAAACAACTATACGGTCCCCACTTAAACTATTATACCTTTCTATGCAACGTACAATATAAAAATAGAGGTTCCACGTGGAACCTCTATTTTTTACCATTACCTATTACTTTTATTCTAACTTTGCATACTTAGAATATAAATATGTTTCGAGAATACGATATAATAGTTGCAGGTGCTGGTCACGCAGGTTGTGAAGCGGCGGCGGCGGCGGCAAATCTGGGTAACAAGGTCTTGTTAATCACAATGAACCTGCAAGTCATCGCTCAGATGAGCTGTAATCCTGCCATGGGCGGCATTGCCAAAGGTCAGATTGTAAGAGAAATCGACGCACTGGGCGGTTATAGCGGCATCGTAACAGACAAAAGCATGATTCAGTTCCGTATGCTGAACCGCAGCAAGGGTCCTGCCATGTGGAGCCCAAGAGTCCAAAGCGACAGGATGATGTTTGCCACAACTTGGCGTGAAATGCTGGAGCAGACACCCAATGTGGACTTTTACCAAGACATGGTAACGGGAATATTGATTGAAAACGACAAAGCTTGTGGCGTAACGACCCAAATGGGACACCAAATCAAGTCAAAAGCAGTCATCATTACGAGCGGAACTTTCCTCAACGGTGTTATCCATATCGGCGAAAAACAATTTGGCGGTGGTCGCATTGCAGAAAGAGGTGCTACTGGCATCACTGAACAGCTCAACAATATCGGTTTTGAAAGCGACAGACTAAAAACGGGTACGCCGCCACGTGTGGATGCCAGAAGTCTGGACTTCTCGAAAATGGAAGAACAGAAAGGCGACGACAATATCACAGGGTTTTCCTTTCTGGACATAAATAGAATAAGCCCAGAAAAACAAAGGAGTTGCCATATCACGTACACCAACACAACGGTACACGAAATATTGAAAACAGGCTTTGACAAAAGTCCGATGTACGCTGGTCGTATAGAAGGTGTAGGTCCCCGTTACTGCCCAAGCATCGAAGACAAGATAAACCGCTTCGCCGACAAAGAAAAACACCAGATATTCGTAGAACCGGAAGGTTTCAATACCGTAGAAATCTATGTCAACGGATTTTCCACTTCGCTTCCCGAAGAAGTACAATACAAGGCACTGAAACAAATTCCTGGATTTGAAAACGTGAAGATTTTCCGTCCAGGTTATGCCATCGAATATGATTACTTCCCTCCTACCCAGTTGAAACTTTCGCTGGAAACAAAACTGGTGGACAATCTTTTCTTTGCTGGACAGATTAACGGTACGACAGGTTATGAAGAAGCAGCTTGCCAAGGTCTGATGGCAGGCATCAACGCGGACAGGAAAATAAAAGAAAAAGAAACGTTTACCTTGAAAAGAAACGAAGCTTATATCGGCGTGTTGATAGACGACCTTGTAAACAAAGGAACAAAAGAACCTTACCGCATGTTTACCAGCCGTGCCGAATATAGGACTTTGCTGCGCCAAGACAATGCCGATATCCGCCTTACTCCGATGAGTTACAAAATAGGTTTGGCTACGGAAGAAAGAATGAAAAAAGTCGAAAGAAAAAAAGAAGCCGTACATATTATTGTCGATGCACTACGTAACACCAGCATACAACCAAATGAAATCAATTCTTACCTGGCAGAAGTAGATTCCGCTCCACTGACGGAAAAACAAAAAGCCTCTAAAATATTGTTACGTCCAGATGTTGCATTAAAACCTATTATCGCTTCCGTATCCTCTTTGCAGGAAACAACAACAGCCTATTCCGACGAAGACATCGAACAAGCTGAAATCCAAATAAAATACGAAAGATACATCGAAAAAGAAGAAGAACTCGTGGAAAGAATGAGTCAAATGGAAAACCTCCGTATTCCGGACAATTTCGATTACAGCAAAATATCTGCGTTACGAAAAGAATCCATGCTCAAACTTTCACAGATACGTCCGCAAACTTTAGGTCAGGCAAGCCGTATCAGCGGTGTCAATCCCAGCGACATACAAATATTAATGGTTTATATGGGAAGATAACTAAAAGTATAGTTATATACGATATTATGCTACCAAAAGCGCAAAAATTATATTTTGTTCCCTTTGTCGGCAATCATTATTTAAAAAACAATTTTAAACATTCTTTATTACCAACAACGAGACAACGCACGTAATATTACAACCTGAAATATCGAACAGTAAAAAAATGTCAAAGCGGATTATTTATATCTTATTGCTCCTATTCCTATGTAAAAACAATTTTGCACAGAGTAGTATTGAAGGAAAAATATATGATGAGACACGTTATGTCCCCATTCCAAACGTGGAAGTGTTGACTTCTTCCGGATTTAGGACAATGACAGATTCAATTGGCAACTACAATATTCGCGTCAATGGAAAAAAAGATTCCATTTGGTTTAACTACAATGGAAAAAACACACTAAAATATCCCGTCGATACGATAAAATACACCTACCAGTTCAATGTCGGTTTAAGCATCAAATCTCCCCTGACTGATGACAAACACTGGCTGTCTCCCGTCACAGTTTTTAACAAAACATACCGTCAAGATTCCATAGAGAATAGATTAGCTTACGATAAAATATTCCATCCAGACAAAGGTGGGTTTCGTTTAGGAACTGCACCAGAAGGAACTTTTGGCGTAGGTATTGACCTGGATGCATTAATCAATGCTTTCCGCTTCGGATACAACAAACGACAAGAAATATACAAACGTAACATTATCGACGAGGAACAATACAAATACGTCAACCACAGATTCACCAGAAAACTGGTCGCCGAACTGACGCAACTGGACAGTATAGACCTAGATATATTCATGAAAGAATACCGACCTGACTATTATTCGCTCTCCACGATGAATGACATCGCACTCGGTAAATACATCAAAAACGCAAAAGACACTTATCTGCAAAAAAAGAACAGGGTCTTCAACGACCCATTTGTAGAAATATATAAGAAAAAACAGTTAGAAAACTAAAAAAGCAATTTTTTACAGCTTTTATATATCTTCCCTATTCACTAAAAAACTACCCTATCAATCCCGCAGCCTTACTTATTTCCAGCATTCTCTCAATAGGTTTCTTGGCAGCGACACGCAAAGTCTCATCCATCAACAATTCTGGCTGTTCATATTTCATGCAGAGATAAAGTTTTTCCAAAGTATTGAGTTTCATGTGCGGACAGTCATTGCAGGCACAACCATTGTCTGGGGGTGCAGGAATAAAGGTTTTGTCTGGACTATCCTTCATCATCTGGTGAAGAATACCAGTCTCTGTAACAACAATAAAAGTCTGACAATCATCTCTTTGTGCATATTTCAAAATCTGTGTAGTACTTCCAACGAAATCCGAAACTTGCAGGACAGCTTCCTCACACTCTGGATGTGCCAACACTTTTGCCTCCGGATGACGGGTTTTAAGGCGCAGAATCTTCTCCAAACTGAAAATCTCATGCACCATGCACGAACCGTTCCACAAGACCATATTGCGCCCCGTAACCTTGTTGATATATGCACCCAGATTTTTATCGGGTGCAAATATAATCGGCTGGTCTTCCGAAACGCTATCAATAATCGCCTTAGCATTGCTACTCGTACATATAATGTCGCTCAACGCCTTTATTTCTGCTGTGCAGTTGATATAGGAAACGACTATATGGTCTGGATATTGCGCCTTGAACCTGCGAAACGCATCCGCGGGCGCACTGTCCGCCAAGGAGCATCCTGCATTCAAGTCCGGCAAGACCACTTTCTTGGTTGGATTAAGAATTTTTGCCGTTTCGGCCATAAAATGTACACCCGCAAACACAATCATATCGGCATCCGTTTTAGCCGCAGTCTGTGCTAATCCCAGACTGTCACCGATGTAATCTGCAATATCCTGTATATCACCGTCCTGATAGAAATGCGCCAAAATAACCGCATTCTTTTCCTTTTTGAGTTTATTGATTTCCTCAAACAAATCCAAGGTCGGGTCTATCTCAACGTCCAGAAAACCTTTCGTCTCAATTTCTTCCAAATCAATATTGATGTTCATATCTGCCGTAGTATTTTATAATATTCTTTTATTTATATAATCTTCTATTACTATTATGTATGTGGATATCGGGATAACTAGTTTGTTCACAAATGCGCGACTGAATAACTTCCTATTTACACACAAATATCCACATTTTATTCCCAACAAAAATGACGTTTATTTTACATTTAGAAGTGGAGGTTTATCCACAAATGGACAATCCACGTTCCACATTCATGATGTTACTTGAATATTAACAAAAACTGACTGTGAATTAACAGCCGAAAAAAAGTGTGAAATTGCTCTGTTTTCAAAATCTTGCTAAAAATGGCTGTTTTTGTTCTCTTTCTCTCCACAAAAATTTTTTGAAAAACTGGGCTTATACACCAAGTTAATGGAGTATTAACAAGATGATGTGGATAAGTTAAAAAGGGAAATTTTTCCAAGATTTTGGTTTTTTGGAAGAATTGGGATATGCAAAATGCAGGTAAACTAATTTGAAATTGATTTTGGCTCTTTTGTAATCATGTTATTTACAACCGCATTGTTTCCTGCAACTGAATATTATCTGAACTTTTCCCAATCTGGATTTCATATTCTCCTGGTTCCACGCTCCATTTTTCGTCGATGCCCCAAGTCTGCAATTGTTCTTCACCGATAGAAAATAGTATTGTTCTACTTTCCCCGGCTTTTAAATGTATTCTGGAAAAAGCACGTAACTGTTTGACAGGATGCACGACCGAAGCGTAGCGTTGGTGGATGTACACTTGTGGTACTTCATCTCCATCGACCATGCCATCGTTCGTTACCGTAAAACCAATATTGATGGCTATTTTGCCGTGGATTTTGGTGCTGATGAGTTGGAGGTTGCTATAACTAAAATGCGTGTAGCTCAATCCATATCCAAAACTATAAATGGGAGTCGCTTCTTCCTCGACATATCTATGTTTGACCGGTTTTTTGTAGTTGTAAAAAACAGGTAACTGACCCACGGAACGAGGAATGGAAACGGGTAGTCTCCCTGCCGGATTATAGTTGCCCAACAGCACATCTGCCATCGCGTTGCCGCCTTGTTCGCCCGGGTACCAAGCGTTGACGATGGATGTAACATTGTCCTTTGCCCAGTTGATATTGAGTGGTCGCCCTTCTATCAAAACCAATACAATCGGCTTGCCTGTCGCTACTAATTTTTGTAAAAGTTTCTGTTGTAAACCCATTAAATCCAAAGAAGTACGGTCATAACCTTCGCCACTTTCCATGTCGCTGACGGGTTCTTTGCCGTTGGTTGCCGTCACGTTGGCTGCACCGGTTTCTTTGTAGTCGGTCTTGAAATCACGCGCACTCGAGCCCCCCAATACGACCACGACGGCATCGCTGTTGTTGGCTGCATCGACCGCTTGGGCAATTTCGTTCAATGAACTGTCACGTATGGCACAGCCTTTTACATATTGGATTTGTGTGTGTGGAAGATGGTTTTTCAACCCTTGTAGGACTGTGATGATTTTGCTGCTGTCCTGCGGTGCGGTGTAGTCACCGAGTTGGTTGTACAGGTTGTCGGCATTCGGTCCTATAACCGCTAAGCGTTTTATATCGGACGAAAGCGGCAACAATGCCTTACCGTTGACAGTATCGTTTTTCAATAGTACAATGGATTCGCGGGCGAGTTGTTTGGTGAGTGCGACAAATGCGGGTTGGTGGACGATTTTTTCGGCTGTTGCGGGATTGTTGTATGGATTTTGGAAAAGTCCAAGCCCGTATTTTGCCAATAGCAAACGGCTCAATGCCGTGTCGATGTCGGGGGTTGTGATCAGACCGTCCGTCAATGCTTTTTTGATATTTTTTCCAAAACCGTTGCCGCCTAGGTCTGTGTCTAGTCCAGCTTTCAGTGCCAATGCCGCACCGGCCTGTGGTGTCGGCACTACCTGGTGCGTCGAATACAGTCCGTCAATGCTTCCCAAATCCGAAACCGTAAATCCTCGAAAGCCCCACTCTTTACGCAGCAACGCATCCATCAACCAACCATCACCCGAACAAGGAACGCCGTCAATCGAGTTGTACGAGCTCATCACGGAACCCGCGCCCGCCTTGACCGCCGCACGGAACGGGTACAAAATATTTTCCATCAGGTCGCGCTTACCCAGCGTCGTCGGTCCGCCGTTTTGTCCGCCGTCGGACATACCGTAAGCTGCAAAATGCTTGAGTGTGGCGATGGTTTTGTAGGGACCGTTTTGCAAACCTTTGACCATGGCAACGCCCATCTGCGAAACTAGTTCCGGGTCTTCGCCAAAAGTTTCCTCCACACGTGACCACCGCAGTTCGCGAGCCAAGTCCAATATTGGTCCATATACAACGTGCGAACCTAGAGCGCGCGTCTCGGCAGCGATGGTTTCGCCCATTTTTCGGATGATGGCGGTGTCAAAAGTCGAAGCCTGTCCGATTGCCGTCGGGAAAACGGTCGTGCCGATTGCCATCACGCCGTGAGCACCTTCCTCTGCCAGCAACATCGGGATTTTGGAAGGTGTGCTTTCTATGGATGCTTTTTGCAGCGCGTTGGTCGCATCCACGGATTGCGTATAGTTCAGCCCGGTTTTCAACGTGACCTTTGTCCAAGGGTCCGCACGCAGCGTTCCCCAGAGCATTCCAGGTTTGTATTGGGCGTTTTTGAATTTGTCGGAGATGCCGACCTGCTTTCCCTGTTTGTGGTACATTTCCCAACCAAATACGGTGGAGAGCTGGTTGATTTTTTCGTCCAGCGGCATTTTTTTCAATAATGTATGGACATATTGTTGGGCTTTTGCGTTGGAAGTCTGCGCATAAGTGTCGATGGTTGAAAATCCTAGAAACAAAAGAAACAAAAAAGTTTTCCGCATGGTGGAGGGATGATGGTTGCGGTAAAAATAAGTTGTTTTTGGTAAAAAATTTTATCAATAAAGAATGGAAAATGCTACCTAAAAAGACATGGACAAAAAATCGGCAGCGTTGATAATGTGTATTCCTCTATAAGGATGCAGTGTCAATAAGTCTTTGTCGCCAGAAACAATGCAAGATGCCTGAGCGAAAATGGCTAGTTCTAAAAATTTGTCATCTTTGGCGTCTCTACAGACATTAACGATTGTTCGCGATGTTATTGGCCATAGCACTAATTCGACAGAAAGCATGTTTAATAATTCAAGCCTTTTATCAAATGATACATATTTGTCAAATTTTTTCCGAAGAAAAACATCTGCAATTTCCTTATTAATAGAATGCGAGGTAAGAATAATACCCGTTTCTCGCGCTTTGTCAAATGCCATGGCATTGGTACTACTTTTTAGAAGCAGCCCGCTTACCAATGCATTGGTGTCAAAAACAAATTTAGCTTTCTTCATTGAGAATGTCGTCAAGGGCTTCCTGCGTAAGTCCGTTAGTCGAGGCTTCATCCCGAACCTCGTCCAACAATTGTTGGAATTTCATTTTTTGGGATTCTCGGATGCGCTGCGTTATCCGCCATTCGATTTCTTTTTCAAGCTTCGCCCGCAACATGGGAGATGCCTTACGCCAGGCAATGGCGATATCATTGTCAACTTCGATAATTATGCGTTCCATAGTATAAAATTAAGGATAAAAACAATTGAAAGGTTATAAAGACCCAATAGTGTAAGACAATTGTTCTATTGCTCCTCAAGGACAGAACTTCCTTTTGATTTGTCGCCGGAAGTCCATTCCCATGTTTCGTGTAATCTTATTTTTCCGTTTTCAAGGATTTCCGGTTTCGACTGGCAGAACCCCGTCATTAATTCCCCTTTTTCATTGACCTGATGGTAACGCATATCAATATGCCCATTGTCATCGATCAAGCCAATCAGATGTCCGATTTTGATTTTGCCTCCTGCATATTCGGAAGTTAGGATATTGCCTTCCTGCCTGTAATAAAAAGTCGTTTCACTGGAAGTCTCGCTGTTTTCGGTATTGTGTATCGGTTTGAATATTTTTTGGTTGTAGTTTATCATATTCTATAAGTAAAAAAGTAAAAATAAAAAAAGAGAAGAAACTGACTTTAAAGTGATGTCATAACAAACCGAACGGTCTTTTTTACTTTTGCCATTTCCCCTTCATCAGAAAGGATATCCAATCGCGATATTCCAAATCCAGTTGCTCTGTACCCAGCTCCAGCTCATGTTTCTGAAATGCCACAGGAAGCCGTCGGAGGCACTGACCGGTCCGCGCAACGGCACACCTACATCTACACGCAAAACCAATACACTTACGTCAAAGCGCAGACCAGCACCGGAACCGATGGCCACTTGCTTGTAAAACTGGTTGGAAAATCTGCCACCGGGACGTGTCGGGTCGTTGCGGATAAGCCAGGTGTTGCCCGCATCTACAAAGACAGCTCCTTGGACGATGGAGAACAGCTTTTTTCGAAGTTCCGTATTGAGTTCTAGTTTCATGTCACCGGGCTGGTCGCCAAGATAATATTGCGCACTCCGCGGATTGCCGGCGTAATAGCTGCCCGGCCCGAGCGAACGTATGCTAAACGCTCGTAGGTCGTTGGGTCCGCCGACGAAGAAACTTCTGGAAAACGGCATCGTCGTGCTGTTGCCCCAGGAGTAGCCAAGACCGCCGATGACACGGCTTGCCAGCGTGGCGTTGCGCCCTACTTTCATATAGTGTGCAAAACTGACCTCCCCACGGATATATTGGGAAAACGGTGTGCCGAACAGTTTTTTCTCTTTGTCTTTGTTGACATCGGCACCGGTAATGATGCCGAGCAGGTTGCCCGAAAGGTCAAGGTTGGCATTGAGGAAAAAATTATGTTTTTTCCTTTCGCTCGCCGCACTGTTGAGTGTGGAATAATTATAGTTGTATGTCGAGCCGATGATGAACTGTTTCTCGATGCTTCTGCGCAATATGACATTGGTGTCGAGTGCCAGTTGGAAAGCGTCGGTGATATGCGTCGGCCGCACATAAGTAAAGGAGAGTACATTGAGCTGGTGTTCCTTGAGCTCGGACTGTCGCCACACAAAGCCATAAGACGTATTGAACGAGTTGAGCGTGTATTGGCTGGAACGTGTGTAAAACTCGTAGCTCATCTGCACCTTGGTCTGTGCCACAAAGTCGGGATTGGTCTTGAAAAAAACCGGCGCGATGATTCTCGGAATCGTGATGGAGGTCTGTATGCCCACTTTTCGGGTACTTATATTGGGAATACTGTCGCCGGAGATTACCTGTTTTTCCAGACTTCCGTATAGCTTGACGTTGAAGACTTCCGCACCTCGGAACAGGTTGCGGTTGGTCCAGTTGATGGACATCTCACCACCGTTGGACGAATTGGATTTGGTAAAACCGGAGGTTTCAAACCGGATGGATTTCTTGGTGGCGGGCGTGAGGTAGTAATAGGCGTTGAGCCAGTAACCCGGCTTGTTGACCGTGTCGGTTTCCTGAAAACGCAGTTTGACAAACTTGTACATACCCAAAGAACTTAAGCGGTTCATGGCTAGGCTGTGTGTGTTGCTATTGTACAGTTCGCCTTTTTTAAAACCAAGCAGCCGGGCAAAGACCACGGGTTTCACGATTTTGGCGGAATCCACAATCAAGTATCCGCTATCCTTGGGCGAGCGGTTGAGATACCGCAGCGTGGTGTCTGTGCCGATGTTGTAGTTGGAAAATACGACGATATCGTTGATTCGGAACTGTTTTTTTATATCGGCGGGCGTACTGTTTTTCAGCTTGACGACTTCATCGACCTGGTGGTGTCCGGTGGTCGTATCGGCGAGCGTGATGATATAGTTAGGGTCAAAATAATAGAATCCTCTACGTTTGAGCCAAGCGTCTATACGTGTGCGGTCGCCCAATATATCGTCAAGACTGTAAGGTTTTCCGGCTTTTCGTGGTGGCCAGTTACGCGTGACCCGTGTCAGGGTTTTGCCGATGGGTGTAATCGTGTCAAACTCGTAAGAGACTTTTCGGACGAAATATTGTGAATCGAGGTAAGCATTGTACGTGGCGGTCAGGCGTCGTTTTTTGACAGTGGTATCGACCGTAACGGAGTCCCAGAAATAGCCTTTGTTTTCCAGTCTGTTCTGTAAGATTTCACGGTTTTTCTGGAGTGCCCCGTAGGAGGCGACGACGGGCGGCGTACCGATTTTGTGGAAGATATTGCGGAAAAACCCTTTTTTGGAAGCCGGTCCGCCCCAGTTGTAAATCCAAAGTTTGATGGGCATTCCCAATAGTGAACCATTGGGTTCCGGACGTAGCAAGGCCCCTAGTTCTTCTTCCAGGTCAATGTTTTTGATGGGGGTGCTGTCGCTCATGTTTTTGAGATGGATGGTCGAGCCCATGTATAGCTTTTGTTCTTTTTCCAAACCTTTGGTGGAGGAGCAACTGGTCAGGAAAAAGGCGATGCACCCCAATAATATAAGAGGTATAGAAAATTTTGTATGCAAATACGCAATGGAGCGAAGACACAACGATGACCAACGCAGTACAACGCCGAAAATTGCCGTATTGCTGTCTGTTCCAAAAAAGGATATTTGCTTTCCGTTTCGTTCGTTCATTGATTTAACCTTTTTTACAATATAAAATCCATACGACTTTACTAATTGTTCTGGTTGATTTCTTTTTCTTCCTCCTGTTCTTTCTTTTCTTCCGCAGCCTTGCGTTTTTTCTCTTCTTTTTTCTCTTTCTTCTTCATCTGACGGCTTTTCTTGGCGGACATAAATGCCTCTTTGAAATGGTCATAGTCAAAGGTAAATACAAAGCCCACGCCCGTGCGCACGACCTGTCCCTCGATGACACCTTCGTACAGGTTTTTGCGGTAGGCGCGCATGATGTAGCGGCCGTCCTGTGTCAGGCGGTAGTCCACGGAAACGTCGCCAGCGAGATTGGTGGCTTGCTGTCCCTGGCTCGTTCCCTGCAAGGCAAAATTGCTTCCCACATTGACCTGTATCCTGTCGTTGAAAAGTCTTTTGGACACGCCCACGGTCAAGTCTGTTCTGGACTGTGCGGCTCCGCTCGAATAATCGGTTCCCGAGTTGAGGTCAAAGTTGAGGTCTACGCCTTGTATAAGGTTGCCGGCGAGCTTGTTGATTTGGCTGGTCAATAGGCTCGATGCGGTCTGTAATGCCATGTCACCGACCGTCGTCGCGTCGCCTGCACTCTGCAAGGGGTTTTCCCCGACAAACCTGCCTAGTAACAATAGTGCAAAAACCTGTTTGTTCATTTCCGAAGGGTCTTGTCGTACTTCCTGCAACTTGGTGTCGAGGGCACTGGAATTGGTGTACAACTGCAAAGATTCGTCCGGCAGAGTGATATCAAAACTGATGTCTGGCTGCATCAGTTTGTTTTTCATGATAAGGTTGACAGTAAAGACCGACGTTTGTTTAAACGGGGTCAATGCCTCGTCTCGAAACTGGCTGGACATTAGGTCCACCGGTGAGGTCTTGACCTTGTACAACGCCGTGATGTTGGCATTGGCATCCAATGGGTCGCCAAGCCAGGTAATGGTGCTGCCGCGCTGTATGTCAAACGTCTTTTTGATGACTTCCAACGTCAACACATAGCTGCCTTTGGTCAGGTTATAGTTGCCAGTCATGTTCATCTTGCCGTTTTTGTCGATGCCAAAACCGAGATCGGCGACACCCTGTACGCGCAGCGCGTCTCCTGAGCGCTCGTCCATAATCAACGCAAATTTTGCGGAAGAGTCTGTCGAGATGTTCAGGTTGACGGACATTCCTTTGATCTGCGACTGGCTGGTCAGGGAGTCGGTCAACAGTTTAGGACGGGTTTCGCGGAATTTTTTGCGTTGGTCAGCTGTCACAAAAGCGACCACGCCCTGACGTTCCTGTACTTCTGGATTGTCGGACGGCATGACCATGGAAAAGTCGGTCTCTTTGTTGACTTTGACGTTGCCGCCGACTTCCGGGGAATCCATGTCGCCTTTCAAGTTCATATCGGTGTTGAACGCCAACTTGCCATAGAAAAACCGTCCCTCCGACTGTGGCGCATCAATCAACATAAAATTGTTGGCTTTCAAATTCAGGTTAAATCCATAATCCATGAAATTCTTGGTCAGCAAGTCGCCATTGACCTTAAAGGTATTGTTCCGAGGGTCGCGCATCGTCAGGTTGTTGAAATGCAGCCCTTGGTTGTCGATGCCGATATTTTCATTGGACAAAGTCAATTTGGAACCCGTCATCGTCGGGACGAAATACGCGTTGTTAAATTTCAGGTTGCCGTTGAGCAAAGGCGTATCGATACGGCCTTTGATGGATAGGTCGGAACTGATATAGCCGCCGATGGAGTCGAGATAGCCCACCGCAAAAGGCCGGACAATGGCAAGGTTGAGCTTGTTCATCGCAAGGTTGAGGTCTAGACCTTGGTTGCTTTCGTAATAGTTGCCGGTAAGGCGCACGTCATTATCGTTGCCCGTCAACGCAATCTCGGAGGAGTACGTGTCCTCTCCTGTCGCATTGGAAACCTTCAACGAGAGGTCGCCAATCCGTTGCTTGTTATACGCGAGACTGTCGGCGTGTATGTCCGAAACAAATATCGGATGTGTCAAAATATTGCGCAACTGCGCCGACCCGTTGAGGTTGCCCTCGATGGGAATGCTGGACTGGTTGGCGGCATTGGTCAACGTCTGTATTTTGAACTTGTCAAAAACAATGTCCAGTGGACTGTTGGCAGTATCGGCGACGGATTGCATTTTGAGCGACTGACCTTCGGTACTCAATATAAAATCGTGTGCAAATATGCCGTTTTTCGGGTCGTAGACAAGTTCGTTGTCGGGCGTTGCGTCCCATTTTACATAGTTGAGCATCAACCCCTTGGGATTGACTTTCAGCGTGTAGACGCTGTCTTTTTGGATAAATGTCGTGGCGAGGTAATACCAGGGTTTGCTGGCAGAGTCCGTCGTACCGACAAAAGAGGTGATGGAGTCCCTGCGTATCTTACCGCCAATACCTGTATTGTACAGATGGAATGTTTTGGACAAAATCTCTTTAGCACCCGTACCAAAATTGAGCTCGTCGCCGTTGGTCGTCACCCACAAGTTGAAAGCGTTTAGCCGTTGCGGCGTGAAATTGACCTTATTGGATCGCATTCCAAAGTTGAACGAGGAATCCTGCGTGCGGAGATAACCGCGCAGTATCAGCGAATCGCTGCCTTTCAATTGTGGCAGGAAGTCCGTCAGTACTTTTCGCGGAACGACATAGCCATTGATGGCCCATTCCTGCGGAGCTATTTTGGTTGTTTTGTAACCCGGTATGGTGTAGTATTTCATGACGGAATTTTGGATGGCGCTCGCCATTTCCGTCAGTTTGTATCGGCCGTGCAGGTCGATTTTGACCATGCTGTCGGCGAAGAAAATCATTTGGCTAAACGCCGAATCGTGGTTTTTGGCGATGAAATAAACGCTGTCCAACCTCAGGTTGAGGGAATCGCTTTTGTACTGGAACTGGCGCATCGTGAATGTGCCGTTGAGGTTGTCGGGGTCGGTATTGGCAAAATCTGCGTCGAACTTACCCGTCACGACCATCTTGTCTTTGACGAGGTGCAGCTTGTGCAGGTTGAGCGTGTCGAGGCTGGCATGTAGCTGTACGGCAGGATATTGCGGTAGGATATTGGCGACCGTCTCCATCGAGAAACGGATATTGGAATCCAAAATCGCCGTCTGCGCGCTGACGATGCCTTTTTCGATTGAACCGGAAGTATTGAAATTTTGGTAAGGATAACCGTAAATATCCGCCGAAACGACGTTGGCATTGAACCGCGAAACCAGCTTGTTTTTGTCAAAGTGGTTGAGGTCCAGCCCCGAACCTTTGGCATCGGCGTGCAGCGTAAACTTACCCAAAACCGTGTCCATCCGCGCGATATACCCCAAATCCAAGCCATCTAGCCCGAGCGCAAAATCATACAACCCGTTTTTGTCCAAAAAGCCTTTGACGGTTGCGTCGCCATTGCTGGTGCGCACGTGCAGGTCGGTATTCATCGCCGCCAGACCGCCACGGAAATAACCGGAAGCGGCGATGTTTTGCGGAATGCGGATTTTGTCCTTGGGGATGGAACCCAGCGGCGCCAACGTCTCAATGTCCGCCGCGGAAGTATTGAACCGATTGATATGGACGTTGAAATACGCTTTTTTCATATTGGGCAGCCCCGTGCCGCGTGCGGAGAGGTCCACGTAAGTATTGTGCAACC
Source organism: Chitinophagaceae bacterium (assembly GCA_047606825.1). Lineage (GTDB taxonomy): Bacteria > Bacteroidota > Bacteroidia > Chitinophagales > Chitinophagaceae > Rhizosphaericola. The sequence goes on from JASGDY010000097.1 coordinate 34,231, forward strand.
CTTTCAGTTGCAGGTAAGGAATATTGAAATTGGACATTCCGCCCTTGATGGCGGCGCGCAGGTCTATCGGTCCCTTGCCGTGAATCAGCGAATCGGGATGCATCTCTTTAGGAATCAATGACTTGATGTCTTCCAAAGTAGAATGCAGCCTGTCTATCTTCAAATCAAAATACGCTTTGTTGGCATCGGGCAGTCCACGCATCGAACCCGAAAGTTTGACGTAAGTATCGTTGAGCCCGAGCAGTTCCAGGTTAGGAATCGAGAGGTTCCTGACCTTTCCACGCAACGTCGTGTTGAGACGGAACGTGCTGTTTTGGTAGCCTTCCATATACGGTGCGAGCATTGGTGCGACGTTGAGTATATCGCCCATATAGATGGACGTATTGGCAAGATGCGCGTAGAGAAACATTTCGCCGGGGTCTTTGGTAATCGCGTCGAGCGATGGATAAGCCACTGTCAGCGAATCACGCAGCAAGGTCTTGTCGGTCTGCAACAGAAGCTTGCCCAATGACGCGCCGTGGTCGTTGTAAACGAAAGATGTTTGGAGTTTTTTAAGGTTGAGGCCACCATTTTCGGAAAGGCTGCCGCTGGTAAGGACTCCTTTGTATTGTTCGGGTGTGAGGTCAAAGTCTTTGCCCTCCAGCGCGATGTTTTTGAAATGTAGATGACCGTAGTCCATTCCTTTTTGGATGGGTTTGGCGGTCAAGTCGTTGTAGGCGATGTCGGTCTGGTCGATATTGAGTTGCCCGATGCCAAAATGCCATTTGGTGGCTGGTGCCGTCGTGTCTTTATTGACTGGCGCGGCTTCGGATTTTCCGATATCGACGCGGAAATGGGTCTGCGCCAGTTGTATTTGGGACAGGTCTATGTCCATGGTCGCAATGTCGATTTTGTTGGAGACGATATGCAGCGTGCCGAGATTTCCGTCCACGAGCATATTGCCGACATTGTCCTTGTAGTGGAGTTTGATTTTGTCGAGAGCGATTTCGCCGATTTTCATCGGGATGGGGTGCGTCGTCGTATCCGTTGGCGTAGCCACGACGACCGTGCCGTTGTCCGTTTTGGCGAGTGCGACCAGCGGTTTGAACTGTTCAAACGCGATATCCGTGCTGCCCAAAACAAAAGACGGAATGTCGGTATTGAGTGTCTTGGTGTTAAAGTTGTGCAGGCTGGTCGCGAGGTTGCCAATGTGGACTTTGGCATCCATGCCCAGTAAATCGTCGTGGAAAGCGAGACGGATGTTGTTCAGTGCGAGTTTTTGGATATTGACAAAAAAAGAAGATGTTGTATCGACAGGCGTTTGTGTGGTGTCGCCACTGGCAAAAGCGTCCATGATATATTGGAAATTGTAAACCGTGTCGGGCTTTTGGCGATAGACCTTGGCGACGGCGCTGTCGAGTACGATATTGGAAATCATCACCTTGCCGCGCAGCAACTGCAATACCGAAATGTCGAGACGGAAATCGCCGACGTACAAGAGCGTGTCTTTTTTCCGGTCTTCGAGGTAGAGCTGTCGGAGTTGCACGCCGTCGAGAAGGCGGAGGTTGATTTTCCCGAGGGAGACCTTGGTGTGTATCTTGTTTTCGAGGTAGGTAACGGCTTTTCCTTTTGCCCAGTTCTGTATGGAAGGGAGTTGTATAAGAACAACAATGAGCACCAAAAAAACCATGATGCCCACGACAATCCAAGCAAGGACCCTAGATGTTATTTTAACAATTTTACTTATTCCCAACCACGGTGCTTTTTGCAAATAAAAAGTAGAATGTCAAATGTAAAAAAGCCTAACGCAGGTTGTGCAACGCTAATCGTGTTTCTTACAATTGGTTTAGCTCACAAAGATACAGGACGATTACGATTTATTGGGGGAGATGATGCTCAGTAATATGGAAATGACGGCAAGGACGAGAAGTAGGTGGATAAGATGTCCTACGGAGTAAACAAAAAATCCGAAAATCCAGCCGATGACGGCTAACACTGCGATGATATACAATAAGGATCTCATGGTATTTCAATTTTATGGTAAAAAAAGTAAGACGTTCAACCCTTCTTCTGTCTTTTGGCGATGAAAGAACGCACAAGGTTCAGCCCGAGATAGATACCGAGTTGCTTGGCGGTGTGTTGTATGTAGCGTTTGTCAAAAGCGCCCTCGAAGTCGTCTTTTTTGGGATTGAGGACAAAGAGGGCGACGAGGGACTGCACGAGGTTCCATGTCTTTTCGGCGGTTGTGGTTTTGGCAAAAAACGGCATGGCGTTGCCAAAGAGGGCTTTGACGCCTTCGGCGGGAATATGCTTGGAACCCTCGAGCAACGCTTTTTTGTCTATGCGTAGCGCAGCCTTGGTCTGCCTTATCTTGGCGTGTAGGTCGTCGATGTTGTCGATATACGACAGGTTTTCGACCAGTTTAATCTTCTGTTTTGTCATCGTCGTCGGCCGTTTGTTCAAAAATAATACTTGTAATCTGGTTGCTTATGAACTTCTTGATGGCGTTTCTGCCCACGAAGAGGATAATCAATGCAAAAACGATGTAAATCAACGCAACAAGACCAAAGCCTTTGATGTTACTGTCGAATAGGTCGCTGAAAAAATATGCCGCGCAAAAACTGCCGAACAGCACCACAAGTGACACCAGGATGGCAACGACTGTCCAGATGACGAACATGGAGACCAGTTTGGACATCTTGGATGCTACCTGTAACTTGCCCAGCAGCACCAAGTTGTTGATGTAGCTGATCAATCTGAATCGGTATTGCGCAAAAAATTCGGAGTGTTTTTTTTCCATAATGAAAGACCGTTAGAACGTACAAACCCGTCACTTTTATTTTCCAGCTACGAATAGATTTCTTCCAATTCCTCATCTATCGTGAGTCGTTTGTCACCACGCAGGTCTTCCAAAAATTTTCTTCCTTTCTTCAACAGAGATTCCAGCCCGCTCTGTGCGTAGGAAATGCCGTCTTTGACTTCCTCTCCTGTGCTTTTGGCGGTATCTTTGATGGTGGACAATAGCTTTTTTCCACTTTCACCTTGTAGGAAGATTGTGAGTGCGCTGCCGGCTGCCGCGCCGATGACCAATCCTGCCAATAGTTTTTGATTCTCTTTCTTCATTGCGATAAGTTATTAATATTCAAACAAAAAAAAGATATTTTTGTTTCGGTTTTACAATAAATTTTCAAGCTTTAGGTAACAATCTTCATACCATTTACCATGCAAAACGCATCTTTCAACAAAAATACCAAACAGTTTACACTTCTGATCGTGATTATCTTGTTGGGTGTGTTTCTTTTTTACAGTCTTATAGAGTTTTTCACCGCATTTCTTGGAAGTATCATTTTCTACATCCTGACCAAGGGCATGGTGAATAAGCTCACGACAAAACGCAAGCTTTCACCTTCTTTTTCTGCGATTATTATCATGGTGTTTTCCTTTTTTGTCATTTTGTTACCTATTTCCTTATTTGTCACGCTGTTGTATGGCAAGTTGTCAGCATTACTCAGCAATCCCGCTGCCATATTGGGCAACATCAGATCCATCGATGCAACCATCAAGGCAAAAACTGGTTACAGCATACTTTCTAAAGAAATGATGAACAGGATACCTGCTATGGCCACACAACTACTGGGGTTGATTGTCAATACGGGCGTCAATGCGCTGTCATCGGTGGCGATGATGTATTTTTTCCTCTATTTTCTGTTGACAAACAAGAGTCTGGCGCAACAGCTGGAACGGTACCTGCCATTTGAACCGCGGCATATACGGATATTGAGCACTGAACTGAAACAGCAGACGTTCAGCAATGCGTTGGCGATTCCGTTGATAGCCGTGGCGCAAGGTCTGTGCGGATATGTGGCGTATCTCATCGCGGGTGTACCTGAGGCTGGCCTTTGGGGCGTGTTGACAGGCTTTGCGTCTATCATACCGGTTGTAGGTTCGGCTGTCATCTATATTCCGGTTGCGATTTATTTGTTTATTGTAGGGCAGGTATGGCAGGGCGTGACTGTACTGGCGATATGCCTGCTGATATTGGGAACGGTGGACAACGTTATCCGGTTTATGTTGGCCAAAAAGATGGCGGACGTGCATCCTATCATTACCGTGCTGGGTGTCATCATGGGACTGAAATATTTTGGGTTGTCGGGGTTGATATTTGGACCGTTGTTGATTTCCTATTTCTTTATTTTCTACAAAATGTACTACAACGACTATATCCGCGATCCGGACCAGCCCGAGGTGGAGCCTTCCAAAACCCTCGCGGAGAAACAGGCGGAGAAGAAGAAGTTGAAAGCGGAGAATTGAGAATGGATGGGTTAAACACCCTTCTTGTATATATTTTTTACCATCTGGCACCGAAGGTAAATGCACCCAATTATGTTATACTGAATTTTTTTATTTTTGGTCTATAATAAAAAATCATAACCATGAAAAGGAAAATTTAATTACCGATTTAATGCGGGTCATGACAGTACTGGCTTATGGAAAGGACGCAAAAGTTTCCAGCACAACTAAAAAAGAGCCAAATAAAATGACATTTTGGTTCTTAAAGTATCAGTACAATTTTTACACAACATGTGGGTCTGTTGTTTCTGTTACAACCGCCAATCATTATCGTCTGCTGGCAAGCAGTCTATAGGGAAAGCTGTTAATAAAGAAATTTGCGGCACACCATCGGTTGTTGTTTATTTTTTAAAAAAGAGGCGTAATGGACAAAAATGTGCCTGTTTTTTGTGGGGGATTTGTGGTTTGTGTTGATCTATTATCCACTTTTGTGGGATTGCACGAAACAGAAGCAAGCTCTGCTGGAGAGCACCTTGCGGAGGGATAGTGCAA